>JBEHXA010000613.1:0-4596 GCA_048498935.1 Myxococcota bacterium
GGTGACGGTATTGGGGTGAGTGAGCGCGGCGGTGCGTTGGACCTCACGCTCGAAGCGCGCCAGAGCCGCCGCGCCCGCGCGCTCGGACGACAACAGCTTGATGGCAGTCGGGCGCCGCAGCATCGCGTGCGAAGCTCGATACACGACCCCCATGCCGCCCTCGCCGAGCTTTTCCTCGAGCGTGTATTGCCCGAGCTTTCGCGCGACGCTGACCGCCCGGCGCAAGCCGTAGATGGTGTGCGAAAAGCCAACCGCTATCGCCACGACCACCGACCACAAGAACGCGGACACGAAGGTCGCGAGGTAAGCGATGTCGCCCTTGTTACCCTTCCGCCAGAGGGCTGCCGGCGGGTCATACAGCGCGGGGTCCCACTCGCGGAACGCCAGGAAGATGCAGCCGAGCAAGGGCACCGTCATCAGCGCAGCGACCACCAGCGTGTGCCGAGCCGTAGACGGAACGTAGACCGCGTAGACCAGGAGCAGATAGGTCAGCGTGCTGCGCGCGATCATGTCGGGCGACGACGTCAGGTCGAGGACGAGCGCCAGGCTGGACAGCGCAGCGGTGCCGACCATCAACGTGGCAACCTCGACCACCCGCACGAATCGTGATGACCGCGGAGTGTCGCGCAGCAACAGCCACATCGCTGCAAACGCGACGCCCGCGACGAGCAGAGGAGCGCTGTTCAGGTTGAACGAGGGCCGGCGCAGCCAGACCGAGACGCAAGCGTTGAGCAGAACGTAGCCGAGCGTCACCGCGGCCAGTACGCGCCCGAATTTCGACAGTCGAACTTGCTTCAGCTCGGCGTCGACGGATTGCCCGGTGCTTTCCACGCGGCCCGATATAGCAGACCGAGCTGGCGCCTATCAGCAATCCCGAGGGCTGCCTTCCAAAACTACGATTGGACGGAATGCCCTCTGGCGACGCAGATTGTGTGTCGCAACGCCGGACTGCTGTTCGCAGCGACTCGAACGACGAGCCGCCGCGAGCGTCCGCGCGCAGGAGGACGGAATCCATCATGAAATCGCTATTTTTCACGCCGGCTCGACTCGGAGGGGTGGACCCGGAGTTCGAGCGCACACAGTTCCGGTTTCCGTCACTCGGCTCGGCGGTGACGTTCGACTTTTGACGTATCGGAGGAAGCGATGCAAACTGCAATGGAGCTCGTACTTCGCGGCATCTTCATCGGTGCCGGCGCCACGCTCACCATGGACGCCTGGGCGGCGCTGCTGCGAAAGCTCGGCGTACCGTCGCTGAACTTCGCGCTGCTGGGGCGCTGGATCGGTCACTTGAGGGACGGGCGGCTTCGTCACGAGAGTATCGCGAGCGCGCCTTCGGTACGCGGTGAGCTGCTGATCGGCTGGGCCGCGCACTATGCGATCGGGGTCAGCTTTGCGGGTCTATTGCTCGCGATCTTTGGTGTCGGTTGGGCTCGCTGCCCGACGCTCGGACCTGCGCTGCTCGTCGGCGTCGGAACCGTCGTGGCGCCCTTGTTCGTGCTGCAGCCCGCTTTGGGCGCCGGTGTCGCGTCATCGAAGACGCCGAGGCCGCTCTTCAACACGCTCAAGAGCTTGATGACACACCTGGTATTCGGCGTCGGTCTCTATCTGGCGGCGACGCTCGGCGTACGGATCCTTCCGACGTTTGGATGATTGACTCATGAAAAACATCAATCGTACTTGGCGAGATCTCGCCCCCATCGCGTTCATCGTCTTCTTCGAATTCATGGCGATGGGTCTACCGCTCTCGGTGCTACCGGGACACGTACACGACTTGCTGGGATTCGGCTCGTTTTTGGTCGGCGTGGTGGTGGCTGCCCAGTCTTGGGCAACGCTCTTGACTCGTCACGCCGCCGGAGCGCGGTCCGATCGGCTCGGGCCACGGAGCGCCACGCGGCGCGGGCTGATGCTCTCTTCGCTCGCAGCGCTGACCTATGTGGCGTCGCAATTCGTACCGTCCGGAGCGCTGTCCCTGACGGTGCTGCTCCTCGGGCGCATCCTACTCGGCGTGGGCGAGAGCCTCGTGATCACGGGCTGCCTGTCCTGGGGCGTGGCCCTCGCTGGGCGGGAGCGCTCGGGTCTGGTGATGTCCTGGGTTGGGATCGCTATGTACGGCGCGCTGGCCGCCGGAGCTCCGGTCGGAGCCGCGCTCGCCGCCCGGTTCGGTTTCGTTGGGATGTGCGTTGCGGCAGCGCTCGCTCCGATGTTGGCGCTCGCCGCCGTCGGATTCGCCAGAAGCGTCGAGCCGCTCGGCGGTGCGCGCTTGCCGTTTTATCGCGTGCTGCGGTTGATTGCGCTGCCCGGCACCGGACTCATGCTGAGCGCGCTGAGCTTCGGCGCGATCGCGGCCTTTTCGACGCTGCGCTTTGCTCGAGAGTCGTGGCCGCATGCGTCGTTCGCGATGAGCGCCTTCGGTGTCGCCTACGTGCTGGCGCGCCTCCTTCTGGGAGGTCTTCCTGATCGCTTCGGTGGCGCCCGCATCGCGGTCGGTTCGGCCGCGGTAACGGCGCTCGGTCAGCTCGCGCTTTGGCTGGCGACTTCGGCTCCCACCGCCATCGCCGCAGCCGCGGTCAGCGGCTTCGGCTTTTCGCTCGCGTTTCCAGCTTTCGGCGTCGAAGCAATCCGCCGAGTTCCTCCGCAAAACCGCGGCGTCGCGCTCGGCGCATTCGCGGCATGTTTCGATCTCAGCATGGGTCTTGGCGCGCCCTTGCTCGGGGTCGTAGCCGCGTGGCAAGGGTATGCAGCTACCTTCGGGGCCGGCTGCGCGGCGGCTCTTCTCTCCCTGGGTATCGCCGCTACGTCGTTGTCGCGCCCGGTCGTATGATTGCAGTTGCCGCAGCCAGCAAGGGATCGGTCTCACGGCTTGCGAGGTGCGCGAAGAAGACGCGGACCACCGTATCCAGCTCGTACAACAGGTCGATCTCGCCTTGTGACTCCGCCGCCTTCGCGGTGTCGGCGTGTAGCAGGCCCACGCCGATGCCGCCGGTGATCAGGGTTCGGCTCATGTCCTGTCGGTCCACACTGACGATTCGCTTGGGCCGAAATCGCTTGGTCTTGAAGAGGTCCTCGGCGGTGCGACCGCAGCAAGCGCTCGCCGCAGGGTAAATCCAGGGGAAACCTGCCAGGTACTTCCAATCGGTTCGCTGCGCTTCAGGGACCACGCCCCGCGCGGCCGTCAGGAAGACGTTGAACTGAGAAACCTCGAGCGCTGCCAGATCCGACTCGGCGTCACGGGGGTCGTTGTAGAACCCGCCGTCGAGACTGCCGTTGCGAATACCGGCCAGGATCTCTTGGGATGTGCCGTGCTTAAGCGTGACCTCGACACCCGGCTGCCGCTCGGACATGACCGTGACCAGCTTTCCAATCACCTCGTTGTTCGAGTTGCTGCCCGCACCGAGCCGAAGGCGGCCGGAGAGCTCGGCCTTGCTGCGCGTGGCCTCCGTCATCAGATCTTGGTGAGCGGCGAGCGTTTGTTCCGCCTTGGCGAGCAGGCGCTGTCCGTCCAGCGTCAAGCTCATTCCCCGAGGTGTGCGATCGAAGAGGCTGAGCCCCAGCGTCTCTTCCATGCTTTTGATATGGGCGCTCACCGCGGGTTGACTGAGATGAAGGAGATCGGAAGCGCGAGTGACGCTGCCCTCCCGCGCAACGACTACGAATGTCTTGAGCTGGTGAAAGTCCACGCGTCGCTCTCCTTAGGGGCTCAAGTAAGCGTCGTATTCCGGTATCGCCGAGGTCTCGCGCGCCAGCTGTTCGAGTTGCTGAACCATCGGGAGCGCGAAGAGGGCCTTGCTGTAGGCCTGCGCGAATTCGGGCAGGGGGACGCCGTAGGTGCGGAAGCGCGTGGCGACCGGGAAGAACATGCAGTCGGCGATGCTGAAATCGCCGAGCAAGAACGGGCCACCCGAGCTTTCCAGCGAGGCGCGCCAGATGTCGAACACGCGGGCGATGTCCGCATCGATTTCCGGACTCTGCGGAGTGTGGCTGGCGCGAGCGCGGAGGTTCATGGTCATGGCCTGGCGCAGGGCGCCAAAGCTCGCGTGCATTTCGCACGAGATGGCGCGCCCTCGGGCGCGGAGCTGGGTGTCGGCGGGCCAGAGCTTGGCGGCCGGCGCGAGCTCGGCGACGTATTCACAAATCGCGAGCGACTCGTGGATGCTGAGCGAGCCGTCGACCAGAATTGGCACCTTGCCGGCTCCTGAAAACGCCAAGATCCGGTCGCGCCAATCCGGCAGGGTCCGCATGCCCACGTCGTGAGCCTTGAAGGGTAGCCCGGCGTGCATCAACGCCAACCACGGCCTCACGCTCCACGAGGAGTAATTCAAATTCGCACAGACCAATCGCAACATCGAGGTACCTGGCGGCGAGGCTACAATGTTTCGCACTCGGCGCATCTCGCGGAGTGTCGACTCGGCCCGAAACCAGCGATTGTTGAGGATGGATTCGATAAGTAATGCGCAAGATATTCGAGTGCCGATGAGCGACTCTCAACGGGTCCACAGGAGGACCCGTCATGCGCCGATTCGCGCTTCCTATCGCTATTTGTTTGGCATCTTACGGTTGCGCCGCCGACGTTGAGCGAGCCGCCCTTGCCGCCGCTAC
>JBEHXA010000614.1:0-4596 GCA_048498935.1 Myxococcota bacterium
CCTGGGGCTGGAGCAGGTCCCAAGGGTTTGGCTGTTCGCCAATTAAAGCGGTACGCGAGCTGGGTTTAAAACGTCGTGAGACAGTTTGGTCCCTATCTTCCGTGGGCGCAGGACACTTGAGAGGAGCTATCCATAGTACGAGAGGACCTGGATGGACGAACCTCTGGTGCTCCGGTTGTCACGCCAGTGGCATAGCCGGGTAGCCATGTTCGGAACAGATAACCGCTGAAGGCATATAAGCGGGAAGCTGGCCTCAAGACTAGGTGTCCCTGACGCAAGTCACTAAAGGCCCCTCGAAGACTACGAGGTTGATAGGCTCGGTGTGGAAGCGCTGCGAGGCGCGGAGCTAACGAGTACTAATAGGCCGTGCGACTTGACCTCATTCACTAAGGCAAACATTGTAGTTGGTGCCCGGACTCCGGGCGGGATCTCGATTCGATGATCCCAAATTGCCAAGACACAGCGCAGCACCAAAAAGCTGCTTTGGACGCCCAAAAATTTCCGGTGCCTATATCGAAGAGGCCATACCCGATCCCATCTCGAACTCGGAAGTCAAGCTCTTCGGAGCCAATGGTACTGCATGGGCAACTATGTGGGAGAGTAGGACGGTGCCGGGTTAATCTTGAAAAGCCCTAGCGTTAACGCGCTGGGGCTTTTTTTTGCCTTGAAACCGGCCATTGGGCCGATGGGGCCGGACTGGGCACAGGCTCGAAGCGGCATGTCGCGACGGATAGGTTTGGGCCGCGTGAGCGTTTGGCGTTAAGAGCAGTTGTCTTTGCGCTCCTTCAACGAGCTCCTTCAGAGTCCGCGAGCGCTCCGGGCGCTCGTGGCCGGGGGCGGTGCGCTGGGCGTACTGCTGATCGGCCTGCTGGCTGCGCCTGCTCTGGTGCGCGGCAAGGTCGAGGCGCAAGCGCGCGAACGCGGCTTCGTAGCGGAGGTGGGAGCGGTCAGTTGGGGTTGGTCTGGAGTGTGGCTCCGCGATTTGCGTGTCACGTCGCCGGGTGAAGACTTGGAGCTCCGGCTCAACGCCGTGAAGGTCGGCCTATTTTCGGGCGAGGTTTCGGCGAGCGGAGGAGCGCTTCGGGGCAGTGGAGATCCTCAGCGCGTGCTCACCAAGCTGCGCGGTCGCAGCTCTAGCGCCGAGCCGAGCGCGAAGGCTGAAGGTCGAGATTTGCAGCTCGAGGGGCTGTATGTGCGCTGGCTCGAACAGGGCGCGCGGCTCGAGGCGTTCGGCGTGGCTGCTCGCCGCAATGCGGGCGACATTTCGGCTTCGGCCGATCTCGGCCGGCTCGAGACGTCGCGGCTCAGCGTCGAGGCGCGCGGTCTATTTGTCGGGGCTGGCGGTGACCACGGTCGGCGGCGGCTCGCCCGCGTCGAGAGCACTTCGGTCGAGGTGAGTTGGCGAGACGGCGAGCGGCCTCCCGCGCCACCTTCGGACCGGAAGCCGGCGCCGCGCGGCCCGCCCAAGGTCGATGGTGGTGATGGTGGCGAGAGCGGGAAGGGAGCGCCCTTGGCTGCCCGACTTCGTGAGTTGCGGGCACTCGTGGCGCCGCTCGTGAGGGAGGGACTCTCCAGTGATGCGCAGCTGGCGCTCAGCGGTGTGTCGGCGCGAGTGGAGCGGAGCGGGGAGACTTTGAGCTTTGGTCCGAGTCGCCTCTCCGTGCAGCGTGAGGCGAACGCGGTGCGGATCACGCTCGCGCCCAGCGCGACCGAGTCCAGCGTGACGCCGCTGGCGATCAACGCGCTGGTGCCGCTCGATAGCGGACCCGTGCACATGATGGTGAAGGGCGGGCCGGTGAGCCTGTCGAGCTTGGGCGTGCGAGTGGGGCAGCTCGGGCTGCGTGACGTTCGGCAAGCGACGCTCGGCGCCGACGGCAGCGCGGATTTGAGCGAAGACTTCGAAAGTGTCGCGGTCGACGCCAAGCTGAACGTGGCGGGTCTGCTGCTGGAGCGGAAGGAGCTCTCGCCGGTTCCGGTAGGGCCAATCAGCTTCGATATGGCCTGGAAAGGGAACGTGCGGCTCGACGGCAGCGCGCTCGAGGTGAGCTCGGGCGAAGCGCACCTCGGCGAGCTGCGGGCGCAGCTTTCTGGGCGTTTGGAGGAGACCGGCGAGCGCCGTTACCTGCAAGGGCGGCTGCGTGTGCCGCTCTCCGGTTGTGAGAGCGTCCTTGCGGCGATGCCGCGCGGGCTGCTCCCGCTGGTGAGCGAAGTGAAGCTGAGCGGCAGCTTCGGGATCGACCTCGACGTGCGCTACGACAACCAAGCGCCCAAAGACACGAAAGCCGTGCTGGCCGTGCAGAACGAGTGCCGCGTGCAGAGCGTGCCGCTCGAGCTAGCCCCGCAGAAGTTCGAGCGACCCTTCTTGCGCACCGTGAAGGCGCCGGATGGAACGCCGGTCACCGTCGAGAGCGGGCCCGGGACCTCGAGCTGGGTGTCGATCGACGACATGTCGCATCACCTGGAGACCGCGCTGCTCATCTGCGAGGACAGCCGCTTTCATGCCCACGGCGGCTTCGACTTTCGAGCGCTCGAAGACGCGATCAAGGACGACTTGAAGGCCGGTCGCTTTGCACGCGGCGCCAGCACCCTGAGCATGCAGCTCGCCAAGAACCTGTACTTGGGGCAAGAAAAGACGCTCGGTCGCAAGCTACAGGAGGCGCTGCTCACCGTGCTGCTCGAGCAGCAGCTCGACAAGCGCCGCATCTTGGAGCTCTACCTGAACGTGGTGGAGCTCGGGCCCGGTCTGTATGGCGTCGGCGACGCCGCACAATATTATTTCGCGACGCCGGCGCGCGCACTCACGCTGGGGCAGTCGTTGTACCTGGCTTCGCTCCTCCCCAACCCGACCTACAGCCACTTTGGCCCGGACGGGAAGCTGAACGCGCGCTGGCTGGATTACCTGCACCGGCTGATGCGCATCGCTCACAAGATCAAGCGCGTCGATGATTCCGAGCTCGACGCAGCGCTGCAGGAAGAGATCGCGTTCCGCCAGCCCGGCAGCGCCGGCACCTTGCCAGCGTTGGACGCAGAGCCGCCCGAGCTCGAGGACGCGCCGCCCGAGCCGCGCTGAGCCGCGGGCTATGTTTGCCGGCGCTTGCGTCGCAGCTCGGCAAAAAAGCGCGACAAGCGCTCGGCGCCCTGCTCCGCCATGAAGCCGGCCTGCACCTCGAAGCGGTGGTTCAACCGTGGATCGGTGCCGATTTGAAACAGCGAAACGACTGCACCCGCCTTGGGATCGCTCGCGCCGAAGACCAATCGCGCGATGCGCGCGTTGACGAGCGCGCCCGCGCACATCGCGCACGGCTCGAGGGTCACGTAAACGGTCGCGCCCTCCAGGCGCCAACCGGGCAAGCTGCCCGTGGCTTCACGCACGGCTAGGAGCTCGGCGTGCGCCGTGGCGTCACGACGTTCTTCGCGCCGATTGTGCTCGCGCGCCAGCACCACGCCTTCGGCCGACACCACTACTGCGCCGACTGGCACATCGCCGTGCGCTGCAGCCAAATCGGCCTCGTCGAGCGCGAGGCGCATGTAGTCTTCAGGCCCCATCGGGCGAAATCGCTGCGCGCTCACTCGTCGTCGAAAAAGAGTGGCTCGCGATGGGAGAGGAAGCTCTCGATCGCCGCCGTCGACTCGGCGTCGAGCGCGTCGAAGCGCACGCCCATGCCTGGAGGCGTGTCACTGCGCTCGTTGAAGACGCGGATCCAGCGCACTTCACCGGTCGCCTGAATGCGCACTTCACCCGGCAGGTTGACGGTGATCTCGATTTTGGAGCCGACCGGCTTCAGCTTGTGGGTGGCGATGAAGACACCGCCGGCCGACAGGTTTTCGGCAAAACCGGAATAGAAGTTGTGGTCACTGCCGACCGAGACATCCAAATCCACCGAGAAGCGGGCGTGCTCGCGGCGATGTGTTTCGTCGGATTGTGGGGGGACCGAATGGATCCTCGCTTCGCCGCCACTCCCACCACCCTCTGGGGAGTCCGCCGGGCTGGAGAGGGGGCGAGCTAAGGCTGGAGCCATGGTCATCCGCTCACAAACGGTGCAGTGCGTTACACCTTTAGAGGGCGAGGGGGCGGCGTCAAGCGTCGACGGTGTTGGTCCTGACGCCCCCTCATGTGCAGGATTTCGGCGTGCGCGTCGCACCCGCTGGCCGGATCTGACTCAAAGCCAGGGATTGATTCCAGATTCACCGCGCTGCAGCCGCAGGTCTTGCCCCAAGCGGCGAGCGATCACCGCGAGCGTCAGTGCGCTTGCCACGAAGAACGCCAAGGCGATTGCTCCGCGGTACGCAGAAAGTACCAGACCCTGCGCGCCGAGCGCCCACACTTCGGCGGCGATCGGTAGCAGCAACGCGGTCGGGGCGCCGAGCCGGAGCAGTGCGCCGCGGCACTGCTCCACGCTCACGCGACCGATCGTCCAGCGCAGCCCCGCCACCAACAGCACGACACCCCATGTCTTGAGCATGAGGAACAGCGCGCCCGTCGCGAGGCGACCGACCGAGCTCGTGCGATCCAGATCGGACAGCCACGGCACGGCAAAGCCGCCGAGCAGCACGATGCTCATCACTCGAGACCGCGCTCGGCACGGCGCTCTTCGA
>JBEHXA010000615.1:0-4590 GCA_048498935.1 Myxococcota bacterium
GCTACGAAAGCCAAGCCTCTAGGCATGTCACCCACCCCGATACCGGACTGAGCCAGCCCAAGGCAGCCTCGCCAACCGACGCCTCAAGGAGTAGAAAGCAAGCAAATGGAAGCGGAAGCGGCTCGAGGCAATTGCCTCACGTGCTACGGCAAGGGCGAAATCGTCGATGACTTCGGCCCCGCGCGCTGCCCCGACTGCGGCGGCGGCGGCAAGCAGCTCGACGGCAACACCCAAACCGAGTGGCGCCTGCGCGACATCGAAGGTGGCCACGTCGGTAACGCGCACGGCTGCGAAGCCGACGTGCGCTGGCTCGCCTTCGAGCTACGTCGCGCGCGCGAAGCCTTGGTGCGTATCGTGAGCCGTAGCCAAGACGCCGACGAGGGCGACGCGCTCGCACGCGACGTGCGCCAGTACGCGATCGAAGCGCTCTCGCTCTACCAAAAAGTCGACTGAGGCAGGGGCTGCCCAGCTGCAGCCCACTTGCAGAAACTTCCGTACCGGCACCCGGTCACGTCTCGCGCGCGCTGCTGCGCAGCCGCCGCCTCGTCGTTCAGCGCGGCGCGAGTGAGCCCATGCCGGTGGGGTGGGGCGAGTCGCCGCCGAGGTTTTGTGGGTTGCTCATCGCGAGCAAGCCGAGCGCGACCGCGAACAGGAGCGCGGCGACGCTCAGCTGCTGGCGCGCGCTGAGCGACTCGACCAGCTCCTGCGCCTTCAAGCCGAGCTTGCCTTCGCGGCCGCGGAGCTGCTGCAGAAAGTTGTCGAAGCGCGAGCCGTGCGACGCGCTCACGGGGCGCGGGGGCGGTGCCCAGCTGCTGCTCCCGCTCTGCTCGCGCCGTTCGTACCAAGCCGGGTTAGGAGGCGTGGGCGCTGGTGCCTGGCGGTGCTCGCGCTCGCCGCGCGGCGCTCGGTCGTAGGCGCGGCGTAGGGCTGCGTCGAGCAGCACATTGACGGCGAGGTTGAGCCGCTTCATCCGGGCGACCGCTGCCGGGTCCTGGCGGTTCAAGTCAGGGTGGCTGACGCGGGCCTGGCGCCGGTAGGCGACCCGGATCTCCGAGTCCGTGGCGTCGGGCAAAACTCCCAGCTCCCCGTAAAGATCCGCCTCGAGCACGTCTTTTCCGAGCCGCATCCTGCCTCCACTCGCTAAGCGCTTCGACCGAGCATCCCGCTCGACAGCAGCGGGCTTGCATAGTTCCCGAGCTTGACCGATTTTTGGGCGGCCATGGAGTCCCCCGAGCCACAGGTACTGCTGTTTGTGTACGGGCTGCTGCTCCAAGGTGAGAGAGAGCATGCCCTGCTCGGTGGTGCTCGCCTCCTCAATGAGGCGCGCACCAAGCCCCAGTATACGCTGGTGGATCTGGATTTTTACCCCGTGCTGCTCGAACGCGGGCAGGTCTCGGTGCTGGGCGAGCTTTACGAGGTGACGCGGCAGCAGCGCTTCGAGCTCGACGTCCACCACCAGTGCCCGGCGCTATTTCGGCGCATCACCATCGAGCTTTCGGACGGCACGCGGGCCGAAACCTACGCGATGGATGAGGAGAAGGTGCGCGGCAAACGACGCTTGAAGGGCGGCAGTTGGCGCGGACGCTTCGAGCCGCGGAAGAGCACCCTGCCGCCGGGCCCCATGACGGACTATGCGCGAAAGCGCTTCGGCTGAACCGCAGCGGGCGAACGTGTTACGGTCAGCGCACTTCGATTCGAGGCGGCGAAGCTTGGGCTTTTCGACCAGCGATTCATGAGCACACAGTCGATGCTCCTATTGTGTACCGGTGCGGCCGCGAGCCTCGCTGGCGTGTGGAGCCTGGCAGGGCTCTCGGAGAGCTCGCCGCTGCGCGGCAGTCCGCGCGTGCTCGGCGCGGTCGGCGCGGGCTTGGTCGGAGCGCTCGTCGTTTACCAGCGCGCGCCGCAAGCGCTGCGCGCCGAGCTGCTGCTGCCCGGCTTGTTCGCCGTGGCGAGCGTGCTCGCGCTCGCAGCTGGCGCGGCCAAGCTCGAAGCAGCGCTGGCCGATCGCGATGGGCCGCGTGCTGTGCGGCGCGCCAGCGGCCTGGTGATCGGCACGTATTGGGGCATGGTCGCGGTCGGGACGGCCAGCTTGGAACTCGTGCTCAGCTCGCTTTCGCACGCGCGTCTCGGTTGGTCGTACATGTTGCCGCTCGTGGCGGCAGCGTTGGTCGTGTTTGCCAACCGGGTGCGGTTAGCTGGCGCCGGCGCGATCTTGCTAGGTCGACGCGGGCTCACGGTGGTGGCCGTGGGCATCGCGCTCCTCTGCAGCGCGCGTGCAGTCGTTCACCCCACGTCTGCGAGCGCCGCGACCGAGCCGCCACAGCCTGCCCCATCCGCCGAGCTTTCAGTGACTGCCGAGCCAGTCCTGGCAGCGGCTCCGTCCGATAGCGCCGCCGCACCGAGCAGCGCGCAGCCTGATAGCGCCGCTCCGCCCGCGCCGAGCGCCGCGCCTGCTGACAGCGCCGTCGCGCCCGCGCCGAGCGCCGCGCCTGCTGACAGCGCCGTCGCGCCCGCGCTGGGTACTCCAGGCGAGCTCGTCGTCGAGAAGCTCGAAGCGCACGGCTTGTTCGAGGCGGACGCGCGCGGGGGCGTGCAGCGCCGGTTCGACAAGCTGCAAGCCTGTTTGGCGTTGCCGAACAATCAACAGCGCGGCTCGCTGACCTTGAAGATCGGCATCGATGCGAACGGCAGCGTCACGCACAGCCGTGCTTTGACCGGTGACTTGGTCGGCACGCCGCTCGCCGCTTGCCTCCTACCCGTCTTTTACAAAATGGGCTTCGCCGCCCCGTCCGCGGACAACGCCTACTTCGAAATCACGCTGCGCACCCCGTCCTGAGCTGGGCCGAGAAAGCGCTGCGGCGGCAGGCTACAATGCCGCGCCATGCTGGTCGTTCATGTTCACGTTCACGTCAAGCCGGACGCCGTCGCTGCGTTCGTAGAAGCCACACGCAAGAACTCGGCCGCGAGCTTGCTCGAGCCGGGCATTGCGCGCTTCGATGTCATTCAGCAGCTCGACGACCCCACGCGCTTCGTTCTCGTGGAAGCATACAAAACCTCCGACGCACCCGCCGCCCACAAAGAGACGGCGCACTACGCCGCCTGGCGCGACACCGTCGCCGACATGATGCAGAGCCCGCGCAGCAGCGTAAAGTTCGAGAGCCTGTGCCCTGAAGAAGCTCGCTGGAGCACGCCCGGCGCATGAACGACGTAGCGGAGTCGTTGCGGCCCTTCGAGCTCTCCGCGCCCGGGCGCATCGTGGTCGGCTCCGGCACCGCGAAATCGCTCGGAGCCGAAGCGCGCAAGCTCGGACAGCGCGCGCTCTTCGTCACCGGCAAAGATCGCGCGCGCGTCGCGAAGCTCGAGCAAGATCTGATCAGCGCCGGCCTGGAGCTGAGCTGGCTCGGCGTAGCGAGCGAACCGACCGTCGACGACGCGCTGCGAGGTGTCGAGCTCGGTCGCGCCAGCTCGGTCGAGCTGGTCGTGGCGTGCGGCGGCGGCAGCGCGATCGATCTCGGCAAAGCCGTCGCGGCGTTGCTGGCAAACGCTGAAGATCCGTTCGAGTTTCTGGAAGTCGTGGGTCGCGCTCGCCCGCTCGTTCGCCCAGCGCTACCGCTGATCGCCGTCCCGACCACCGCCGGTACCGGCGCCGAAGCCACAAAAAATGCCGTGCTGGCGTCGCCCGCCCACCGCGTGAAAGCGAGCCTGCGCCACCCCTCGATGCTGCCACGCATCGCGCTCGTCGACCCCGAGCTCACGCTGAGCGTGCCGCCAGCCGTGACCGCAGCCACCGGCCTCGACGCCCTCACCCAATGCCTCGAGCCCTACGTGAGTTGCCAAAGCAACCCGCTCACCGACTCGCTCGCGCTCGAAGGCCTCAAGCTCGGCGCCCGCTCACTGCGGCGCGCCTTCCACGACGGCTCCGACCTCGCAGCGCGCGAAGACATGGCGCTCTGCTCCCTCTTCGGCGGCCTCTCGCTCGCCAACGCCAAGCTAGGCGCCGTCCACGGCTTCGCCGCTCCCATCGGCGGCGAGCACGAAGCACCGCACGGCGCAGTCTGCGCTCGCCTGCTGCCGCTCGTGATCGAAGCCAACGTCAAAGCCCTCCGCGAACGCCAACCCCAAAGCCCCATCCTGCCGCGCTTCGACACCATCGCGCAGATCTTGACGGGCTCCCCGAGCGCCACCAGCGCCGACGCCACAGCCTTCGTGCTCGAGCTCACCACCGAGCTCAAAATCCCCGGCCTCGCCAGCTACGGCCTCACCCCCAGCGCCGTCTCGTCTCTCGTCACCAAAGCAGCCGCCGCTAGCAGCATGAAAGGCAACCCCATCATGCTCACCAACGCCGAGCTCACCCAAATCCTCGAACGCGCCCTCTAGCGCATCCGCGAGGGTCTGCGCATCCGCGAGGGTCTGCGCATCCGCGAGGGTCCGCGCATCCGCGAGGGTCTGCGCATCCGCGAGGGTCTGCGCAATTCAAAATTCACTACGTGTACGTCTGAGGATTGATCACAAGTCGTCTTTCGCGGCGTTCCAGCCCTCTTCGAGCTTGATGAGGTCTTCAAATCCGCGCCCCAAGACGATCCAACCTGG
>JBEHXA010000616.1:0-4587 GCA_048498935.1 Myxococcota bacterium
AACCGCCGTCTAGTGGAGCTGAGGGGGATCGAACCCCTGACCTCTGCATTGCGAACGCAGCGCTCTCCCAGCTGAGCTACAGCCCCGGGAGGGGCCGGGACAGTAACCGCAGGCGCGGCACTGTCAACCGGAAACGTTCCGCAGGAGGAAAAAAGGTCGCCCCGCCGAACATCCGAACAATCTGCCAGCGCGTCTTGACCCACCGATCGAGGTGATTATGTTGCGCCTCGTCGTTGAATTCGTGGCTTGGGACCCCAACCCCGAGCCGAAGTGAACGCGCTAGGAGTCTCGAGCCATGGGCAAAATCATCGGAATCGATCTCGGAACGACCAACAGCGTCGTGTCCGTGATGGAAGGCAAGGAAGCCAAGGTCATCGTCAACGAGGAAGGCGCACGTTTGACGCCCTCCGTCGTCGCTTGGGATGACAAGGGCGAGGTCCTCGTCGGCCAAATCGCGAAGCGTCAAGCGGTCACCAACCCGGAGAACACCGTTTACTCCGCCAAGCGCTTCATCGGCCGCCGTTTCGAGGAAGGCTCACAAGAGGCTGCTCGGGTTCCGTACAAGGTCGTCAAGGGCTCCAACGGCGACGCTTGGATCGAAGCGCGCGGCAAGGCCATGGCGCCGCCCGAAGTCGCGGCCAAGGTGCTGCAGAAGCTGAAGAAGGCTGCTGAGGACTACCTGGGCGAGAAGGTGACCGAGGCGGTCATCACCGTGCCGGCATACTTCAACGACGCCCAGCGCCAGGCTACCAAGGACGCAGGCCGCATCGCCGGTCTCGACGTCAAGCGCATCATCAACGAGCCGACGGCGGCCGCGCTCGCCTACGGCCTCGACAAGAAGAACAACGAGGTCATCGCGGTCTACGACTTCGGTGGCGGCACCTTCGACATCTCGATCCTCGAGGTCGGTGACAACGTCGTGCAGGTGATTTCGACCAACGGCGACACGCACCTCGGTGGCGATGACGTCGACCACATGGTGATGGATTGGTTGGTGGCCGAGTTCAAGAAGGACACCGGCATCGACGTGTCCAAGGACAAGATGGTCATTCAGCGTCTGAAGGACGCTGCCGAGCAGGCGAAGATCGAGCTCTCGAGCAAGCAAGAGTCGACCATCAACCTGCCCTTCCTCACCGCAGACGCCTCTGGTCCCAAGCATCTGCAGAAGCAACTCAGCCGCGCCAAGCTCGAGCAGATGATCCGCCCGCTGGTGGATCGCTCGATGGAGCCGCTGAAGCGTGCGCTCGACGACGCCAAGAAGAAGCCGAGCGACATCCACGAGGTGGTGCTGGTCGGTGGCTCGACGCGCATTCCCTTGGTCCAGGAGACGGTCAGCAAGTTCTTCGGCAAAGAGCCGCACAAGGGCGTGAACCCGGACGAGGTCGTCGCGATCGGCGCCGCCGTCCAGGGTGGCGTGCTGAGCGGTGACGTGCAGGACGTGGTGCTGCTCGACGTGACCCCACTGTCGCTGGGCGTCGAGACGCTGGGCGGCGTGATGACGGTGATGATCCCCCGCAACACCACCATCCCGACGCAGAAGAAGGAGATCTACTCCACTGCGAGCGACAACCAGACGTCGGTGGAGATCCACGTGCTGCAGGGTGAGCGCGCCGAGGCTCGCTTCAACCGCACGCTGGGCAAGTTCCACCTCGAAGGTCTGCCGGCAGCTCCGCGCGGCATGCCGAAAATCGAGGTCACCTTCGACATCGACGCGAACGGCATCCTCTCGGTGGGCGCCAAGGACCTGGCGACCGGCAAGGATCAGCGCATCACCATCACGGCGTCGTCCGGTATCAACAAGGACGACATCGACCGCATGGTGAAGGAAGCAGCGGCGCACGAAGAAGAAGACAAGCGTCGTCGCGAGGAGATTGATCGCCGCAACAAGCTCGACAACCTCTGCTACCAGCTCGAAAAGCAGATCTCCGAGAACAAGGAGAAGCTCGCGGGCATGGACGTCACCAGCATCGAGAAGCTGATCAAGGAAGGCCGTGAGGCCGTCGAGAAGCAGGACGACGCGAAGGTGCAGAGCACGCTCGAGGCGCTCGAGAAGGAAGCGCACGCCATGGCGGCCAAGCTGTACGAGAACGTTCCCGGCGCAGCCCCCGGCGGCGCACCAGGCGGCGCCCCCGGCGGCGATGCCCCTCCGGCCGACGAAGGCGGCGGCAAGAAGAAGAAGGGTGATGTGATCGACGCCGAGTTCGAAGAGTCGAACTAACGTCACGACCTAGCCCCCGAAAACGCAAACGCGCGGAGCCGAAAGCTTCGCGCGTTTTGCGTTTTGTTTGACGAAGTGCCTCCGCCGGGTCATCCCAGGTGCGGAGGTTCGGGTGAGAGTTGCGACGTTACTAGGTGCAGCCCTGGCGCTGAGCGGGACACTGTCGTTCGCCGGCAACGCGCGAGCATTCTGCCGATCCGCGGCCTGCGACGAGTCCCATCAGAGCTGTCCCCGCGACTCGGACCAATGCGTGAGTGTGGGTGAGCCCCTGCATTGGGCGAGTGGCTGCGTCGATCTCTACGTGCAGCAGGAGGGCGCACCGAGCGAAGGCATCGACTGGGAGACGACCGCGGTCAGCCTGCAGCGAGCCCTCGATACCTGGCTCTCCGTCGACTGCGGCGGGGCACCACCGTCACTGCAGGTCAACGTGATGGGGCCGATCGAGTGCCACCAAGTCGAGTACAACGCCGAGGGGCGCAACGCGAACATCGTGATGTTCCGCGAGCAAGATTGGCCCGACCCCGACGCGCAGAGGGCGCTCGCGCTCACTCACCCCAAGTTCGCGCGCGATGGTGACGGCGCGATGTGGGACGCAGACATCGAGATCAACGCCTTCGGCTACGACTTCGATCCAGACGGCCCCGTCGACGGCAAAGCCGACCTCGACTCGGTGCTGATTCACGAGGTGGGCCACTGGCTCGGGCTGGACCACAACTTGCTCAACCCCGACGCCACCATGTACAGCCCATTTCCAGGCGGAATCGGCTTCCGCACGCTCGATCGCGACGACGAGCTCGGCATCTGCGCCATCTATCCACCTGGGCGCGCCGTCACGACCGCGAGCTGCGAGCCCCGCCACGGCTTTTCGCCGCGTTGCCTGGAAGACCAGACGCCCGACGAGCTACCGGAGGATCGAGCCAAGGACGCGGGCTGCTCACTCGCGGGGCGACCTGGCTCGAACGATGCGAGGCTCGCAGACTCCGCAGGGTTCGCTATTTGCGGAATACTTGCCGGTAGCTGGCTTCGTCGAAACCGACGAGCGCGCGCCCGTCGACGAGCGCAAACGGTCGCTTGATCAGCTTGCCGTCGCTCTCGAGGGCGTCGAGCGCCTGCGCCTCGGTCACTTGCCCGAGCTTGGCGCCCCAACCGCCCTCTCGGTAAGAGACCCCCGACGTGTTGAAGAGCTTCTTGAGTGGGACGCCGCTCTCGAGCGCGCGCCGTAGCTCGGCTCGCTTGGGCGGCTTGGTGACGATATCGACGGCTTCGTAAGCGACGTCGTGCGCGTCCAGCCACTTGAGCGCCTTGCGACACGTCGAGCATTTCGCGTACTGGTAAACCTTGAGCGCCATTGCCTGGCGAGGCTAGCGGAAACGCCGGGCCGAAGCCCTACCAAGCGCGGGGGAAAACTATGGTAGCGTTTGAGGAATGTCCGCTTGGTCAGGGCGAGGATTCTTCGGGGTCGCTTGGGTGCTGGTACTCGTCGGCTGCGGGTCGAACCCGCCCGAAGCGAAGACGCCGGCTGCGCAGGTCGCCGCGGCGCAGCCAGTCGCCGAAGAACCGCCGGATCTGTCGCCCGTCAAGCGCCCCGCCGAGGTGGTGGTCGTCGCGCGAGCGGCACGACCACGGCAACTGATCGAGACCCTGGCGCAGTGGAGTTCCCTGCCCATGCGCCCGGAAGACATGGTGCCCGATCAGGCCCGCGGCCTCTCGCAAGCCGTGATGTGGGACGCGCCTGTCGACGCGCTGGTGGCGCTCGACGCCTTCGGTGAAGGCAAGCTCCCTCCCCCGCTGTTCGTAGCTTCGCTGGGGGTGAAGTCGCTAGCCGACGGCCTCAACGCAGCCGAGGCGATGCAGGTTCCGGTGCGCAAGGTAGCGCCCGGCGTTTACCGCGTCGGCGACCTCTCGGAGGGCAGCTGCTCCCTGGCAGCGAGCCTGGGCAGCGCGCCGGCGCGCCTGGTGTGCGGCCGCACCACGCGCGACGTCGACACCTTGCTGCCGTACGTAACGCGTGGGTTACCGAGCGAGCCGCAAACTGGTGCGGATCTCGAGCTGACGCTCGACGCCAAACCGATCCACGAGCGTTACGGCCGGGAAGCGACGGCGCTGCGCCTGCTCGCTGGCGTCGCGCAGCGCGAGATAGCGCTCGATTCGCCCCGCTTCGACCGTGCGCTCTCCGACGCCCTCTACGGCGTGGTCGACGAGGCCATCAACCTGTTCGGCGACCTCGACCAGATTCGACTGCAAGCTCGTGTGGACTCCGGGCAGAAGAAGTTGCTCGGCTCGGCTGAGCTCCGACTGCGCGGCGACAGCTCCTGGGTGGCCGGGACGATCGCCGCAACCAAGCCCGCGGAAGTGCCGACGACCTTGCC
>JBEHXA010000617.1:0-4569 GCA_048498935.1 Myxococcota bacterium
CTTGCCCGAGCGAGCGGTTGCTGAACCGGAGCAGCGCGCCGCGGCTGCGTCGCGCCAGCTGGAGCTCCCTCATTTAGAGGAGGACCCGGTACTGGCGGCCGTCAGATCCGGGGCCTGCCACGTCGATGAAATCGCTGCCAGATCTGGGTTGCCGGTGGGGGTCATCCAGGAACGGCTCTTGACTCTGACCCTGTCCGGGGTGTTAGTTCCGGGCCCGTGGGGTTCTGTGAAACTCGTAACGCATTGATTTGATTGAGCATTGCCCCGGGGCCCGGTGATCACCGGGTTGCACGTCCCCGCCAGACGTCGCATTCAGGGGGCGGAAAGGCCCAGCGCGCCAACCATGCCCAAGACCCTCGTCGTCGTCGAATCTCCCGCCAAAGCCAAGACGATCCAGAAATACCTCGGGAAGGGGTACGAGGTTCTGGCCAGTAAGGGCCACGTGAAGGACCTGCCCAAGAAGATGGGCATCGATGTCGAGCACGGGTTTCGTGAAACCTACGAAATCATCGAAGCCAAGTCGAAAGTCCTTCAAGACCTGAAGCACGAGGTCAAGACCGCCGACGTCCTCTTGCTCGCCACCGACCCTGATCGCGAAGGTGAGGCGATCGCCTGGCACTTGATGGAGGAGCTCCAGCGCCCCGAGCTTTCGGTGCGGCGCGTCGAGTTCGAAGAAATCACCAAGAAGGGTGTGGAGCGCGGTCTCAGCAATCCGCGCGACCTGGACCAAAACCTCTACGACGCGCAACGCTGTCGCCGCGTGCTCGATCGCATCGTCGGCTACGACGTGTCGGCGCTCGTCTGGTCCAAGCTGGCGTTCGGCTTGAGCGCAGGGCGCGTGCAGTCCGTGGCGCTTCGCCTCATCGTCGAGCGCGAGCGCGAGATCGAGGCCTTCGTCCCGGAAGAGTACTGGAACGTCGGCGTCTCGCTGCGCGGCAAGGCCAAGCAGAGCTTCCATGCGCGCCTGACCAAGGCCGACGGCGAAAAGCTGGAGGTGAAGGACGGCACGCTCGCTGGGCAGGTGAAGGAAGAGCTCACCTCTGCCACGTACAAGGTGCAGAACGTCACGCAGCGCGAGCAGAAACGCAACGCGCTGGCGCCCTACACCACCAGCAAGATCCAGCAGGACGCGACCAGCTACCTGCGCTTCACCACGAAGCGCACGATGAGCATTGCGCAGAAGCTGTACGAAGGCATCGACCTCAAGAAGGACGGCGGCCTGGTGGGTCTCATCACCTACATGCGTACCGACTCGGTGCGCGTGAGCCCTGACGCGATCACCGAGGCGCGCACGTACATCGAGCAGCAGCACGGCAAGAAGTTCCTGCCCGAGAAGCCCAACGTCTTCAAGTCGCGCAAGGACGCGCAAGAGGCGCACGAAGCCATCCGCCCCACGTCCCTCGAGTACACGCCGGCGAAGGTGAAGAAGTACCTGACCGACGAGCAGTTCAAGCTGTACAGGTTGGTCTGGAATCGCTTCTTGGCCTCGCAGATGGCGCCGGCCGTCTACGATCAGACGGGCGTCGACATCGAGGCGACCTGCAAAGCCGGGTCGAAGCACAAGACGCTCGGGCTGCGCGCCAGCGGCAAGGTGCTCAAGTTCTCGGGCTGGCTGCAGCAGTACGAGGCCGACAAGGGCGACGCCGACGCTGACACCGAAGGTGAAGCCGAGGGCGAGGCGCCCAAGCAGCTGGCAGGCGAGGAAGACGCCAAGGAAGAGGGCGCCACGAGCGGCGCAGCCGCCGCGGCTGCTGCGGCCGACGACGAGGAAGCCTTGTTGCCGGAAATGGTCGTCGCCGAGGCGCTGTCGCTGGTCACGCCGCCCGGCGTGCTGGCGGAGCAGAAGTTCACGCAACCGCCCGCGCGCTTCAACGAAGGCTCGCTGGTGCGTGAGCTCGAGAAGCGTGGCATCGGTCGCCCCTCGACCTACGCGGAGATCATCAGCAAGGTGCAGGCGCGCGACTACGTCGAGCGTTTGCCCGGTGGCCAGATGAAGGCCTCGGACCTGGGCAAGACCGTGATCGACGGCCTGGTCGCGACGAAGCTCGATTTCATGGAGCCGAGCTTCACGGCCAGCATGGAAGAGGAGCTGGACGACGTGCAGGCCGGCAAGCTCGAGCGCGTCAAATTGCTGGAGCGCTTCTACGGCCGGTTCCGCGAGGTGCTGGACGTCGCGAAGAAGCTCAAGCGCTGGGCACCCGAGCCGGAGCCGACCGAGTTTCCTTGCCCGGAAACGGGCGACCAGGGCCACAAGCTACTCAAGCGCTGGAGCAAGAACGGTTTCTTCCTCGGCTGCGAGGATTACCCGAAGTGCAAGTACACGCGCGACTTCGGTACCGACGGCAAGCTGCAGCCGGTGAAGCTCACCGACTACGACTGCGAGAAGTGCGGCAAGAAGATGATCATCAAGAGCGGCCGCTACGGCGAGTTCTTGTCTTGCAGCGACTACCCGACCTGCAAGACGACCCGCCCGATTCCGCTCGGCGTGCCGTGCCCCAAGTGCGGTGGTGACATCGTCGAGGTGCGCTCCAAGAAGCGCGGCGCCAAGTCGTTCTACGGCTGCACCCGCTACGCGGCCACACCCAGCTGCGACTTCAAGGCCTGGCAGAAGCCGGTCGCCATCCCGTGCCCGGTCTGCAAGTGTCCGTTCATGACGATCGGCGGCGGCGCCAAGAGCCCGAAGCTGATCTGCGGTCGCGGCAAAGAGTGCGGGCATTCGCAGCCCCTCGAAGAGGGCATGCTGGAAGCGCTCGCTAAGAACGGCGCCGGCGGCGTTGCCGAGACTGCGGAAGCGGAAGAGGTCGCCGAGGCTCCCAAGCGTGGCGGCAAGAGCCCCGCGGCTGCGGCGTCGCCGTGAGCACGCCGATCGTCAGCATCGTCGGCGCCGGTCTGGCCGGCTGCGAGGCAGCGCTCACGCTGGCGTCGCGCGGCATCGCGGTGCGACTGTACGAGCAGAAGCCCCACGCGCGCACACCGGCGCAAACCAGCGACAAGCTGTGCGAGCTGGTGTGCAGCAACTCTTTCCGTGGCGCCGCGCTTTCGAACGCGGTCGGCCTGCTGAAAGAGGAGATGCGGCGGCTCGGCTCGTTCGTGATGCAGGTCGCCGACGAGGTGAAGGTCCCGGCGGGCGGCGCGCTGGCCGTCGATCGCGAGCGCTTCGCCGACGGCATGACGCGGCTCATCCAGCAGAACCCGAACATCGAGCTGCGCCCCGAGCTGGTCACGCACCTGCCTAGCGACCGACCGACCATCATCGCCACCGGGCCGCTCACCGGCGACGCCTTGGCCCAAGACATCGCGGCGAAGGTCGGCTCCACCGCGCTCGCTTACTACGACGCGATCGCGCCGATCATCAGCGCCGACTCGATCGATTGGGACGAGGTGTTCCTGGCCTCGCGCTGGGAAAAGGGCGAAGACGAAGAGGACAAGACCGCCTACGTCAATTGCCCGCTGAACGAGGAGCAGTACCGAGCGTTCGTCGCGGACGTCCGGGCGGCGCGTAAGGTCGAGCCCAAGAGTTTCGAGGACGTGCGCTACTTCGAAGGCTGCTTGCCGATCGAGGTGATGGCCGAGCGTGGCGAAAAGACGCTCTCGTTCGGGCCGATGAAGCCGGTCGGGTTGACCGACCCGCGCACGGGGCGCTGGCCGCACGCTGTCATTCAGCTGCGCAAAGAGGATGAAGCGGGCACGGCGTACAACATGGTGGGGTTTCAGACCCGCATGGCCTGGCCCGAGCAAGAACGCGTGTTTCGCAGCGTGCCAGGCCTGAAGAACGCGGAGTTTCAGCGCTACGGCGCAGTGCACCGCAACACGTTCTTGAACGCGCCCAAGCTGCTCGACGCCACGTTTCAGTTACGTGACGATCTGGGGTTGTACTTTGCCGGGCAGATTGCAGGCACCGAAGGCTACGTGGAGAGCGCCGCGGGCGGCCTGCTCTGCGCGTTCTTCGTAGCCGCGCGCTTGAACGGCGCCGAGGCGGTACTGCCGCCTCCCACCACCGCGCTCGGCGGTATCGTCACCCACTTGGGTCGTAACGCTGACGACTACCAGCCCTCGAACATTACCTTCTCGCACATCGCCCCGTGGGACGGACCGCGTCTCCCGAAGCGCGCCAAGTACGAAGCCATGGCGGAACGCGCCCTGCGTGACCTCGAGCGCTACCGCCTGGAGGTTCAACCACCCTCAGCTCTGACGGCGTAGGGCGGGCCGGGTGCAGGAGCACCCCAGCGCGACAATCACCGGCTGGGGCTGGGGCCCCGACCGACAACGGGACCGCGGCGTTGCGGTGACGCGGGCGAGGCCCCACATTGAAGGGGTGTCGCCACCCGTCGCACCCCCCAAAGCGCGCAAACCGGCGAAACTCGAAGGTTTTTGGCAGGCATCAACCGCCGGTGTTACATTGTCACGCCACCCGTCACCTCTGGCTTCCGTTGGGTTTCGGGGCGGTAAGCCTGTGCTGGCCCTAAACGAACTCGTCACCAAGGTCCAAAGCTATCACCCGGCGGCGGACGTCGAGCTCATCGAGCGCGCCTACAAGTTTGCCGAATGGTCGCATCGCGAGCAGATGCG
>JBEHXA010000618.1:0-4565 GCA_048498935.1 Myxococcota bacterium
CTCGCGTGCACGACACCGACTCACACGCCCGAGTGCGCTCGGCGCTGGATCGTGGGCAGCTTTCGGCGAAGGTAGGGCTGCGGGTGCTCGCCGAGCTCGGCGATGCGCGCGGCTTACCGGCCGCGCTCGAGCGCTTGACCGTTACCGACGCGCAGACTCGTTCGGCGGCGATGGACGCGGCGGAAGCATTGCTCGATCCGCGCGATGCGGACGGTCGCGCTGTCGAGCCATTGGCGCGCGCGCTCACGGCGCGGGTCATTTCGACCCCCGAGCGACTGCGCCTGGTGGAGCTGCTCGGTCGCACCGGCTCGGAGCGCGCGCTGAGCACGCTCTTGCCGCTGCTCGAGGACCAGCGTGACCCGGCCCTGGGCGAGCGCGCTGCGACTGCGCTCGGCAATATTCACGGCAAGGCTTCGGGCCAAGCGCTGCTCGGCGCCCTGGGCTCCGACGTGCCGCGCATCAAGGCGGCTGCGGCGCTGGCGCTGCGCCGCTCCGAGAATCCGGAGCTCCTGAACGAGCTCCTGTCGCGGCTGGAGCGCGCGGGGCGGGCCGATCGCGCGCTGCTTTCGATTGCGCTGTTCGGTTCGTTCGGCAAGAGCAAGGACGCGGAGCAGCTGGCGCGCGCGCTCCGGCTGCTGTCGCGCACGCGCGGCGCGGAGCGCGAGGCCTTGCTCGAGGCGCTCGCTCGCTCGAGCGAAGCGGTGGTGCGCGAAGGGCTTTGGGCGCTCGCGAGTAGCCCCGACGTCGGTGACCGACGCAAGCTGGCCGAGCTGGCCTCGGCGTGGCCAGAAATAGCGGCACTTTCTCGGCTAGTGCGCGACCCCGACGCTCGGGTACGAGCCAACGCCGCCTGGTCGCTCGGCTTCGTCGAAGGCAGCGCGGTCGAAGCGGCGCGTCCGGTGTTGGAGAAGGCGCTGAGCGACGCCGACGTCACCGTGGTCGGCAACGCCGCCAGCTCGCTCGGGCGACTAGGGCGGGCCGAGCCCGCTCGGGCGACGGCCGCGCTATGCGGCGGGCTGCTGCGCGACGCGCGCGCTACGGTGCGCGAACAGGCGCTGCGCGGGCTCGCGCTGGCACGCGCGGGTTGCCAGGATGGCGCGCCGCTCCACTTGCTGCAAACCGACCCGCGCGCTCGTGTGCGTCGAGCAGCCGCGGAGCTACTGCTCCGCGCCTCGCCGGAAGCGAAGGAACGGCGAGCGCTCGGGCGCTGTCAAGAGCGTGATCCGGATGCTGCGGTCGCCGACACCTGTGCGGGCAAGCCGCGCTCCGACGTGCGCGACGGCGAGGCGGTGACCTTGCGTATCACTCCGCGCGAGGGCGGCGAGCCGGTTCCGTCTGCGCCGTTCGCGGTACTGTGGGCGGACGGTACGGTGCGCTTGGGCGCTGCCGATCGCCGGGGCGCACTGCACGAGCCCCGCGCCCCGCGCGGCGCGATCGAGCTTTTGCCATTTTCAGGCGGCGACTGAAGTGCCGGCGCCGATCGTCGTCGAGGTTTATTCGCCGCCGCCGCAACCTCAAGAGCTGGCGGTGTTGATCGCCGCTTGCTCGCGCGCCGCCGCGCCCAACGAATGCATCACGTCCGACATGCGCTCGGGCGAGTCGCCGCTGGGCGTCGCGATCGTGCGGCGCGAAGGCGAGCGTGCGCGCATCGAGCTCGGTTTGCGCGGTACGTCGCGGGCGGATTGGTCCACGCGCGATCTGGTGTTTCAGCCCGGCGACGACGAGCTGGAGCGCTACCGTGCGATCGGCTTCGCAATCGGCACGCTCGTTGCGCGCCGCACCGAGCCGCCTGCGCCACCAACGCCGGCCGAAAAGAAGAGTCCGCCGCCCAGCGAGCCCGTCCGGACTGCTCCTGTGTCGCAGCCGAGCGAGGCCCCAGCGCCGGAGGCGCCGCGCACGCGCGCGACTTGGCTGGAGCTGGCCGGCAGCGTCGGCATGGGGGTGATCCCAGGGCCGCCGCGCTACGGGGCGACCTTCCGCGCTGCCTCCGAGATTGTGCCTGGCAAGCTGTTTGGCACGGCCGAAACGAGCTATTCGCAGCAAGGCAAGGCCGGCGATGCCTTGCGCGTGCGTTGGCTGAGCCTTGCCCTCGGCGTGGGCCATCCGCTGGTGCCACAGCTGCACTCGCTGGGAGTCGAAGCTCGCCTGCAGCTCGTGGTCGAGCGCTTGTCGTTCACGGCGGTCGACGAAGGGCAGACCGACGCAGCGGTGCGCTGGAAGCCGGGCATCTCGGCGGCGCTCGACGCGCACTGGCAGGCAGCACCGCCGGTCGGGTTCGTGGCGAGCGCGCTCGCCCATCTCGATCCCGCGCGCACCGTCGTCCGTTCGGGTGGGACGCAGGTCGGGGAGACTCCAGCGCTGGCGGTCGCCGGCTTCGTCGGAGTCCGGCTCAAGTTGCGCTGAGCCGGGTCGCGGCTTTAGCGCGTACAGCGCGAACTTACGCAGAAATTGCGACGGTCTGGGCGATCCTTGCAGTCGAAATTGGTCTCGCACTCCACACAGCGATGTTCGTCGCAGGCCCTGAGCTCGGGGTCGAAGCGCTCGCAGTCGCTGGCTTCCGTGCACTGCACGCACACTTGCTGCTGCTGGTCGCAAACGCGGTTGTCCGAACAATCGAAATTGGTTGCGCAAGCGCGACCGCAGCGTCGCTGCACCGCATCGCAGCGATACTCGGGCCCGCATTCGAGTTGGTCGCCGCACGGCTGCACACACACGCCGCCGTGATCTGGATCGGAGCAGCGTAGCCCGGTCGGGCAGTCGCGAGTGCCCATGCAGGAGATGCAGAAGTTGCTGTCGAGTGGGCAGTTCCCCGGCCAATTGAAGCCGCCGCCGAAACCGCTAAAGCTACCGAAACCGCCGAAGCCGAAGAGATTGCCACCGAAGCCGCGGTCCCCGCCGTCGTTCGCACCACCTTGCGACTCGTGCTCGTGCTCCGGACCCATACCAGCAAAGCTCGTTCGCCCGCCTGCACCGCCGCCGCTTACGCCTAGCGAGCCTCCGGCTTGAGTCGCGGGCAGCGCGCCCGAAGCGCCCGACACCGTGCCTCCGCTCGACCCTCCGCTCGCGGATCGAGGAAGCAAATCGATGGTGTCGGTGCTGCACGCTGCGATTGCCAACACCGCGAGCACGCCCGCAGACGCGGCGCGGTGCAGGGCGTTCGGCGGCCGGGCGCCCCGCTGCGAGCCGGGGGGCTGGGGCGCGCCCGGCGTGAGGGCGGCAGGCATGGACGCGGGTAGGGTACCATTTGGTCTCGGCCGAAGCCGGCGCCGCCGAGCCAAAAACGCCTGAAAGGTCGCTGCCGAGTCGGCGCTGCCTGGTGGCTGCCTGGTCGGTCGGTCTCGGGTTACTATTAGTCGACGAGTGCCCTTGTCTCGCTCAGCCGCAACCACCAAAGCTCCTTTGCGCCTGGTCGCATCGGGGCAGCGCACCGAGGCGGAGGCCCTCGACGACGAGGCGTTGATTCTCGCCGTGCAGCGCGGCGACCGCTTGGTGGCATCGGCCCTTTACGATCGGCTGATTCGTGTCGTTGACCACACCGTGTATCGGGTGTTCGGACGCCGCGAAGTGGATCACGACGACCTCGTGCAGATGGTTTTCGAGCAGATCATCGTCACGCTGTCGCGCCGCAGCTACGCGCGCGCGTGCAACTTGAGGACGTGGGCTTCCAGCATCGCGAGTCACGTCGCGTTCAACGCGCTCCGCTCGCGCCGGCGTGAGCGCAAGGTGCTCGATCGCGAGGCGCCCGCCGAGAGCGAAGGTTACGCGGCGCGCGGCGACGCCGAGCGTGAGGCGGCCGCTCGTTCGGAGCTGCAGCTGGTGCGCGCCACGCTCGTCGACATGAAGCCGCAGTACGCCGAGACCGTCTTCTTGCACGACGTGCTCGGTCATGAGCTCGCCGAGATTGCGCTCATGATGCGAGTGTCGGTCGCCGCTGCGCAGTCGCGCCTGGTGCGTGGTCGTAAAGAGCTCCATCGCCGCCTGGCCAGCGCATCGCCCAGCTTGCAGGAGGTGTCGCCGTGAGTCGGCCGCCGCTACCGAGCGAACCGAGCGAGCTGCTCCGTCGCCTGGCGGAAGAGCCGGTGCCGAGCGTGCCGGACGACGCTGATCCAGCGCGTCGCGATCGGTTGGTGCGCGCCATGCGCGACGCGGTCGAGCGCAGCGCCGAGACGGCTGAACGGCGTCGGCGGCTACAGCGCGTCGCCTGGACGGTGGCTGCGGCTGCTGGTTTTGCGCTGGTGGCGGGCGTGCTGGTGCGCGAGCGCTGGCACGCGGCGCACCCCGCGACCATCGCCGGTATCGACGCCGTGACGGGCACGGTCGTGCTCACGCAAGACGGAGCGCGCCGGGTCGTGAGCGCCGCGGAGCGCGCGCTGCACGATGGCGACTCGCTGCAAACGGCGGCCGGCGCGCACGCCCGCCTGGCGACCAGCAAGTCTTCGGTGACGTTGAGCGAGTCGACGGAGCTGCGCGTCTCGCGACCGAGCGCAGCGGAAGAGCGCATCAGCCTGCGCCGCGGTCGCGTCGGAGTCTCCGTCGAAAAAGCCTTCGAGGCCCAACGCCCCGTC
>JBEHXA010000619.1:0-4556 GCA_048498935.1 Myxococcota bacterium
TGAGTGCCAGCGAGCTCGCATCTACGGCTTCGACCTCGGTCGCTCCGGCGCGCGCTGCGCCCAGGGCGAAAGCGCCAACGAAGCTATAGGTATCGAGCACGCGGCGGCCCGCCGAGAGCGCTTCGACGCGTGCGCGCAGGTCTCGCTGGTCGACGTAGAAGCCCGTCTTCTGACCGAGCTCGAGCGGGATCCGAAAGCGTAGGCCGCGCTCTCGCACGTCGAAATGAGCGACGCTGTCATCGCCTCGGACGATGCCTCGGCCCAGGCTGAAGCCTTCGCTCTTCGCGGCTCGCTCCGACGTTCGGTCGACGATGGCGCGCGGTCGCAGTTGCTGTTCCAGCGCGTCGAAGATGCTGGTCTCGCGGAGCTTCATCCCCAGCGTGGCAAGTTGCACCGACACCACGTCACCCAGCTGGTCGACGATGAGGCCGGGCAGCTCGTCCCCCTCCGCATGCACCAGCCGCACCGCTGTCGTCTCGGGGCTCGGCAGGCCCAAGCGGCGGCGTCGGGCGAGGGCCGCGGCGATGCGCGAGCTCAGCAGCTTGGCGTCGATGCGCACGTCACGCTCGCGCGTGAGAATGCGCACCGGGATCGCCGAACCCGGCGAGTACAGGCCGCGGCCCAGGAAATTGCCGCGAGCGTCCTTGACCTCGACCTCGTCGCCAGCCTGCGCCCCGCCCTCCACGCGCTCGATCGCTTGCGCGAACACCCAAGGATGGCCGGCCCAGACCGGCTGGACGTGTCCAGGCTTCAGCACGACGCTCGCCACGGGCGCGGTCCTAGCACTTTGCCCCACGCTCGTCGCCGCCCGGCTCGTGGGTCGAGGCGCGGCGCTGGAGAAGGCTGCTAGGCTCCGGCTCGAAGCCATGAGCTGCGCACACCTCGCCTGCCTCGTTGCGTCGTTGGTGGTGCTCGTGGCGGTGCCGGCGCGAGCCCAGGGAACGACAGGGGCGCCGCCTGCAGAGCCCGCCGCGGTGCCCGCGGGGCCGGTCCCAGCGCCGCCGGCGGACGCGCCGGCGACCGCAGCAGCGCCGACGGCTGCAGGACCCAGCGGGACGCCCGACGATTGCCCGCCGGGCGATTGGTTCTGCGAACCCGCGCCGGCTCCCGGCTCCGAGCCGCTTCCGACGTTTCCCGATGCATTCGCGCCACTCCCGCCGCCCCCGGCCGACGACGCCGAGCAGGAAGTGCGCATCGACGTGGAGCGCGTCAAGCCCGCGCCAAGTGAGCGTGACAGTGAATGGGGCGTGAACCTGCACGCCACCTTGGTGCGGATGGGCGACGCGCCCGAGCGCTTGGGCGACGCGGGCATGAACGGGCTCGGTGGTGCGCTCCGTTACTGCGTGCTGCCGTGGCTCGCCATCGAAGGCTCGGTGGAAGTGGTGTGGGGCAGCGACTACCGCGGCTTCGATCGTCTGGAGACGGCGCTGCTCGGGAACGCGCTGTTCTTCGCCAATGCAGGCAGTCCAGTTCAACTGTACGGCGTCGCGGGCTTCGGCCTGGCCACGGCTTCGGTAGAAGGTAGCTACCTTTCGGGAACGCTCGATCGCGATTCAATCGACGAACGCTACGGCTACTTCGGTGGGCAGCTCGGCGTGGGGCTCGAAGCGCGAATTTCCCGGCATTTCGCGCTCGGCGGCGACGTCCTGGCTTTCATCCGTACTCGCACCGACAGCGATGCGAGCGACAAACCCGAGTACGTCGAGCTCGGCACCGGTCGTACCACCAACACCTCGGGTGGCGGCCTGGTGCGCCTCGGGGTGACCGTCTACTGGTAGTCGTGACCACAAAATGCTCGCGTCCCCGATCTCGTGAGAAATCGGGGACGCGAAAGCGCCGGGGCGCAGGTTCTTACTGAACCAGGTCCTTGAGCGCCTTGAGCGCGGTCGCACGGACCTTCTTGCTCGCGGGCTTCGGCGGAATCGTGATCGGTTCCTTGGTGAACGGGTTGATGCCCTGGCGTTCCTTGGTCGCCGGCTTCTTCACGACGCGGAGCTTCACGAGCCCCGGCACCACGAACTCGCCCGGGCCACGTGCCGAGAGCTGCTTGCGGATGAGCTCCTGCAGCGCCTCGAACGTGCGGCTAACGCTCTTCTTGTCCAGATCCGAAGCGTTCGCGATCTCAGCAACAACCTGCGCCTTCGTCAGTCTCTTCCCAGCCATGCGCTTCCTCCTAGTCTCTGATGTCTAGAATCTTTTGCCGTCTGTTTGCCGGCCTCGGGCTTTTTCCCGTGGGCTGATTCCCGCAGGCCGCCAAACAAGGCACGGCGAACGGATAACAGGGATGGAACAGCGCAATCAAGGGGAAAGAAGCAACAGGGGCGTCGGATTGAGCTTTTTTTCCGCGGGTCAGAACAGGCCGGGTGACGGGGTGGCGGCCTGGAGGCCCAATTCGTCTCCACGTAGCGCCGGTTGCCTTGTTCTCTGCGGTGCCGAGAGCTGTGGATAGCGAGGTCCCTATTTTCCTAGCAAACGCGCGTGGTTAGGCTCACTTTTTCGAGCCGTTTGGCAGTTTGCGGCGCGCTTTGGGCCGACGTGCGGCGCCTTCTGGTAGGGGCGCTGCGCGCACCAAGCGGCGAGTCATCGCCACCATCTCGCGCTTTTCTTCGGGCTCCGCGTGATCGTAACCGATGAGATGTAGGAGACCGTGCGCGAGCAGGAAGCGCACCTCCTCTATTAATGGTCGCGCTCGCGAGCTGGCTTGGCGGCTCGCAGTGTCGAGCGAGATCACCACGTCGCCCAAAATCCCGCGTGGATCCGGCGCATTTTCGGACATCGGGAAAGCGAGCACGTCCGTCGGCTTGTCCTTGTGACGATGCTCGCGATTCAAGATCTGAATGCCCGAGTCGTCCGACAAGAGCACGCTGAGCTCGGCATCGGGTAGCTCGAGCGCGTCCAGCATGGCGTTGCCCAATCGCTTGAGGAGCGCCGACGGAACGCTGTGCTTCAAATTTCGCTTACGAGTGACCAGGGTCGGCACGGCGGCTTTTCTACACGACTTTCCAAGCTTCGGGGTGGGCGCTACGTTTCATGGACGATGCCGCGCGCGTCTCGTCCCCCTGGGTTCGACATGACGTATCGCCCCACCGAGACCAGCTTCGGTCCGCCGCTGCTGATCCGGGTGCCGTCGATCGTGTATGCGGCGATCGCGCTCGGCGTGGTGGTGCTGGTGCTGATCGCGGAGGCGAGCCCGGCTAGTAGCTGGCTCTACGTCAACATCGTCGAGCGCGGAGTGCGCGGACTCATGAGCGCGCGAGTGTTCGCTGCGTGCTTGGTGGTCGGCGCGCTCTCGTCGATGTTGCGCACCAACATGCGAGGCGTGCGGATTCGCGGGGACGGCGTGGAGTATCGCGACGTCGTCTCGCTCGGGATCCCCAAGCTGCGGCGCTTCAAATGGGCGCAGATCGATCGGGTTATCCTCGACTCTCCGCGCAGCATCGCGCTCGATCTGTGGGACGGGACCCGCGCGTTCTTGCCCGCAGTTTCGGATCGGCCGACGCTATCGGCCACGCTCGAGAAGGTGGCTCACGCCCGCGCTATTCCGGTCCGCGGCGGTCAGGGCCTCGACGAGCTCCCCGACTCGGCCGAGCTCTTCGACGACGAAGAGCCCGCTGCGTAGGCTCCGCTTCGGGCGCCTGACACAGGTCGGCACAACGAGCCGCGACCCGCAAGTCGTGCGGGCGCGCGCTGACCTGCTCGCGGCCCGTCGCCTGGGGCGAAGCATTTCACGCACATAGCGCCGACGTGAGCGGCGTGGGCGGTGCGGCACGTTGCTTGCTCTGTGCCGACAGCGGGAGGAGTACGAAATGAAGCAGTCCACGTGGGTAGCGCCGGCGGTCGTGATGGTGGCTTGCGCGTTCGGCAGTATCGGGTGCGGCAGCAGCGAAGCCGACAGCTCTCCGCCCGGGCTTCCGGGCAGCAACAGCACGGGCGACCATGCGAGTGGCCCTGGCCCTTCGAATAGCGGCGGGTCGGGACTCAACCTGAGCAATCCTGGTATCACCACTGGAGGCAGCGCCAGCGCGGCTCCCGGTCCAGCGGGGGTGCCGTTGACGGGGACGGGCGGTGGAAGCGGCCTTGCCAGCGGCGGCGCCGCGAGCGAGCCAGTGGACGGCCCCGAGCCGACACCAGAGGAGAAGCCGCCGTCGAACCCGTTCGTGATCGTCGCTCACGACCCGCTATCGACCTTCGCGGCCGACGTCGACACAGCCAGCTACGACATCTTCATGAGCAGCGTGAGCAAGGGCATCTTGCCTCCTGCGCAAACCGTGCGCGTCGAAGAGTTCGTCAACTACTTTCACTACGACTACGCGCCTCCGGCACAAGACTCGGACCACCCGTTCAGCATTTCGCTCGCAGCCGCGCCCGCGCTCGACCCGACGACCATGATGTTCCGCGTCGGCATCCGCGGTCGCTTGCCTTCGCTGGAAAAGCGACCGGCCAATCTGGTGTTCTTGGTCGACACTTCGGGCAGCATGGCCGCAGCCAACAAGCTGCCCCTGGTGCAGTTCACGCTGACCGAGTCCATCGCGTTGAGCGACCAGCCCTTCGCGAAC
>JBEHXA010000620.1:0-4554 GCA_048498935.1 Myxococcota bacterium
CCCCCGCACGATGTACGTGCGGTACCGCTTCTTGTCGAGCTGACCGTCGAGCAGCGCGACGACCGCGCCCACGGTATCGGCACCGCCCAGGTGTGAGATGTCGCAACACTCGATACGCCGCGGCAGGCTGGGCAGGCGCAACCGCTCCTGCACGCGCGCCAAGCGCTGCTCGATGTCGTCGGCGGCGCGGCGTTTTTCTTCGAACGCGTGCTTGGCGTTGTCGCTCGCCATCTCGAGCAAGGCACGGCGCGGACCGCGCACCGGGGCGAGCACCTCGACCTTGGTGCGGCGACTATCGACCACTTCGCTGCGGCGCTCGACCAGCCACTCGGAGATGCCGTCGACGCCCTCCGGCAAGGCGGGCACGATGATCTCGTCGGGCACGTGAGCCTCGCCCGACCCGCCCTCGCCGTAGTGCTCGCGCAAAAAGGTTGCCACGACCTCGTCGTCCGGAAGCTCGACGTTCTTCATCGAGAACGCTGCGCGATCGACCATGCGGCCCTTGCGCACCACCATCACGCACAGCTCGACCAGGTCTCCTTCCCGGTAAATGCCGAGCACGTCCTGATCGCGATCGCTCACCACCACGACGCGCTGGGACTCGCGCGCCGACTCGACCGCGGACAGCTGATCGCGATAGATGCCAGCCAGCTCGAACTCGAGGTTTTCACTGGCCCCCTGCATGCGCTCACGCAGCTCGTGCGTCAGCTCGTCGTGCCGCCCGTCGAGGAACAAGCCGACGGCGCGCACCTGCTGTGCATAGAGCTCGCGGTCGATGTCCAGCACACAAGGCGCGAGGCAGCGCTGAATTTGGTATTCCAAACAGGGGCGCTTACGGCTGCCGAGCTCACGATCGGTACAGGTGCGAAGCTTGAAATGCTTCTCGACGAGGTTCAACGTGCGGCGCGCAGCGGTGGCCGAGTGGTAGGGCCCGTAGTAACTCGCGCCGTCTTTCTTCGGCTTGCGCACGAGCTCGAGACGCGGGTAAGCGTGCTCGAGCGAGAGCCGCAGGCTCAAAAACTCCTTGTCGTCGCGAAGCTTGACGTTGTAGCGAGGCTTGCGCTCCTTGATCAGGCTGTTCTCGAGGACGGCCGCCTCTTTCTCGGTGGCCGTGACGATGGTCTCGAGATCGTGGGCGTGCTTGCGCAAAAATGGGATGAACGCCCGCGCGTCGCTGCCGCCCTCTTGGAAGTAGCTGCGCACGCGCGAGCGCAGGCTCTTGGCCTTGCCGACGTACAGCACCGCGCCGTTCTTGTCCTTGAATAGGTAGCAACCCGGCTGCACCGGCAAGAGCGCGAGCTTTTGCTCCAAGACGCCGGGCGCGGGCGGGCCTGCCTCACTCGGAGGCGCGGCCTGCGTCGGGCCGCCCTGCGTGGGGAGCGCCGGCTCGTCGGTGGGCATGCTCGGTGTTATACGACGAGCCACGTGATGCGCCTGCTAGAGCACGTCAAGCTGCCCGCCCGCAAGAGCGCCCTGGCCATGGCCGTCGCGGTCGTCGCCGGGATCCTGGCCGGGGTCTTGCTGCTGCCGCGCGCCGAGACGCCCGATGGCAGCGACGTGCCGCTGCCGGAGCTCACCTTTCTCGGCCAAAAGCTGAGTCCAAGCGACGGCGCCGGCAAAGTCGCGCTGGAGCGCGCCCGGCGCTATGCCGCCGGCAAGCTCGCGCTCGTCCTGCCCGATGGCGCGCGCCGCGAACTCTACTTGGGTGAGCTCGGGGCAGAGCTCGACAAGGTGCGGCTCGCCACGCTGGTCCGCCAGGCCAAGGATCGCACGAGCGTGCTGGTGCGGGGGTTCCGAGCAGCCGGTGTGGCGGGGGCGCTCACGCTGCCGGTGCCGCTCACGCTCAACCCGGAGCGCGCCGGCGCAGCGCTCGGGCGCTTGAAAGACGAGCTCGATCGCTTGCCCGCCGATGCGCGCATGGACCTCGAGGCGCGCAAGCTGGTGCCGGAGGTGCTCGGGCGCCTGCTCGACGTCGATGCGTCGCTCGCGGCGGTCGAGGCCGCGCTGAGCAGCGGTCAGCGCGAAGCGAAGTTGGTGTTCGTCGAACGTCGGCCGCGCCGACTAGCCGCTGAGCTCGGCAACGTGCAGCTCGACGAGGTGCTCGGCTACTTCGAGACGAACTACGATCGCTCCGAGCGTGTCCAGGCGCGCAGCTACAATTTGCGCCTCGCGGCGTCGAAGCTCGATGGAACCGTGCTCTTGCCCGGTGAAACGTTCGATTTCAACGACGTGGTCGGGCCGCGCGACGAGGCTAACGGTTACAAGGTCGCGCCCGTGATCGCCGAAGGCGAACTGGTGGACGGTATCGGCGGCGGGACTTGCCAGATCTCGGGCACGCTGCACGGCGCCGCCTTCTTCGCGGGGCTCGAGATCGTCGAGCGTTACCCCCACACGCGGCCGAGCTCGTATATCAAGATGGGTCTCGATGCGACGGTGGTCTATCCGACCATCAACTTTCGCGTGAAAAACCCGTTCTCGTTTCCGATCGTGCTGCATGAAACCGTCAAGAATGGCGTCGTGCGCGCCGAGATCTTGGGGCCGAAGCGCACCCACACCGTGACGCTGATTCGCCGCATCGATTCGGCCATCCCCTACGAGGAGGTGGAGCGACCCGACAAGACGCTGCCGAGCGGCGTGAGGCGCCTGGGACAGCGCGGCGTGCCCGGCTTCAAGTTGAGGCGGTACCGCATCGTGCGCGAGGGAGTGCACGCCAAGCGCGAGCGCTGGGACGACGTTTACCCCCCCACCTCGCAAATCGTGCGCGTCGGCATGGCTGACCTCCCCAAGGACAAGGTCAAGGTGGAGGACGACCGCCACCCCGAGTACCTGGCCGACGAACTGCTGGTCGTGACGCAGGGCGCCGACGACGCCGAGGACGGAGCCGGGGAGCGGCAGAGCGTGATGCGGGAGTCACGGGAAGCCGGACGCTTCGGTGACAAGGGTTGGACGGAAGCCGCCGGGATGCCCTACTGGGAAAGCAAGGCGAAGGCCGAGGAAGGCTCGGCCGCAAGCCCCCCGAATGAGCGTGAAACCGCGAAAACCAAGAAGAAAAAGGCCAAAGACCGATCAGGGGGAACCTAGGCTTGACGAGCGGCCCGATGTGGGCGAAGAAGCCGGCCGCGGAGAGGGCGCCGACCGGCCGCCCTGGAAGAAACGCCCAATACCGGCTGGCCGGTACACTGAAATAACATGACGACCACGACAGAAACCGTAGTGAGCACGCCGATCGTTCGTAAGCCTGCCGAAGACAACGGCGAAAAGCCCCAGCAGCGCTCTGCCGACTGGGAAAACCCGCGCGTCGCGTCGATCCTCTCGGCCGCCGCGAAGTGCTTCGCACGCAAGGGCTTCACGGCGACCACCCTGGCCGAAATCGGCAAGGAGCTGGGGCTCCGCAAGAGCATCGTCCACTACTACTTTGCCAGCAAAGCCGCCCTCATCCACGAGGTGCAGAGCTACACGTACCACCGCTACCTGGACCGCCTCCGGGAGGCGATCAAGAACGGTGACGGCTCGGTGGCGCAGACCACCGATGCGCTCCGCGCCCTGTGGGACGCGGTGCAGAACAACAAGACCGGCACCGGCCTCAACATCGAGGTGTGGAGCGCGGCGCGCCGTGACACGGAGCTCAAGCGCCGTGCCGCTGGCCTGCATCGCGACGCGCGCGGCGTGATCCGCGACGCGCTGGGCCCGGCAGCTCAAAAGGGCGGTGCTTCGCGCGCCGAGGCGCTGGCGACTTTGTCGCTGGCCGTGCTGAACGGTCTCTCGGTCACCGAGTACCTCGAGGGCGAAGAAGCCAAGACCAAGGAAGCCTACGAGGCCTTCCTGGGCCTGCTGCGCCAAGGTCTCGAAGCGCCGCCGACTGTGTCCTAGCGGACACAGTCGGGCTGGTTTTGTTTGGTTGTGCGCTGCCCCTGATGCCTGGCGACTCAGGCATCAGGGCGGGTAACCAGCGCCGGCCTCGCCGGTTTGTCGAGGGCCTCCTCTCAATCGCGGATCGTGATCTGATTGCGCCAAGGTCGGGTGGCGTGGTCCTGGCTCGCGCGTTGCGCGAGGTAGGGCGGTAATGGGGATTTGGCGCTCGTGGACGGATTGAGTCAACGCGACGCGAGCGCCGACATACCTTGGCGCCCAAAGAAGACTCCCGGCTGCGTCATCACGCTTAAGGCACCCAGGCGCGACCTGGTTCCAGCACACCGGCGTAGCCGTCTACGTAGTGCGACGGGTAGCCGGGGGCTGAGTCGTCGACCCAGAGCACGCGATCGGTGCCGTAGGGGCGCACGTCGACGTGAACGAACCTGGAGTTCGGGTAGTAGCCGCAGCCGACGTCGCGGAGCGTGCGGCACAAGCCGAAGAGCTGCTCGTTCGGCACACCCACCACGAACAAGTCCAGAGCGCGGCCTTTTCCGTGAAAGCCGCTGTGCCCGTTCTGGCGATAGCCGCTCATGATGTAGATGGTACGCCGCGGAAAGCTTTGCGCGACCTGCTGCAGCACCCAGATGAGCCGCGGCTCACAACGAATAAAACTATGAAAAGCACAAAGTGAATAAAAAATGT
>JBEHXA010000621.1:0-4552 GCA_048498935.1 Myxococcota bacterium
GAACGCGGGCGCGCTGGCGATCGTCGCGGGCGTTACCGATGCTTCTGCCGCGCAGGCAGCGACCTGGGCCGTGTCGGGAGCAGCTCCGGTGCTCCTGATCCGCGATACGCCCGACCTGGTGCTGTCCGAGATGTCGTTCGTGCTCGGCACGAGCGACGTGGATCAGATTGACGCGATCGGCAAGGAGCTCGAGCGTCGCAACTTGCGGCGCTGGACGCGCGTCGGCAGCGGAGGCTTCGACTGTCGCGCCAAGCTGGAAAGGGCCGGGCAAAATCGCTTTCCGATCCGCGAGTGGCAGAGCGAAAACATCGAGGCAGTCGCGGTGCTCGGACCGCGTGGCTGCGCGATGGAGTTGTTCGCCGAAGTGCGTGAGCAGCGACTCGCGCCGCTCCTCGCGCTGGGTCTGGAAGGCGCCGAGGCGATCGGCGGTCTCACCGGGCGTCGCTTCGCGCTCTCGGCGGGTAGCTTCCCGAGCTTGAAACAGGCTGACGTGCCTGCCGACTTCTACGAGGCGCTCGGTCACGACGCGGGTGCGCTCGTGCGCGCAGGCGTGGAGCAGCTGTCGAGAGACACGCGCGCCACGCTGGCCGAGCTGCGCAAGAAGCTCCCCGGGGTGCTGGCGTCGCTTTCGACACAGCTCGAGACCACCGAGGCCAGCGGTTTCGGCGGCAAACGTCGCTTGCCGCGTCGGCTCTCGATCCGCGAGGCGCAATGACCGAGGTCGAGCGCCTGCTACCTGACAAGCGCGCGACGCGGGCGCTCGCGCGTGAGCTCGCGCCGTTGCTCGCCGGCGGCGACCTGCTGATTCTCACCGGCGTGCTGGGCGCCGGAAAGACCTACTTTGCGCGCGAGCTGGCGCGCGCCCTGGGCTTACCCGCGACAGAGCGCGTGACGAGCCCCACCTTCACGCTGGTGCAAGAGTACGGCACCGAACCGAAATTGGTGCACGCCGACCTGTACCGCTTGGAGGGCGATTTGCGACAACTCGGCGAGCTGGGGCTCTTGCCGGCGCGTGACGACGGAGCGCTCGTGGTGGTCGAGTGGGGCCTGCCTTTCGAGCGCGCGCTCGGTGGTGACGCGCTCGTGCTCACGCTGGAGCGCGACCCGCGAAAGGCCGTGCTTTCAGCGACCGGGCGCCGCTCCCAGCAGCAGCTGACCGCGATCGTGCAGCGGCCGGGCGAATCGGAGTAAAGTAGCCGCCTTGGCAGGAGCCTCCGAGCGCGAAGAAACCGAGCCCGAAGCGGGCTTTTTTGCGAGCTTGCTCGAGCCCGTCACGTCCGCGCTCGATCATCTGGGGCGCCTGCTCATCCTCACGGGTGAGTCGGTGCTGTGGCTACTCCGCCCGCCGTACCGCTTCGGCCAGCTGCTGGCTGCGATGGAGTTCATCGGCGTGCAGTCGATCTTCATCGTGTCGCTGACCGGCATGTTCAGCGGCATGGTGCTGGCGCTTCAGCTCACTTACAGCCTGCGCCAATACGGTGGCGAAGGGCTGGTGGGGCGGCTGGTCGCGCTCTCGCTCTTGCGCGAGATGAGTCCGGTGTTTGCGTCGCTGATGATCACGGCGCGCGCCGGCAGCGCGATGGCGGCCGAGCTGGGCAACATGCGCGTCACGGAGCAGATAGACGCGCTCACGACCATGGCCGTGAGCCCGGTTCAGTACCTGCTGTCGCCGCGGCTGCTCGGTGCGTCGCTGGTGGCGCCGCTGTTGTGCGTGCTGTTCACCAGCATCGGGATGGTGGGCTCCTGGCTGGTCGCGGTGCAGTGGCTCGGCGTCGACCTGGGCGCGTTCTTGTCCAACATCGAGAGCGGCGTGCAGCCGGCCGACTATTACATGGGGCTGGTGAAGGCCACGGTGTTCGGCTTCTTGGTCTGCGCGATCTCGTGCTGTCAGGGCTATTACGCTTCGGGCGGCGCCAAGGGCGTCGGGCAGGCCACCACGCGCGCCGTGGTGCAGAGCGCAGTCGCGATTCTGATCGCGAACTATCTGCTCACGAGCTTGATGACCGAGATGTGAGCCAGCTCAGTGTGCGGAGTGTGCGGCGTGCGCAGGAGCCTCGGCGTGGCCGCTCGGCTCCGCCGTCGTCGTCGTGGCGCGCGCTTCGAGCTTGCCGCCGTGCAGCTTGGCGATTTCGGCCGCGATTTGCGCCGCCGCTTCGGTGTCGTCGAGCTTGCTCGAGCCCTTGCCGGCCCTGCGCGGCGCTTCTTTCGGTTCCTTCTTGCCCGTGACGGCGGCTACGAACGAGCTCATGCGCTCGGGCTCGGAGTTGCCGTTCACGTTGACGATCACCAGCTTGCCGGCACCTTGTAGCAGGTCGTTGCGAAAGTCGTAGACGGCGCCGACCACCGTGAGCTGTCCGGCTTGCACGTCTTTGCCGAACTCCTTGAGCGCGGTGGCAACCTGGTCGTCGACGTTGGCGATCACGGCTTCGGCCCAGGCTGCTTCGGGCGACTTGCCCGCCGTGGCTTTGGGCGGGTGAATGTGCTGGAGCTCCGCCTGAATCGGCGCGCTGAGCTTGCTCATATCGCCCATGGCCGCTTTGACGGCGCCGCAGCCGGTGTGGCCGATCACGAGCAACAGCGGAGTGCGCAGGTGCTCGACGCCGTATTCGATCGAGCCGGCGGCGTTCTCCACCTGATTGCCGATGTTGCGGATCACGAAGTCGTCGTTCTCCGGCGTCACGTCCCAGGCCGGCGTGTGCACGCGCGAATCCGCGCAGGTGACGACGGTGGCGCGCGGCGTCTGCTTGTCGGCGAAAGCGGCGAAGAACTTGTCGCCGTGCGCCATGTAGTCCTGATTGTCGGCGAACGCTTCCGCCAGAAAGGCGCGCGTCTGCGCGAGCGGCTCGTCCTTGGCAGCTTCCCAGGCGAACGGCACGATGAACTTGCCCGGCTCGGTAGCTTCACCTTCGGCCTTCGCGGCGTTGGCGGGCGCGTCGTGCTTCTTGTCCGTCTTGGCCCCCTCCTTCTTTGCGGTCTTCTTGGGGCCAGGCTCAGCCTCGACCTCCGGCTTGGTCTGGCAAGCGACGCCCAGGCTGGCGATCGAGATGAGGAGGGCGAGGCTCCGCGCAAAGGACATGGCCCATAAAACGGCCGCCGCCGTCCAAACTTGAGAAAGTCGTGGCGCCGGCAGCTTGCGTTTTCTCGCGCGCGCTAATATTCGAGCGATTCCGCGCTGTCGCTGAGCTGCCCTCGGCGCTCGCGGGTCATGTCCTACACGTGGCGCAAGGTCCCTCTACCCCTCCGTTTTCCGCTGGCTCGGTAGCGAGCGCGTCACGTTCCGGTCGCTCTCGCGTGGCGCGGCTACGTCGACTCGCGCAGCTGCGCCGGTTCGCCGCGCCGCTGCTGCTGCTGCTGGTGCCCCTCCTGATCGTGCTGCTCGACTTTCAGCGTCGCGGCGCGCGCATCGCCCAGTTTCCGACGCCTTACCTGTGGACCTACGCCGGCTCGTTCGTGGAGAGCGTGTGCGTGTGGGGCGCCCTGCTCTACACGGCGGGCCGCCGCAAGAGCTGGCTCGGCAAGCTGTCGGCGGTGTTGTTCGTGCTGCTGGTTACCTTCAGCGTGGGCGGGCAAAGCTACTTTTACGAGCAGTATCACGCCTACCTGAACGTCGACGTCTCGGTGTTCGCGTCGAACTTCGTGGATAGCGTCGTCAATCAGCTGCTCGCCGACATCGGCAACTACTTGCGTGCAAAGGCGCCGCAGTTCTTCTTGTCGCTGTTCTTGGTATGGTTGGTTCCGCGCGTGCTGCGCCCCGTGCGCAGCTGGTCGACCGGGGTGGGGCTCCTGGCGCCGCTGCTGGTCGCGGCGAGCTTCTTCATTCCCACCCAGCATCGCAGCGAGCAGGCGTCGCTACCCGATACGCTGTACCTGCACGCCATCGGCGGGCTCCTGCGCACGCAGCTAGGTCTCACCGATCAGAGCAACCAGCTGCGGCCGCGTGCGCGAAACTCGCTCCCGGTTCCGCCGCTCACGCGCGCCGCGGCACCTCGGCGCAACGTGCTGTTCGTGATCCTCGAGAGCGTGCGCGCCGACGCCACCTGCATCGCACCCGAGCCGGGCTGTAAGCGCACCGAAGCCACCAATCAGCTGTTGCCCGGGCGCTATCCGTTCACGCAGATGCGCTCGATGGACTCGTGCACCGCCATTTCGCTGGCCGTGCTGTGGACGGGTCTCAGGCCGATCGAGAGCCGCGACACGCTGCACGAGTGGCCGCTGATCTTCGACTACGCCAAGAGCCTCGGCTACCAGACCGCCTACTGGACCAGCCAGAACATGATGTTCGGCAACGTGCGGCTGTGGGTGAAGAACCTCGGCGTCGACCACATGGTGACGGCCACCGAGCTGGACCCGACCGCCGACCTCGACATGGGCGCGCCGGAGGGCCTGCTCGCCGATCACATCGAGCGCGAGATCGGCAAGCTGAAGGAGCCCTTCATGGCGGTCGTGCAGCTCTCCAACGTGCACTACCCGTACTACCTCGATCCCAAGCTGCCCACGCCCTTCCAGCCGTGGACCACCAGCAAGGGGCCGGTGGATAACGCGCAGTTCAAGA
>JBEHXA010000622.1:0-4548 GCA_048498935.1 Myxococcota bacterium
TCGGCGTCGGCCGTGTAGCGCACCCAGGTCGGCTCCTCGGCGAGCCCCAGGAAGACGCTGGCGCCGTGAGCCATGATCACGCCGTTGCCAGGCGCTTCGATCGCTTTCGAGTTGTCGAAGGGCCCATCGTCGAGCGACTTGATGGTTTGCAGATAGGTCGTGCGGCGATCCATGTCGCCAATCACGACTGACCCGAGAGCGTAGAACGAGGGGGCGGGCTCGGCGCTGGCGCCGGCTTCCCCGCCCGCGCCACCCGAGTCGGCTACCGGCGAAGCACCCGCGACGCTGTCCGACCCGCCCTCGCCGTCGTCGCTCCCGCCCGTATTCGACTTGCCCGACGCGCCGGCGCCCTGGTCCGGATCGCCCGGCTCCGAGTCGGATGCGCACGCCCCGTACGCGAGCGCGCACGCCAAGAGCCCGAAGCAACGCAACGAATAAGCTTTCGATCGACGAAGTGACATGTTTCATCCTCTCAACGAATGCGAGCAACGCTCTGCAAAAAACCCGGCAAAGTGATGGCATCGTGCGGCTCCGGGCCGCTCACGTCGACCAGCTTGGTTTCGGTGTATTCGGCGTTGGTCTGACTGGCGAGCACCTTGCCATCGAGGCGAAACCAGAAGGCGTCTGCAGTCGCAGCAGGCAATTCGTCCAAGCTCGTCACCTCGTCACTGGTTACGTCCCAGCTCAGCCAGCGCCACTCGGCCTGCCCCGTGAAGTCCCAGGTGTGCGTCTCTTCGGTGACCTCGACCAAGGCCGCATCGAGCGCGCGCAGGAGCAGAGTGTTTCCGGCACCGGGCGCAGGCTCACCGATCAACGCTTCACCCGACAATCCTGGCAGCTCGGCGCTGTACTCGGCATCGAATGCGTCTTCACCAGCTCGCACGCGCAGCGCGCACGGCGCCTGCTCGAGTCGCTCCAGCTGGTGCGCAGCGCTCGCCATCGCCGAGCTGACGAAGTAAGCGTCACCGTTCGGCAGCTGGATGGCCTGCGTGATGCCGGCGCAGCGCTCGTCCGAGTCGAAGCGCGCCACCGTATCGGTCTCGGTGTCGAGCACGACCAGGCCGCTCTCGGGTAGGATGGTGTCGTTGGTCAACCAGTCGAACCAACCGACGCTAAAGATCAGGCTCTTTCCCCGCGTGATCGGCGTTATGCCGTAGTACGAGAGGTAACCGTCGCGGACCGTTTCGGGCAGTTGAACGGTGCCAGTCACCTCCATCGTCGTGGGGTTCCAAACGATGAGCTGCGAGCCGCTGGTGTCGGGGTAGTAAGCCTTCTCGGCTGACACGAAGTACAGGCTGTCCCACAGGTCCTGCACGCCGAACGGCTGCAGGCTGATGCTGTCCCCCTTGGCCAAGCGGCCACGGTCGTCCAGCGAATACCGGGTAATGGTGGGGCTATCGCCCTGTCCGACGGCGAACCACTGCTTGCCGTACGAGAACAGTTTGGCGGGACCACTGAGCTCCAGCGCTTGCTTGGTGTCGACCTCGGTCCCGGCATCGAGGGACGTCAACACGTGCAGGTAGGAGGTGGTCGTGGTGTCGTCCCACACTCGCGTCATGGCCAGATACAGCGGCTCGCTACCGGCGTGGTCTTCCGCCCCCTGGTCGGAGCTACCGCACGAGAGCGCGAGCGCGCCCAACAGCAAACCGCAAAGCGAGGAACGACGAAGCATTCATTGCCCTATACCGGTTCTGGGTCTAAATGAAAATGACATTCACTTTCATTTTCATTTCCGGACCGGACTCGCGGGTCAACGGGAGAGACGGCCGGCGCAAACGCGCTACCGGGGGCGCGCCGTTTGACCAGGCGACAGCCGGGCGGCAGGCTGCCGCCGTGAGTCGCGCCCGCCCCACCTCGCTCCGAATTGCGGGGTCCGATCATCGTTCACTCAAGCCCGAAGTGGTGGATCGCGGCCTGGAACGCCTCAGGACGCTGCTGCGCGAGCGCTCGCTCAAGATGTCGAAAGTGCGCGAGTCCATCGCGCGCACCGCCCTCTCCTATCGCGGCCACTTCAGCGTCGAGGAGCTAGTGCAGGTCTTGCGGGAAAATGGGGTGAGCGAGGCCCACCAGGCCACTGTCTACCGCGCGTTGCCCCTGATGATCGAGGCCGGCCTGATCCAACCAGCCATGGTGTCGAAGGCCGACGGGCAACGCTACGAGGCGAGCTTCGAGCGCGAACATCACGACCATCTGGTGTGCACGTCGTGTGGGCGCGTGGTGGAGTATCAGTCGGAGCCGCTCGAAGCTCTGCAGCGCGAGATCGCGGAACGGTACGGCTTCGAGCTCGAAGACCACGTGCACCAGCTGCTCGGGCGGTGTCGAGACTGCCGGCGCGTTCGCTAGCCCCACGCGGTTCGGGCCTCAGATATAGCCCTCCACCTTGAGGTAAAAGGCTCGCCCGGGCCGCTGAACACCGAAGTTATCGTAGGCCTTGGCGTCGGTCAGGTTGTCGACCTCGACGGTCGTTGTCGTGCGTCCGAAAGACTCGCTCAAGGTCCAGCTAACGCCGGCGGAGTGAGTGACCTGCGCGTCGACCACTTGCTTGAATTCACGCAGGCCTTGGCTCTCCCAGCCGCGAAAAAACTCGTGAACGTAGCGACCGACGTAAAACGGCTCGATCGGGTCGTCGTCGCCGGGAAATCCGGGGAAGCGCAGGTGAGCGCCCCACGACGCCATCAGGTACGGGCGATTCGGGATCCGATCACCCTCGAAGGCTCCGAACGTACCCTCCGACGAGGCGTTGCGTTGATCGATGTAGGTGATGGTTCCGTCGACGCCGAGGTAACGTTTTGGTGCGCTCCACGCCGTCGACCCCTCTACTCCGAGGGTCCGCGCGCGATACACGTTTTGATACGTGAAGAAGCGGTCGTTGCCGAGCAGCACAATCAGGTCGTCGCTATCGCGCCAGAAGCCGTTGACCTCGCCGTTGAAGTCACCCGCCCTCGTGCGCTTGAGCTCCACCCCGAGCCCGAGATTGGCGTTGTGGCTCGTTTCGGGCTCGAGCTCGAGGTTCGAGTGAATCAGCACGCCGTCACCGAATACTTGGTCCGGCTCCGGCAGCTTGGTCGCAAACTCGTACGAAAGTTTGCTCAGCAGCCAGGGTGTCAGGCGCAGCCGTAAGCCGTCGCCGATGCCTTCACGGTGCTTGGTCAGGTCGCGCTTCTTGAACACGCCACCGGGTAGTGGCTCCTCGCTCTTGGCTCGATAGTGGTAGTCTTTGACGAACAAGGTATTCGAGAGCAAGTCGTCCCACAGCTTGAGCTGGTACTCGAGGCCGGTGACGACGCGGAGCAGCTTACGCTCGGCCGTGAGCGGGTCACGCGCCGTCGGGTCGGCCTGGATACGTTCGTCGCCGGTGCGCGTGTTGTATTGGGTGCCGGAAGCGAGGCTCAGCTTGTGGTCGGGATGAATTTGCCAGGCTGCGCCGGCGCGACCGTAGAGTGAGTGCTGCCACTCCACCTGGTCGGTCGGTTTCACGTCGATTTCGCCGGCCACGCGTCGTTCGCGAATACGCTCGCCGAACCAGTTGTAAACCCACTTGCTCTTGTCCTCGAAGTTGACGGTGCGATGCGAATAACCGAGCGAAAGCTCGGGCGTGACCCCGTGCGGCAGCTCGACTTCGTAGCGCGCCGTCGCCCCGTACACACGGCTATCCCAGCGCACCTCGCCGTAGGGAACGGTCATCACCACGTTGTGCTGCACCTCCTTGTCGGTGCGACCGTAAAAGCCTTGTAGCGACAACAGTCTTGCCCATTTGCGATCGGTCACGCCCCCGTTCAGGACAGCACCGTACGACTTGTAGGCATCGTGGAAGCGCGGCACCGTTGCCGGCGACAGCCTTCCCTTCTCGTCCGGCACGTTGACGTCTACTTCGTAGTCGTTCTTCGTGCGATCGATCCAGGCAGAGCCGCCGGCGAATATTCCGGTTTTCGCGTCTCGAAACCGCCCGTTCGCCGAGAAGCGATGGGTTCCGAACGAGCCGATCTGATACGCAGCGTCCGCGTGTGTGGTGTACTCGTCGTCGGTGACGACATTGATCGCGCCGCCCAGCGTGTCGCTCGCGAACCGGATCGGCACAACGCCACGATAGAGCTCGACGCGCTTCAGCACGTTGATGGGAATAGACGTGACCCCAAGACCAAACGGCGAGATTTCAATCGGGAAGGTGTCGACGAAGAAGCGCACGTCGTCGTCGTACATGCCGTTCAGCGCGATGCGCTCGGCGCTACCGAGCCCGCCGTCGCGCCGCACCGTCACGCCCGACGTGCGCGCCAACACTTCTCCGAGATCGGCGGTCTGCTGCCGAGCGCGATGCAGGTCGACCACCTGCACCGCTTCCTCGGATTGCTCCATTTCCTCCTTCTTGCTGAGCTTACCGTGGACGTTCACGTCGACGGCCACGCCGGGCGCGGTTGGCGCGGGCGGGGGGGAAGCAGCCTCGGGACTGTTAGCAGGCGCAGCTGCTGCAGGTACGAAGGCCACCCCGGCCGCAGCAACAGGCGGTTCATCGGCGGGGGGATCAAACAGCACGCGGACCAGGGTGCGCGA
>JBEHXA010000623.1:0-4545 GCA_048498935.1 Myxococcota bacterium
CAGTACGGCGCGCCGCCTCACCGCGATACCGCCCTCACCAGATGCGTACGCGCTGCTCGGGCGCCAAGAACAGCTTTTGCTGCGAGCCGACCTGAAACGCGGTGTACCAAGCGTCCATGTTGCGGACTACGCCGTTGACGCGAAAGCGCGGCGGGCTGTGCGGGTCCGTCTTCAGGCGCTGCTGCTGGATCTCGTCGCGGAACTTGGAGCACCACACGGTCGCCCAAGACAGGAAGAAGCGCTGGTCCCCGCTGTAGTCGCCCAAGGTGGGCGCCGGCTTGCCCTGTAGCGCGAGCTGGTAGGCGGCATACGCCACCGAAAGGCCGCCCAGGTCCCCGATGTTCTCGCCGAGCGTGAGCTCGCCGTTGACCTTCTGGCCCGGGAGCGGCTCGAACTGCGCGTACTGGCCGACCAGCGCTTGCGTCTTGGCTTCGAAGCGCTTGCGGTCGGTGTCGGTCCACCAGTTGCGCTGCACACCCTTGGCGTCGTAGCGCGAGCCCTGGTCATCGAAGCCGTGGCCCATCTCGTGACCGATGACCGCGCCGATCGCGCCGTAGTTGATGGCCGGGTCCGCCTTCGGATCGAAGAACGGGGGCTGCAGGATCGCGGCCGGGAAGACGATCTCGTTGAACTGCGGGTTGTAGTAAGCGTTCACGGTCTGCGGCGTCATGAACCACTCGTCGCGATCGGTGGGCTTGCCCAGGCGCGACAGCAGGTCGGCGTACCAATAGCGACGCACCGCCCGGTAGTTGGCCATGAGGTCGTCCGGCGAGATCTTGATCGACGAGAAGTCGCGCCAGCGGTTGGGGTAGCCGATCTTGGGGTTGAAGGTGGCGAGCTTGGCGAGCGCCTCACGCCGCGTCTCGTCGCCCATCCAATCCAGCTTTTGTAGGCGCGCCCCAAAGGCGGTGCGCAGGTTGCCGACCAGCTCGAGCATTTGCTGCTTGGCCGACGGCGGGAAATGCCGTTCCACCCAGAGCTTGCCGATGGCCTCGCCGAGCGCCCTCTCGTCACCCACGAGGTTGACGGCACGCTTCCAGCGCTCGCGCTGTTCCTGCTGCCCGCCCAGAACGGTGCCGAAAAAGCCAAAGTTGATCTGGTCGATGCGGTCACCGAGCAGCGATGCGTGGCTCTTGACCAGGTGGTAGGTCAGGTAGCTCTTCCAGACCGCGACCGGCGTCTGCTTGACCGTTCGAGCGATGGGTTCGAGCGCGCTCGGCGTCATGACGTTCAGCTCTTTGACCTTGGTCAGATCGACCCCGGCGGTGGTGAGCTGGCGGCGCCACGGGTAGCTGCCGTACTTCTTCTCGAAGTCGGCGAGCTTCATCACGTTGTAGGTCTTGTCGTCTTGGCGCAGGTCGCTCTTGGGCCAGGTGTCCTTGGCGATTGCCGTCTCGAGCTCGAGGATGTGCTTGGCGGCCTCCGCTGCGGCTGCGTCGGTGTAGCCGGCGATCTGCAAGATGGTCTGGATGTTGGTCTGGTAGGCGGCGCGAACCTTTTCGAACTGCGCTTCCAGGTAGTAGTCGCGATCCGGCAGGCCGAGGCCGTTGGTCGTGACGTTGAGCATGCTGCGGTCGGGGTTGCCGCGGTCGATGTCGATCGACATGTCGAGCGGCGCGAGCGTGCCGGTCAGACCGTTCTTGCCGAACGCCACGATCACGTCATCGAAGCGCTTGATGCGCGCGATGGCGTCGAGCTCGTCGCGCAGTGGAGTGATGCCGAGCTCGTTGAGGCGCGGCAGCGCCATGAAGCTCTTGAAGTAGTCCGATACCTTCTGTTCGATGCTACCCGCAGCCGGCTTCGCTTTGGCCAGGTCGTCGATGATGGCCTTGACGCGATCTTCCGACCCGTAGTGGAGCTCGACGAACGCGCCGTACGACATTTCATCGGGCTTCAGCTGGTAGCTCTTGAGCCAGCTGCCGTTCGTGTAGCCGAAAAAGTCGTCGCCCGGCGCCAGCGCCAGGTCACGTCGATCGAGTTTCAACCCGATGTCCGCGTCGCCGGCTTTTGGTGCTGCGGCCGGCGTCGCGGCCGCCGCGGGAGGTGGCGGCGGTGCTTTCGCGGCGGGCGGCTGTTGGCCGCACGCCATGGCGAGCAGAGTCAACGTGAAACTTGCGTGACGTGTGAGTCGCGGCATGGGGCGCGGCAAGCATCGCCTTTTTGTCGGCTGCGCGCTATACAGGAGCAGACATGTCGCCGAACGGTGGTGGAGCCGGGGAGGGTGCTGAAGATCGCGTGAGCTTGCTCGAGGTGGCGCGCCTTCGCATCGTGCACTTGCAGCTCGAAGATTTCGACGACCTCAAGCGCGCGATGGCGACGGCAGTGCGCGTCAGCGCGAGTACCCTCAACGTGGCGCGCGTCGGCGTCTGGTCGCTCGGCGACGATGGCGCGGTCTTGCGTCGCGCCGTGCTCTTCGACGAACGCCAACCCTCTGAAGTGGAGTCGGGCGAGTGGGGGTTGCCGCTGGCGAAGTGGCCCCGGTATCGCGCCGCGCTCCTTTCGCGCCGCGTCGTCGCGGTCGAAGACGCCGTTACCGATCCGCGGACGTCCGAGCTTGCGGGCGAATACCTGGTCCCGAACGGCGTCAGCTCGATGCTGGACGCGCCGCTGTTCGTGGCGGGCGAGGTTTGGGGCGTCGTATGCCACGAGCAGGTCGGCCCGAAGCGAGCCTGGTCCAAGCGCGAGACCGATTTTGCGACTTCGGTTGCGGACATGTTGAGCGCCATGCTGGAGCAGGCCATGCGGCTCGCACTCGAGGCGCGCCTGCGTGAAGCGGAGGCGGCGCAGGCGCGCTCGCGCGAGGCCGACGCGGTGGTCAAAACGGCCGCAGCGATCGGTCACGACATCAACACTTTGCTGCAAGCCATCTCGGGTCGTGCGGAGCTAGCAGCGCGCTCTGGGGATCAGGTCGATCCGGCGGACCTGGCTGGCATCATGGCCGACTGCCAGCGCGCCGCGCGCGTGGTGGATCAGCTGCGCGAGCTCGAGCGCCCTTCGCGCCCCGTCGGGCTCGAGACGGACATTTCTTTCGTGATTCGGGATACGCAGGCCACGCTCGAGGCGCTGCTCGGTCCAGCGCATGCGCTCACGACCGATCTAGCCCCGACCGCTGCGGTTCCGGCGCGCCGCACGGACGTGGAGCGCATCGTGCTCAACCTGGTCGTGAATGCGAAAGAAGCGATGCCCGACGGCGGGTCCGTACACCTCACGGTCAGCAGCGACGAGGGCATCGTCGCGCTCGAGGTTGCGGATCAAGGCAAGGGCATGACTGCCGAGCAGGCTCAGCGCGTCTTCGAGCCGTATTTCACGACGAAAGACGGGCGCAATTCTGGGCTCGGGTTGTTCGCGGTGCAGGCGATTGCGCGCAACACGGGCGGCACGGTGAGCATTCAAAGCGCGCCGGGTGCCGGCACGCGCGTGACCGTGCGCTGGGACGGCGCAGCTCGCTAGCGCTTCGTCGCGCCGCTCCTCAGAACGAGTACTCGACCGTGTTCAGCGACTTGACCTTGGCTTGCCAGGTCAGCCCCTTCAAACGGTCCTTCACGCAGCTCACGAGCTTGTCGTTCTTGGGAGTGGAGGTGACGTCGAGGCCGACGGCCTTGCCGTCCCACACCGCGATCTTCATCTGTACGTGTGCAGTGCCGGGCTTGCACGGCTCGTACACCGCGAAGTCTTGCAGCGGCTTGCCGAGCGTCTCCTGATCGATGTTCGCGCGCTCCATACCCTGCGGCACTGCTTTGATGGCGTCCGCGACCGACATACCTTCGGTGAATTGCGGCTCCGCCACCGGCGCCTTCTCGGGCTTGGGCTCTTCCTTCGGCACCGCGTCGTCTGCAGCCTCCGCCGGCGGCGGTGGCGGCGGGGTCGGAGGCGCAGCTTCGGCGACAGGCGTCATCGGCGGCGGCTCTGAGCCACCACCGCAACCCGCGACCACCAACGCCAAAACCGAGCACGCAGCGAACACCCTCATCCGCGCGACCATACTCCCCTTCGATCGAGTTGGGGAGTCCGCTTGCCCCGTTCTGCCGTGCACCAACCAGCGGAAAACACGCCCTTTGGTGATGGAGTTGGAAGAATTGCGCATGGAGGAAACGCCTCCACCGTCAGCTCGCACTTGACGACCCCGCCCGCCTCAGCCATCCCTCCGTCCCACACGCGCCCGTAGCTCAGCTGGATAGAGCAGTGGATTTCTAATCCACCGGTCAGGGGTTCGAGTCCCTTCGGGCGTGCCAGCTCTCACTGCGTTCGAGCTCGGCTCGCCCGAAGGGACAGTCGGGCTAGCTCGCGCGCCCTGCGGGCTCGCTCGCGGCACGAGTCCCTTCTGTTTTTCGGCCTTTGCCTAGCCGCCCGAAGGGACCACGGGCTCTTCGTTCGCCCTTCGGGCTCACTCCCGGAGCACGAGTCCCTTACTCCGTACGGCTTGCGTTCGAGCTTGTCAGTGGTGGGCGGCGTGTACGTGATGGCGCAGTCGTAACGCTTCCAACACGCGGCGCGCGGTGTCGGCAGGTGTTTGAGTTGCATTCGCAGCGCCGGTGCTGTTCCGTA
>JBEHXA010000624.1:0-4540 GCA_048498935.1 Myxococcota bacterium
GGTCGGAATCGCCGCTGCTTGCGGTGACGACGATGACGGCGACAGTCCCGCCGGCGCCGGCACGAGCGCGAGCGGCACGGCAGGCTCGAACCCAGGCGGTAGCGCTGGTTCGAGCGGCAATGCGTACGGCGGTGCGGCCGCAGGCCAAGCAGGCGAATTCCTCGGCGGCGGCCCAACTGCCGCCGGAGGTGCTGGGGGCGCGAGCGACGCCGGCGAGCCGAGCGGCGGCGCCGGAGCTGCGGGCGACGCCGCGGGCGGAGCAGCAGGCAGCGGCTCACTCGACGACCTCTACCGCCCAGCGTATCCGACGAGCCCCTACCCGGCCGAAAATCCCGACTCGGAGCCGAAAGCCTTGCTCGGCAAGATCTTGTTTTGGGAAGAGCAGCTAGGCGGCGACGGCACGGTCGCGTGCGGCACGTGTCATCGTCCGAACGCGGGCGGCTCGGATCCACGCTCATCGACGCCAGCTGCGGCTGCTCCCGGTCCAGACGGCGTACTCGGCACCCCCGACGACGTGCACGGGTCGCTCGGCATCGTGCGCTGCAACCCTCAGGGCGCGCACACCGGTCAAAGCGCGCAGCTGACGACGCGCAAGGCTCCGACCTATTTAGACGCGATGTTCCCGCAGAACTTGTTCTGGGACGGCCGCGCCGAGTGCGCCAAGGCCGGCTGCCCGAGCCCGAGCGCGTTCGAAGATCCGGACCACCCCGGCACGTACCCCATCCGAAGCGGCGGAGCGCTCGAGAATCAGGCGGTGGGGCCACCGTTGTCCGATGTCGAGATGGCCTGCGAGAGCGCCTCTTGGACGGCCATTCACACGCGACTGGCGACCGCGACTCCGCTAGCCAAAGCCAGGCAAATCCCCGCGAAGCTCGCGGAGTTCATCGCCGCGAACGACGGCTCGTACCCGAAGCTGTTCGAGGCCGCGTTCGGGGCCGCGCAGAGCTCGGGCCCCGCAAACGAAATCAACACGCGCCGGATCGCGTTCGCGATAGCGACGCACGAGCGCCGGCTACGCTCCGACCAGACGCCCTGGGATCGCTGGAACGCGGGTGAAGAGGCGGCGCTCACTCCCGCGCAGCTACGAGGGCTCGAACTCTTCTTGAACAAAGCGCAGTGCAATCAGTGTCACCGCGCGCCCACCTTTCAAGACGCCGACTTTCATTTCATCGGCTTCCACGAGCCGAACTGGGACCAGGGACGCAAGGCCGTGAACCCCCAGTACGGAGTGCCGGGCGCGATGCGCACGCCGACGCTGCGCAACGTGGGTCGTCGCGAAGCGACCGGGCTGCTCCACAACGGCGCTGGTCCCGGCGCATCGCTCGATGCGATCGTCGACCTGTACAATCTCGGCGGGCTCGTCGACAATCCACTCGTCACCGCCGTGCCGATCAGCGCCACGATTTTGCCGCTCAACCTGAGCGACGAAGAGAAGGAAGACCTGCTCGACTTTTTGCGCCACGGCCTGGAAGACCCGCGCGTCGCGGCACAGCTGCCCCCCTTCGATCGCCCGCTGCTCTCGACCGAATAGCAAGCTAGCAGCGCCTCGAGCTACAGGGCGCGGGCGCCGGCCGCCGCCACTTCGCCGTCTTCGCCGCTGGTCATGCCCGAGACCCCGATCGAGCCGACAACGACGCCATCCTTGACGAGCGGAACACCACCCTCGAGCGTGATGAGCTCGGAGCTCGCCGACAGCACGCGCATGCCGCCGCCCGCCACGATGTCTTCGTAGACCTTGGTAGGGCGTCGAAATCGGATCGCGGTCTCGGCCTTGCGCTGCGCCAGCTCGATGGCGCCCAGGTTCGCTTGATCCAGGCGGTGCAAAACGGTCAGGTGACCGGTGCTGTCGAAAACGGCGATCACCACGGGCCACCCCTTGGCCTTCGCGAAGGCTTCTGCGGCCTGGACCACACGTGTGGCTGCCTCGAGCGTGAGCGGCGCACCGTAAGGTAACGGGATGCCGGCCGGGGGAGCAGCAGGGGGAGCTTGATCCGTCATGGGCGGTCAGCGGCTTACCACGAAACGCGAAAAGCCGATCGATCCGAGCAGAATCGTGACGTTTAGCCGATTGTGCCGCACCGAGCGCAGCGATACGAAGCCGACGACCCATGCTCGATCGCCGTTCGGTGTCCGCTGTGGCTACGTTGCTGGCGAGCGGCGCGCTGCTGATCGGTTGCAATAGCCGCTCGCCCGAAACCACAGAACAGCCGAGCGAGACCCGCGCGGGGGCGACGCTCGCGACTCCGGGCTTCGTCGAGACTACCGTGTTCAGCGGCCTACAAGGGCCGACTGTCGTGCGCTTCGCGAGCGACGGTCGTGTGTTCGTCGCACAGAAGGACGGGCAGATCCTCGTCTACGACGACCTGAACGACGCGCTGCCGACCACGTTCGTCGACCTCCACGACCGCGTGCACAACTTCTGGGACCGTGGCCTGCTGGGCATGACGCTCGATCCGGCATTCCCAACGCGGCCCTACGTTTACGTGCTGTACGCTTACGATGGCGACCCGGGCGGCGCCGCGCCGAAGTGGGACGACCAGTGTCCCACACCGCCCGGAGCCACCGGCGACGGCTGTGTGATTTCCGGGCGCTTGTCGCGCTTCGCCGCGAACGGCAACGTCGCCGGGTCGGAGACAGTACTGGTCGAGGGCTGGCAGCAACAGTACCCGAGTCACGCCACCGGCCAGGTCGAGTTCGGGCCCGAAGGCGCGCTCTACGCTTCGGGCGGTGACGGCGCGAGCTTCAATTTCGTCGATTACGGACAGGACGGCGATCCGCTCAATCCGCTCGCCGATCCCCCCGTGCCGCTCGGCACCGCGCAAACACCGCCCGGCGCGCTGGGCGGTGCGCTGCGCGCGCAGAGCGTGCGCCGCCCGGCGGGCCCGGTGCTGCTGAACGGCACCGTGATCCGCGTCGACCCCGACACCGGCCTGGGTCTACCCGACAACCCACTCGCCGCCTCGCCCGACACCAACGCCCAGCGCATCGTCGCGTACGGCTTACGCAATCCGTTTCGCATCGCCGCGCGCCCCGGCAAGAACGAAATGTGGGTCGCCGACGTCGGCTGGAACGATTGGGAAGAGCTCAATCGCATTCAGCTCGGCGCCCCGCAGCCCACCAACTTCGGTTGGCCTTGCTATGAGGGCGTCGGCAAGCAAAACGGCTACGACGCGGCCGACCTCACGAGCTGTGAATTGCTCTACAGCGGCGCCGGCCAAACGGCGCCGTTCTTCACCTACAAGCACAGCGCGCACGTGTCGATGAACGACGCTTGCCGCACCGGCAACTCGTCGGTCACCGGTTTGGCTTTCTACACGGGATCGAGCTATCCCGCCGAGTACGCCAGCTCGCTGTTCTTCGCGGACTATTCGCGTGGCTGCATCTACGTGATGGGCGTGGGACCGAGCGGCGATCCGGATCCGCTCCAGGCGCGCTCCTTTCACACCAACGCCGGCGGGCCCGTGTTCCTGACGACGGGGCCGGGCGGCGATCTGTTTTACGTGGCGCACGACGGCAAGACCGTTCAGCGCATCAGCTATTTGCAGCCAGCCGCGTCTTTTACCGCCACTCCCGCGCAGGGCCAGGTGCCGCTCATCGTGCGGTTCGACGGGACCGGGTCCGTCAAGCCGCTGCCGGGCGACGTGCTCGAGTACGCCTGGGATCTCGACGGGGACGGCGACTTCGACGACTCGAACGACGCCGCCCCTACCGAGCTTTACGAAAACGTCGGCGACTACGGCGTACGGCTCAAGGTGACCGATCAGCGCGGCACTTCGAACATCAGCGCGCCGCTCGTGGTCAAGGCCACCGTCGAGCCGCCGGTCGTCAGCACGCCGCCCGTAGTCGTGATCGATACCCCCACGGCAGACTCACGCTGGAATGTAGGCGACGTGATTCATTTCACGGGTCACGCGACCGACGCGGAGGACGGAGCCTTGCCGGCAACGGCGCTGACCTGGCACGTGCTCATCCAACACTGCCCCGACGGCTGCCACGTTCACGATCTGCTCACGTTCGAAGGCGTGTCGAGCGGCAGCGTCGTGGACGAAGACCACGACTACCCGATGCACCTCGAGCTGATGCTCACGGCGACCGATAGCTCGGGTCAACAGCGCGCCGTAAGGCTTCCGCTCGAACCGAACACCGTCAGCCTCAGCTTCGACACTTCTCCTTCGAACCTCGATCTCGTGGTCGGGCCCACCGCGCAGAAGACCCCGTTCGTGCGCCGCGTGCTGCACGGCTCGGAAAACTCCGTCTCTGCTCCGCTGGAACAGACCCTGAACGGCACACTGTGGCGCTTCCAGCGCTGGTCCGATGCGCTCCCGCAGACGCATCAGCTGGCACCAGCCATCGCGCCCGCGCGGTACGTCGCGACCTACGCGCCGGCTGGCGGCTTGACCGGCCAGTACTTCGACGACCTGGGCTTTGCCGGGCCGCTGCTCACGCGGCTCGATCCGGTGATCGCCTTCGACTGGGCAGCGGAATCGCCCGACCCCGCCATGGGTGCCGACAGCTTCTCGGTGCGCTGGACGGGTGAAGT
>JBEHXA010000625.1:0-4522 GCA_048498935.1 Myxococcota bacterium
ACAGCGTCGAGCTGTCGGTGTTGAACGACGAACCGTTTTCCAGGTTCGTGATCACGTTCATCTTCGACTTGAGCTCGGCGAACACGTCGAGCACGGGCGAGAGCGTCCAAGCGGCGCCTGCACCCGCACCACCGGGCTTCCAGTTATCGGAGGCGCCGTTGGGGAGGAAGATCGGGATGTAACGCTTGGGGGCGGTACCTGCCTGAGCGTGTGCCGCCTTGGTCGGCAACAGCAGGGATTCGAGCCAGGGCAGCGTCAGCGCCACACCGGCGCCACGGAGCACGAGCCTACGCGACAGAAAACGGTTCATCTGGGGGTTCCTCATTGGCCTTCACCGCGTCGGAAACGGAAGAGTTCGGTAGTGACCAGGCCCTTGATCAGGCGGTCGATGCTCGGCGTTGCGCCGGCCTTGAGCCATTCGTCGTTGACGAGTTGCAGGTAGGGTTTGTCGGTTTCGGTGGGGAGGCGGCCGACGCCGTACGTCAGCATCTTTTCGCTGATGCAGGTCTTGAAGGCGGGGTTCTGCGTGACCGCATCGGCCGCGCCGTTGAGACCCTGGAACTTCAAGCCGTCCGGATAGGTCGCCGGATCCTTCGCGAGCTCGGTCGTGTCGTCGATGGCATCGCCGTTCGCGTAGGTCTCGCGGAACTTGCCGATACCGTCGAACTTCTCGAGGGCGAGACCGAACGGATCGATGATTGCGTGGCAGGACGCGCAGGCGGGGTTCTGGCGGTGCTCGGCCAGGACGTCACGAATGTTGAGGTTCGTGGTGTCACCCTTCTTCGCGTCGAGCGTGGGGATGTCGAGTCCGGCGGGCGGCTCGATGTGCACGCACATCATATTGAGGAGCAGCCACTTGCCGCGCAGGGTCGGCGAGGTGCGGCGATCCGGCGAGGACATCGCCAAGAAGCCGGCCAGGCCGATGAAGCCCTTGCGGTTGTCGGTCGTGTTCTCGACCTTCATGGTGCCCGAGCCCGTTGCCGGCATGCCGTAGAAGGCCGCCAGGGTCGGGTTTACGAAGTTCATGTCGGCCTGGACGAAGTCCAGCCACGACCTGCCGCTTCGCAGGAACTCGTTGAAATACAAGTACATTTCCTCGGCCGCAGCCTTGGCAATGTCTTGGTTCCACGCCGGGTAGACGTCCGGAGCGGTCGGGTGGGTGAGGACGCGGCGGGCGCCCAGCCACTGACCGGCGAAGTTCGACACCAAGCGGTTCGACTTGGTGGCGTCGCCGAGCATGTAGTCGACCGCCTTTTCGATGTCGGCGACCTCAGTCAGACCGCCGTTGCCCGCGTTGGTGAGCAGCGTGTCGTCCGGCGCGCTGCTCCACAGGAAGTACGACAGGCGCGAAGCGAGCTCGTACGGCGTGAGCGTGTGCTTGTTGGTGGAGTTCGGATCCGCGTCGAACTCGATGCGGTACAGGAACTCGGCGCTCGAGAGCAGCGCGCGAACGACCAGCTTCGCCGAAGCGTTGTGATCGTCGCCCTGAGCCTTGGCGTCAGCGTAAACGCCCGTGTAGGTGGCGACCTCTTCGGTCGTCAGCGGGCGGCGGAAGATGCGGAGGCCAGCCTTCTCGACGATTTGCTTGACGCAGGCGTCGTCGGCCGTGGCGCAAACGACGAACTTGGCTGCGCGCGTCGCGTCGCTGAACACGTCTTCGACGATGAGGTCCGCCGCGTCGAAGTAGCGTTGGTACTGGTCGCCGTCCATGCCGAGCACCGCGGCGATGTTGTCGAAGCCGCCGAGCTCACCACCGCGCCAAGCGTCGGTAGCGGGCTGGAGTGTGGTGCCCAAGACGTCCTGAACGGTCGCGTTGTATTCAGCCGAGTTCAGGCGGTGAATCTCGACGCGGCCCGGATCGATCGGGTCGGTCTTGGCTTTCTCCGGGTCCACCGGGGTACCGGGGCCGTTGGCGCTTCCGCCGCCACCGGGAACCATTGATGACCCACCAGTACCCGGATTGTTCGGGTTACCAGGATCGGTTGTCTCCCCGGGACCCTTGCCCTCCATGACGCCCGTACAGGCGAAGGCGGCAAGGCTGAGCGTGATCACGCTCAGGGAAGTGAGTTGGGACTTAGTGCGGCGCGGCATCCTCCACATGCTTGACGTTATGTCCGGATAACTTGCCTTCTATCAGTGTGAATAATTAGTTTCTGAGAACCGCCGCCCGGCCGGTTCTGACTCTCGAGCCGAAGCGCTAACTGTATGATATAACGAGTGTTATGTGGGCTGTTTCTCGCCGACACATTGACGCTCGTTGAGCCACTTTGGACGCCCTGACCGGTCGCCAGGATGCCCGAAACACCGGCCGTCGGGCGGGTCCTTATGTGAGCACATGTAATCAACGTATAGCGATTGACAATCAAGCTAAAAATTGGCGGTTTAGTTGTAACAAGCGCTCACTCTTCGGGGTGTTGGAAAGAATAGGCACGCGCTCTTCGCGACGCGCCCGACCCAACTACCAAGGCGGTGTGACGCCACCCAGTGACTGGTGTAGGGAAGTCTCCCATGAACACCTGGATGAAGCTCACCGGCGGTGTGGTGTTGGGGATCGCGATGGCGGCATGCGCCAGCCAACAAGCAGAGCCACCGGCGGCGCCGGAAGCGCCTCCTCCCCCCGCCGAGCCGCCTCCCGCGGCCGCATCGGAGACTCCGGCGGCACCACCGGCTCCCACAGCTGCCGCGCCTGCCGCAGCTCCGCGTAGCCTCGAAGTCCTGATCGAAGCCAAAAGTGGCTCGAAATTGAAGGGCAAGGCTTTGCTCACCGAAACGGAAGGTGGCGTCCACGTGCTGCTCACCGTCGAGGGAGTCGATCCGGGTGATCACGGCGCGCACGTGCACGAGAAGGGCGACTGCAGCGCCGCCGACGGGGCCAGCGCTGGCGGCCACTTCAACCCGCAGAGCCACGATCACGGTTTGCCGGGCGCCGAGAAGCGCCACCTCGGCGATCTGGGCAACATCGTCGTCGGCAAGGACGGCAAGGGCTCGCTCGATATCACTGCTCCCGGCGCGAACCTGAAGGACGGCGACCCTGCTTCCTTCGTCGGTCGCGCGATCATCGTGCACGCCAAGAAGGACGACGGCGGGCAGCCCACCGGCAACGCCGGCGGTCGCATCGGCTGCGGCGTCATCAAAGGCTAGCGAGTCGTTCGTCGAGCTGGCCGAGCAGCGTGCGCGTTTCTTTCAACGCCTGCTCGGCCTCCTCGAGCTCGCGCGTGAGGCGGGCGACGCTCCGCTGCTGCTCGGTCATTAGGTCTTGCGCGTCGCGTCGAGCCTGCGACAGGCGGTCGCGCTCCGCTTGTCGTCGAGCTTGAGCTTCGGCAGCGATGCGTGCTTCTTCGGCCTCGTTTCGTCGAGGTGCGCTGGCGAACTCGCCGAGCGCTTCGAACCCCGGTGGATCGCGATCTGCGCTCAACGCCCCAGCCGGATCCGGGTCGAAGCTGCCGCTGGCTGCCAACGCCGATAGTGTAGTCGTGACGCGCCGAAGCGTGGCTTCGCTCGCTGCGTTACCGGTGGATTGCAGCAAGGCCGTCGCCTTCTGCTTCAGTTGGGCGAGCGCCTCGCGATGCTGTTTGCTCGCGTCGCGGTCTCCACTCTTCACGAGCGCAGCAGCCTCAATCAAGGCGTCGAACGCGGCGCGTTCGTGCCACCACAGCTGATTGACGGCCCACACCGACACCGGCGGGCGGGCAAGCTTGGCGAGCCGCCCAGCTGCCGGTGCATCACCGGCAGCCTTGAGCTCGGCGCTCAGTCGCTTGCGCTCCGCCACGAAGTCACCGAGCGGCGCGCGATACAGCTCGGCGATCGCTGTGTCGAAATCGGTCATCCCACCCTGCGCCGGGCGGCGCCGCTGTTCGCGTCCGGGCCGTCCCAAGGGGGGAGCGCCAGCGTGAGCGCTTCGATTTCCGGTAGCGCCGCTGAGAGCACATCGTGCGCGGGAGCTACCGTGAACGGCCCGCCGAACCACACCACCGCCACATAGAGTGAGGCAAACGACTTGGCCACGTAGTAGTCGGGGCCGGCGACGTTTTGCATCCCGATCGAGATGCCGCGCCGCATCTCGGAAATGCGGGGCTCGATCTCGGTGCGGTAGAAGCGATCGACTTTTTCGGCCAGCGGCGAGCCCATCGTGTGGCTGGCGTAACCTTCTCCCCAAACCGCAAACCCCTCGTCGACCACGCTGGCCGCCCGAGCGCCCGAGCGCTGTGCCAGCCGATCGAGCGCTGCGTTCAACGCTCGCCGTCCCGGGTGCGAGTCGGTGCTTCCCATGGATCGTTTCTAACCCAGCGACGGCGCGCCGGAAAGCCGCGAGCGCGCCGAGCGCAGCAAGCCCCGAGACCGACTAAAAAGCCGCGCCAGCCGGGCGAGTCAGGGGCAATACGGTCGCTGCTGGGTGGGATGCCACACTTCGCCGGCCGGGCGCTTGAACACCGGCGCTCCGCCTTTTTCGACCAGCTCGTTCTTCAAGTAGATGTGGTCGCGCGGGTGGGGGTGGGCCTCGCACCAAAAACCTCCGACGCCG
>JBEHXA010000626.1:0-4505 GCA_048498935.1 Myxococcota bacterium
GGGCTACTTGGCCTGGATGGACAATTGGGAAAAGGGTTGGAGCGCACGGCTCGACGGCAAGCCGGTACCGATCGAGCAGCTGCTCGGGACCTTCAAGACCGTACGACTCGCCCAGCCGGGCAAGCACGAGCTTCAGTTTCGCTACCGCCCGGCTATCTCGAGCACGGCCTTCGCTGGTTGCGCGATCGGGCTATTGGGCGCCGGGCTCCTGCCTTGGTGGCGACGGCGCCGAAATCGGCCCGAGGCCGCCGTCAAAGCTTGAGCGCCCTCACTCAGCCAGAGCGGGCCACGCGCCGCACCCGCGCCTCTTCGTGGCGCGAGCTGTTCACGCTGGCATCGGCCACCAAGAAGTCGACGTCCGGCGTGGTCTCTGCCTGAATGAAGATCTGATACGAAAATAGCGTCCGGCTGAGGCGGATCAGCGCCAGATTTGCCGCTAGCGCGCCCTTCCCCAGCACGCCGTTCCCGAAGACCTTGGGGAACGGCGCGGGCACCCCCTTCACGCTCTTGATTCGGAACCCGGCGTCGCGCAACAGGTGCTCCGCCGCGCGGAAGGTGAACAGGCGCGTGTGGGTGCGATCCAAGATACCAGCCCGGCCATAGTTGAACTGGCCCATGAGCAGCATCAGGCGCTGGACGAAGAACGCCACGTTGGGTGTGCTGAGCACCAGCTGCCTGGTCGTATTGTCGAACTGCGAGCGCAGCTGATCCAAAAATTGCTCGGGATCTTTGAGGTGCTCGATCACGTCGAGCAGCAGCAGCGTGTCGTAGCCGCTGAGGTCGTAGCGTGGCGCCTCGTCCAAATCCTGCACGATGACCTTCACGTCCAGATTCGGAACGCGGGGCGCGTGCTGGTCCACGACTGCCACCTCACAGCCGCGCTTGCGTAGCTCCCGCGCCATACCGCCGGGACCCGCGCCGATGTCCAGCACGCGCGCGCCTGTCGGCACCGCGTCGAGCGCGTAGGTGTGACTGCTGTCATACCCGAGCTTCAGGTCGTAGTGCTGGTTGCCCTCACTTTCGGGCTCGAAGCGACGCTGCCACAAGAAGCCGGCGCGATGCGCGACGTTCTGCACCGTGGCCGACACCACGTCTTTGGCGTACTTCATGCCGTTCACGCGGCAAATCTCGTCGCCATAGTAGGTCGGGATCGGCCGCTCGACGATGCGAGCCCCCGCGTTGAGCAGCTGGATGATGATTTCGGTGTCGAAATGGAAGTCGTTGGAATTCAGGCGGAAGCGGATGCGCGTGAGCGCGGCCACCGAATAGATACGGTAGCCGCTGTGAAACTCCGACAGCCCGGTACCGAGCAACGCATTCTGCAGCGTGCTGAGGATCTTGTTACCGACGAACTTGTACAGCGGCATGCCGCCGCGGAGCGCGCCGAAGCGCGTCAGCATGCGGCTACCGAACACCGCGTCGGCGCTGCCGTCACGCAACGGCTCTAGCAGGTACGGAAGCTGCTCCGGGGCGTACTGCCCGTCACCGTGAACCATCGCGACGAAGTCGAAGCCGCGCGCGACCGCGAACGCATAGCCCACCTTCTGATTGCCGCCGTAGCCTTGGTTCAGCTCGTTACGCAGCACGGTCATGCGGATTTGCGGATGACTCTCCTGGTACTCGCGCCCCACCGCGAACGTCCGATCCTCCGAAGCGTCGTCGACCACCAAGACTTCGCAGTCGTTTTCCTGAAACACCGCGTCGGGTATGCGCTCGAGTACCTGCTTCAGCGTGGACTCTGCGTAGTAGCAGATCACGAAGATCAGGAGCTTCGGCTTGGACGCGGCGGCGCTGGGCATGCCGCATTCTAGCGCTGAACCGGGGCCGCGCTGCAAAGCCTGTCGGCCCGGTTAGCGCTTGCGGTACAGCGTGAAATGCCCGGAAACCGACAAAATCGAGGTGTAGCCCTGATCAACGACCGGGCGCAGGGCCTTGGGGATGCTGCTGCCGCTGCCGACGACGATCATGTCGACGTCCAGGCTCTTGGCATCCTCCCCCGAGGGTAGCGGCGCCTGCGGCTTTGGGTAGACGCGGAGCGGCACGGTGATCAGGTACTCGTTGGTGATGAGCTGATCCACCGCGAACAAGCCGGAGCCGTAGCCGTTGACGCCGATGGTCGCCACGCGGAACGGGGCCATACGCGGCGGCGGTGCCTGGCGCAAATCGACGATGCGATACGCGCCCGACCTGGCGTCGCTGTTCGCGTAGTGGTTCACGAGCCAGTCGTAGAGCACCTCTTCTTGCAGCGAGCTCGCTGGACGCTCCCCAGGCACGTAGAGCAGATGAGTGATACCGAGGCCCCGATAGTAGTCGTAGACCTCACGCGGCGAGCGAAGCCCTCGAAAATCGATCAGCCCCTGGAAGCCGGCCCAATCCAAGAAGATGCGCCGATCGACGCCCAGGCTCACGTGCGAAGTATGGAGCAGCGCCGTGGCGTCCTTGGGCAAGGCCTTGCCGAGCGCGACCCAACCAGCGCGATACGAGTCGAAGCGGCGTTTGGCTTGACCTTCGTAACCCGAGCGGATCAGCTCGATCGCGTTACGCACGCGGTCTTGCGAGGAATAGAAGAGCGCGTCGCCACCCCAAACCAACTGCATGCCCAAGAGCGGCACCAAGCCGATCAGCGAGAGCGAGCTACTGCGAAACGCGCTGACGATCAGCGCAACCGTGGTTGCTGCGAGCGCGGGCATCAGCACCTGAAGGTTGCGATCGACGTTGAACGTGTAACACCAGGTAAAGAGCCCGCCGAACGCCAACACGGCCGCGAGCGCGATCCGGCCCCGCTGGCGCACGAAGGGCAGAATTGGCAGGAGCAGCGTGAACAATGACCCGAACGCCGGAAAGTTCTTGGTGAACGAATAGTGCGGGACGAACGAAAAAGTCTGCGACAGCAGCAGAGCGTGCTTCAGCCGCTCGAACAGCGTGCCCTTGGGCACCCAGCCGACGTCGGTGAAGTTGTTCTCGAACAGGAACACCGCGTCCGTCACGGTAGGCCTGCTGTGGAATACCCGCTGCATGAACGGATAAACGGGGTTGTGATAAAAAATCGCGTTCTTCGCGAAGTGGGGCGCCGACACCAGCCCGATCCCGAGCACCAGCGCCGCTGCCACCCAACCCAAGTGACGGAGCTGCGAGCGATCCACCCCACTCGAGGCACGAACGGCTCGGAACATTTCGACCAGCCAACGCAGCCCGAAGAGCGCGCCGAGCGGTCCGATCAAGTAGACCGCCTGATACTTCGTCAGCAAGGACGCGCCGAGCAGGCCGCCCAGCAGCACGGCGCGACGCACGTCGAAACGCTCCCAGAGGCGTGCCGCCGCCAGCAGGATCGGCAGGGTGAAGAACGCGGCCACGTGATCGGCCGCACCACCCATGTTGTGGTCGTAAACGAAGATGATCGGGAACAAGAAGAACCCGACCCAGCTGGCTGCAAGCTTTTGATCGTCGCAGAGCCAGCGGCACGCGGCGGACAGGCCCGCCAGCGTCCACAAAAAGAGCGCGAATTCCTGATGCAGCGCGAGCATCCAGCGCAACGGCGGAGTGAGCCCGGGCACGCAAAAATCCCAGGTGTGCACCAGGCTGGCGAGGTGCGGCAGCGCCCGATAGTAGTCGGCCGGAAACGCAACGATGCCGCCTTCGCGCGCGTAGTCTTGAGGAATGGTCAGGTGCGACCAGCTCGCGTCGTAGTTGATCGCGTCCGGCGTCATGACCCCCAGGTAAAGGAGCCCGACGCACGCCCCACCGGCCGCGGTCAGCAGCGCGGTCCAAACGGTCAGCTTCGGAGAGCCTTCGGCGCGAAAGCGCTTCCAAAGGCGCCAAAGGTCAGGCGCACCGATGCCGATCAGCGCGAGCGCGATGCCGGGAGCGAAGACCTTACCGAAGAGGTGGAGCGCGCCGGCCAGGTACATCAGCTCGGCAAAGGCGCACACGCCGACCGCAACGCTCATCACGAGCGTCTCGAGCAGCGGCAGCTCTCGCTCCCGAAAGACGCGCACGAGGAGCAGGTTCCCCAAGGACAAGAAGGCAAGGTTCAGCAGCAGAACCCAGCCCCAGAGCGTGAGCAGCGGCCACGCCAGCCAATCCTTCATGGCGTAGGTCGGGTTGACCGCCCACCCGTAAATCGCAGTACCAGCCAGGCCAACCGCAGCAACGAGCACCCCAGAAGCTCGAGCAGGAGGCGGCGTCTTCAACCAGCGGACGAAGCGCTGCACGGCAGCGTCATTAGCTCGCCGTGATGGTGGAAGCAAATGGCCGAGTCGTCCTCGGCCCGCCAGTCGGAGCGATGCGCTGGGCGGGACCGAAGCGGTGTCCACAAAAGGCGATCACCGGTGAAACCACGCTTTGGCAGCGAGGTTCACCGGTGACGGCCAGTCGAGCGAGCAGCAGCTCAGCCCGGCATCGGCAGGCGATCGAGCGGCCGCGTGTTGCAGCCAGTGTTGGCCCACCACGTCCGTACGTCTTGAGGGGCCGCGCCGAACGTGACGTTGGCGATGATGCTAAAACGC
>JBEHXA010000627.1:0-4503 GCA_048498935.1 Myxococcota bacterium
CGGTAGGCTGGCTCGGTCGGTAACCCGCCCGTGTTCGGCGCGATACCTCGGATAGCGTAGCCGTGCGAGTCGCCGGCGTACTTGCAGCCCAGCTCGTTCGCGAGCCACGCACCAGTACTGTTACCGCTAACAAACACCCGATTCTCGTCGTAGCAGAGCTCGACTTGGAAGCGATCGATGAGCGCTTCATAGAAGACGAAATCGACCGAATCGTCCCCCTCCTTGTCGTCGAAGCAACCCTGATTTTCGTTGGTGCCGTGCCCCACCGAGTTAGGCGGGGGCGTGAGCCCGACGCGGATCACTTCGCCGTCGACGCCGGCATCGCTTTCGCCGTTGGTGGGCGAAAGCGAATAAACGTTCGTCCCGCCTCCGCCACAGCCGGGACCTTGGAATACCAGAGGGTACGCGCGTGAGCCGTCGTAGCCCGGCGGAAGCCACAGGTAGTACTCACGCGTGAGCGACCAGGGACCGCAGCGCGGCTGACCCCCGAGGTGCGCCGCACAATTTTGGTCTTTGGTGCCGCTCGTCGCGATGGTGTGTTGGACGAAGGTGCCGAGCGCCTGTGCGGGCGGGGCACCGCAACCCGCGCTCGGTTTCACCGAGTCGAGGGACGGCTGTCCCGTGCCGCCTACACCACCGGAGCCCGCGGCGGCGCCACCACCTGCGTTGCCACCGACACCCGCAGCCCCGGCGGACGCGGCGCCGCTCGCACCCCCGTCGCCCGCAACGGAGGAGTCGCCAGCGTCTCCCGAGGCTCCTTCGACCACGCCGCCGTTGCCGCTGGCGCCACCCATGCCAGCCGTGAATGCTCCGCCAACCTGCTGCGCCGAACCACCATTGGTAGCTACGCCGCCTCCTCGCCCGCCGGTGCCCTCGTGGTCGCGCTGTGCACGACCCGAGCAAGCGCCGGCAGCAAGCACCAAAGCCACGGTGGCCGCTGCCATGTTCCCTAACCCACGAGTCACCTCGCCAAGAATAAGAGCTTCAGGCGGCAGTGCAAGTGGCAGTTTCGGCCTCGAGCCATCAGCCTCGTAGCGTCGCAGCCCGGGCCTCGATCTGCTAAGCGAACCCAATGTCACGACGGCGCGGGACGGCGGTGCGCTGACAGCAGAAGAGTTGCACGCTTTTGAACGCATCGAGCGCCGCCTTGGCCCGATGCCCTGAAGGCAATCCGATGGCCGTAGCCTTCAATCTCGCAGACGACTAGCGGGGAGGCCCCAACCCGCTGATCATTTTTGGAGCATGCGGGCTCGGGGTGCGGGCGCAAGCACGGAGTTCGACGCTCTCCAAGCACCCAGCAAACGTCGAGCTTCCGCCGGCGCCCGGGAGTATGGGGGGGCATGGTAGAGCAGGAGCTTTCGGGCAAGGTCGCTTGGGTCACAGGGTCCTCGCGGGGCATCGGGCGCGTGATCGCGGGCCACCTCGCCAGCTTGGGCGCGCGCATCGCGGTGCACGGCACCAGCCCGCATTCGACGCGCGCTTTCGGTGAAGCGGATTCGCTCGACAGCGTCGCTCAAGCCATTGCGCGCGAGCACGGCGCGGAGGTGCTCGCCGTGACCGCTGACTTGACTGAGGAGACCGAAGTCGAGCGCTGCGTTACCGCGATCCGCGAGCGCTTCGAACGGATCGATATCCTGGTAACGTGCGCAGGCGGCGACATAGGTGCGGCCGGCACCTTGGCTCCGAACGCCGGCAAGCCCGCCGGCAACGACGCTTTCAACATTTCGGTCAAAGACTTGAGAGCCGTCTTGGATCGCAATCTAATGACGTGCATTTTGGCGTGCCGCGCGGTGGCCCCCGAGATGCAAGCGCGTCGCAGCGGTTGGATCGTGAACATCGGCAGCGTCTCGGGGTTGGTGGGGCGCCCCGCCGAGGCTATCTACGCGACGGCCAAGGCTGCGGTACACGAGTACACACGCTGCCTGGCAGCGCAGCTACGTGCCGACAATGTGCACGTCAACGCCGTCGCACCGGGGCCGGTCATCACGCCGCGCTTTTTGGCCAGCCGCGTGACGGACGAGGCGCGCAAGGTCAAAGGCGGTACGCTCGACCGCTACGGTTGGCCCGAGGAAATCGCTCAAGCAGTCGCATTTCTGGCGAGCGATCGTGCCTCGTTGATCTCCGGGCAGGTGCTCCGTGCCGACGGTGGCGAGCAGCTCTGGCCGGCCTGACGGGGCTTCGGGCGAGCGACGCGCCGCTAAGGGATTGGCTCGATCGCGTCGACCAGCAAGGTCGCGGTGACGGGTTGGCCACAATTGGGATCGAGCTGGGTATTGAAAGTGCTCGGCACACCGATGAGCGCAAAAACGTCCGCGACCGGTGAGGCGAAGCCTTGCGCGGCGTTACCGTTGAAAGCGGCGCCGTTCGCAGCCACGAGCTGCACGCTGGGCAGCATCGGAAGAGGTCCCCCGCCATTGCCGGGCTTCACTCGGGCAGTAATGCGCAACCCGGTGAGCGGCCCCGCAAACCGCAAGGCCAGGCGCGCCCCGGCGCCGAGTGACACGCAGTTCCGGGCGTTGGGTGCCTCCGCACTAGCGCAGACCGGGTCGTCCGCGTGGGCTTGGCCGCCTCCCAACATGATCACATCGGTAGGCAAGCCTTGCCGAAAGTCGATGAGCCCCGAACGGCTCGGTCCAAAGTCCATGAACGCGAGCGTGGTTGTCCACTGCGTGCTGCCCCCAGGCCCGGTGCCGTTCGTGTTGACGAGCGTCCCGCCGAGCTCCACCTCCTTCCCCGGCAGCGCGGGCCAGTCGCGAAGGGAGCCCCACGCTTGCGTCGTCGTGATCTGATCTGACCAAGCAATCTCCAATTGCTGTCCACCACCCGTGCAGTTTGCGTGCGTATCTTTCGAGAGCGCATCTTGCGCCGGCTTCGACGCCATGAGGCCAAAGGCCTCCCAAGGAAGGAGCTGGTCCGAAAACAGGTGAATGGCCGTTTCACTCACGTCGGGCTCGACGGACCCCTCAGTGGTGGCCCACGCAACTGGCCCCCATGAAGACACCCGATGCTGGTTGAGTTGCCGCCGAGGAGCAGAGCCTCGTCGCCCAGCGTGCCGCCCGGACCCGCGGTCACGGCGACCGCTACCAGCCCGCTGTCCTTGAACGGAGAGCGCAGCACCACAGGCCCGTGCAGCGCTACCGCTGGCCCGCCCCCGATCGCCGAGCTCGTACCGAGGGCCGCGCTTTCGCGTTCGATCGCGTAGGGCGTCCCGCCGACAACCGCCTCAGTGGGCGATACGATCCGAATGTGTACGGGGTCGCCCTGCCCCTCGGTACGCACCCAGTATTCGCCCGGCACCAACGGTACGACCGCGGCTGCGCTCGTGCCGCCACCGCTCATGCCGCCCCCGCTCGCACCCCCGCCGCCCGTCGCCACGGCGCCCGTGCCGCCGTTGGTGGCTCCACCGCCCCCATGATCGCCGGTACCCGCGCTGCCGCCCTGATCTGAATCGGGCGGCACGTCGGTCGCGGATTGCCGGGTAGCACCGCAGCCCGCGACCACACAAACCAACGCGACCCACCCAACTAGGCGCATGCCGACAACGTAGCACGCGCCTTCGCCCGGGCAATTTGCTCGAAAGAACCGCGCTGGCTCAGCCCGAAACCGGCAGTGCAATCTCGTAGATGCGCCCGGCAGCGCCGTACTCGACGACGTAGAGCCTGCCGCCGAGCAGCAGGCTATCGATTGGCTGGGTGAAGCCGGTGATGATCTGGCGCGTCTCGATCTCGAAGCTCGAGCCGACCGGAATCACCTTGATCGCGAGCAGGTCGCGCCCCGGATCCGGGAACATGCCGTTCGTGCCGTTCTGTTCGACGGCAGCACCGAAGCTCAGCATGAACGCTTGCTGCTTGTAGTCGCCGCACAAGCGGCCCGACACGTCGAAGCTGAGGCCGAGCGGCGAGCGGTGACCGGTGAAGGTCGAGATCTTGCCGGCCACAGCGCTGGCCTCGGTGATGCCGCCAGTCGACGTGTTGCGATACAGGTCCGCGTCCGGGCCGCGGCTCGCGATCGGATCGGTGAGCCCTGCCGGCTTCGCCGGGAACGCGGGGTCGTTGTAGTAAAACCCGTTGTCGATGCCGAAGTAGCCAGGGCGCAGGCGTGTGTCCGTCGCCGGGTTGTAGCTCGGGAACTGCATGGCGTTGTCATCGCTGCCGAGGCGCCACGGGAAGCCGTAGTGCAGCCCCTGACGGATCCAGTTCAGCTCCTCGTTGTAGTCGGAGTCAGGTCCGTTATCGCCCGAGAACAAGTTGCCGTCCGGCGCGAACGCGGGATCGAACGAGTTACGTAGTCCCTTCGCCCACAGGTACGGCGCCACGCCCGCGTCGGTGTTGGGCAGCAAGATATTCGAGCTGTTCGTCGCAAACCTGAATAGGCTCGCGGTGAGCGGCACTTCGCGGGTGTTCGGGAAGGCGCCGTTCACACTCTGCACCTCGCCATGGTCGGTGCGGGACCCGCTAGCCACAAACACGAACTGGCCATCCGGGCTGACCACGACACCGTTGT
>JBEHXA010000628.1:0-4493 GCA_048498935.1 Myxococcota bacterium
AGCTAGCCCTCCGATCGATGCGCTCTTGCATTTGGAGGGCTAGCTAGCCCTCCGGCGCGAGGATTCTTTGAGTTGGAGGGCTTCGTTGCCTCCCAATGTGAAGCGGTGTTGCAACTGGGGGGCTGCGAAGGCGATTGTGCACAGTGCCGCTGTAGGGAGAAGGCTAGCTAGCCCTCCGCACGCTGAATTCTTGTGCTGGGCAGGCTAGCTAGCCCTGGATTCATCACTGGCATTGGTGGGGCGGGGCTAGGTAGCCCGGTGTTCATCGGAGTTATCATTCAGAGGGCTAGCTAGCCCTCTGAATGAACATGACGCTGCTGACGTCGTGAGTCGATGGTGAACGCGGTGTTCGAGCGCGTGCGGCCAGAGCTGGCGGCGCTCAAGCAGGAGCAGCTTTTGGCCGTAAGTTAGGACATTTCGGCTGCCGTGGCCACCGTCCTGGGCGTCCTGCCAGAGGTGCGCGGGCTACGCGAGCAGATCGTGAAGGAGTTGCCGTCGTTCGATGTCGCGCAGCTGAACGGTGGTCGCCTGATGCCTACTGCCACCTGTCGCATCTCGTCGGCGTCCGCGAGTGCTGATAGGTCGCAGAAGCTGGGCTGCCCTCCGTCGCCGTTCGAGCCGGAGTTCGTTACCGATCTATTTCGAGAAGAACCGAAATTAATGTTGCGCGCTCATTCGGACGCCTCGGCGCTGTTGCCGAAGCGCTTGAGGCGCAGCGAGCTGAGCAGGACGGAGACGCTCGATAGCGACATCGCAGCGCTGGCGAGTACGGGGGACAGCGTCCAGCCCGTGAGCGGGTACAGCAAGCCGGCGGCGATGGGGATACCGATCACGTTGTAGACGAACGCCCAGAACAGGTTCTGACGAATGGTGCGCAACGTGCGACGTGCCAATAGGAGTGCGGTGGGCAAGCTCGAGATGCCTCCGTGCAGGAGCGCGACGTCCGATGCCGAGACTGCGATGTCAGTTCCACCACCGACAGCCACGCCGACATGCGCACCCGCCAGGGCTGGCGCGTCGTTGATTCCGTCGCCCACCATGGCCACGATCTTGCCACGAGCACGCTCCTCGCCAACCACGCGAGCCTTGTCCTCCGGGCGCATTTCGGCGAAGACGCGGTCGATACCGAGCTCGGCTGCGATGGCAGCAGCCGTGCCCTGTCGGTCGCCGGTGATCATCGCCACCTCAACTCCTTCTTGCTTGAGTAGCGCAACCGTCGCTTTCGCATCGGGCGCAGGGCGATCCGCTACGGCAACGACGGCGGCGATCCTGCCGTCGATGGCAACGAACGACGGCGTTCTGCCCATCGCGGCAAGCTCAGCTGCGATCGCTTCGTGCTCGGCGACGTCGAGCTTCGCTAGGGTCATCCAGCCTGCGGTGCCGACACGAACGATATGCTCATCGACGCGAGCCTCGACGCCGTGGCCCGCATCGCTACGAAAATCCTCGACTGGTTTCACCACGGCGCCGCGCGCCAAGGCTCCCGCAACGAGTGCACGCCCCACAGGATGCTCGCTTTCGACTTCGACGGACGCGATTAGGGAGAGCAGCTCACCTTCAGAAAGACGCGACGCATTTCTCACGTCGGTCAGCTCGGGCTTGCCGGTCGTGAGCGTCCCCGTCTTGTCGAAAAGAACCAGGTTCACCTGGCTAGCCGCCTCGAGGGTAGCGCCGCCCTTGATCAAGATGCCGAGCTCGGCGCCTCGCCCCGTTCCAACCGCGACTGCCGCAGGAGTAGCCAGGCCGAGCGCGCAGGGGCAAGCGATGACCAGGACCGCGACGAACCGTTGCACTGCCGTCGCGAAGCCTGCTGCCGTCGGGTCGACAGCGAACCAAACCATGAGCGTCACCAGGGCCAGGCCCACCACGATGGGTACGAAGTACGAGCTCACGACGTCGGCCAAGCGAGCGATGGGAGCGCGCGACCCTTGAGCCTGCTCAACCGCCTGCACGATGCGCGATAGCGCTGTGGCGGAGCCGACGCGCGTCACGCGCACCCGGATGGCGCCGCTTTGATTCAAAGTCCCGCCAAGAACGGCGCTCCCAGTCTGCTTGTCGACTGGCATGCTCTCGCCCGTGAGCATGGACTCGTCCACCGCGGTCTTGCCGCCGACAACTTCGCCATCGACGGGCACGCGCTCACCAGGGCGAACGAGGACAAGGGCGCCAACCTCGAGGCCTTTCACGAGCTCGCGACGCTCGGTTCCATCTTCGAGAATGCGCGACGCTTCTTCGGGCACGAGGGCGACGAGACCGCGCACGGCATCTGAAAGCTGCCAGCGAGCACGCGACTCCAGGAATTTGCCAAACAGGACGAACGTGATGATGGCGCCTGCCGCTTCGAAGTAGATGTGCGGCAACATGCCGTGATTGGCGTGCGGGAAGAGGCTGGGCATCAACGCCGCGACGGCGGAGTAGGCCCAGGCGGAGAGCACGCCGATGCTCACGAGCGTGTTCATGTCCGCCGCCTTGTGGCGAAGAGCGCGCCAAGCCGGGAGGAGGAAGCGACGACCTGGACCGAATACGACTGGCGTCGCCAGCGCGAACTGCACGGCGCGCCCAATCTCGCCGTCACTTCCAGGAATTAGCCCGTGCGACATGGCCAGCACGAGCAGCGGAACCGACAGCAGGACCGCAAGCCGCAGATCGCGACGCAGGTCGAGCTGTTCACGTGGGACCGCCGCCGGCGTTTCCGCCTCCGGCTTCTCGGGCACAGCGGTAGCCGCCGCCGGAGGTGCCGGTCGCGAGGCTTGGTAGCCAGCCCTTTCTACGGCCGCGACCAGCGCCTCGACGGTCGCCATGCTCGGTTCGAAATGGACTGTGGCCCGTTCGGTTACAAGGTTGACGGTAGCGTCCTGAACGCCCGGAACCTTGGTCAACGCGCGCTCGATGCGGCGCACGCAGGCCGCACAGGTCATGCCCTGAATGCCGAGCTCGGACGTTTCGGTTGAAGGAGCCGCTGCGGGCGCCGTGGATAGCTCTGCTGTAGTCATTCTTGCCTCGTCAGCAATGCCGACGCACAGCCCTTGCAAGCATTACACTTGAGGCGCTCGCGAGAACCACTGTAATGCCGGGCCTCGTCGAGCGTCTTTGGTTCGAGGGCCACAGGGCCCCGAAGGAAGGCAAAATGACCGAAAAGGAAACTTTACTGGATGTCCAAGGCATGAGCTGCGCGTCGTGTGTCCACCACGTGGGCACCGCCTTGAAAGACGTCGACGGAGTCGCAAAGGTGGACGTTCGGCTTAGGGAGGGCAAGGTGCTCGTGCGCCACGACGCCGATGTCTCGATCGAGAGCTTGGTCAAGGCGTTGTCCGAGGCCGGTTACGACTCGAGTCCGGCTGCTGCATGATCGGACACGGCGCGGAGGCCCGAAACCAATCCCTCCGCGCGTTGATTCTCTGCTTGTCGTGCATCTCGCCGGGCATCTTCGAGCCGTCGGGCATCGTGTGCTCGCCTGCGCTGCTTGCGGGCGGCGGCGCTTCGGCCGCGGGCGGCGTCGCCGATCGAAGTGACCGGCGACGCTGTCGTAGGTGCAAGCGCTGCGCCAGCTCGGCTAGTGCCCTGCCGAAGCTTGCCCGCTGCTCGATACCACCTCATCCGAGCGCATTTCGTCCATGCCCATCGAGAGCCTGCCGGCTCGGAGCTGCTCGGCCTCGGCCCGAGCTGCCCAATAGTCGCGCAGCGCCTCGACGTAGAGCCGCGCCGTTTCAATCTGATCGCGCTTCGCTAGCAACAGTTGGAACACGGAAACGCTCATCGCGTTGAACTGCAGTTGCGTCTGGTTGACGATGCGTTCGCGCGCCGGCAGAAGGACGTTTTTGAAGTAGTCCACGCGCTCGCGTGCGGCCGCCACGCGCGTCGCCACCGTTCTCGCTGCAGAACGCACTTGGACGCCGCGAGCGCGCAGGAGTTGGCCTTGTCGGCGCATTTCAGCGCGCGCCCGCGCGACCTCACCTTGCCCTTGATAGAAAAGAGGCATCTGCACTGCGGCGAGGGGACCGTAGCTCCACTCAGATTCCTCGCGCTCCACCGTCACGCCGGCCTTCAGCTCCGGCAAGAGGCCGTTCGCTTGAGCCAGGTTCGAACGCTTCGCCGCAGCCGTGTAGCGGTGGCGAATGATCTGCAGATCGAGGCTGTTTTTGACCGCTTGGGTCTCCAAGTCCGCCAGCGCTACGTCTCCGGGGGTGGCGAGGCGCGCCTCCACCGTCCAAGCGGAGTTCGTTCCCCAAAGACCGAGCAGCGCTGTCAGGCGTTGGCGCGAGACGATGATGTTGGTTTGGGCGGAGGCAAAGTTGACGCGGGCCTCGTCGAAGAGGACTTGCTCGCTGGCGAAATCCAAATCGGTGATGTTGCCCGCATCGTGCAGGGCCGTCGCGGTCGTTGCGGATGCTTCGAGCGCGCTCAGCACCGTCTCGCGAAAGTCGACGATTTGCTGGTCCGCGAGGTAGCCGTAGAAGGCGAGCCGAACTTGCAGCACCAGGTCCATCGCTTTG
>JBEHXA010000629.1:0-4457 GCA_048498935.1 Myxococcota bacterium
ATTCTATGATGGGAGACACCCCTTCATCCAGACAGGCGACGTGGCGATCTTTACGGTCAGCGACAACGGGGTGGTGTGTATCGGCAAGGGCGATACGATTCCGGCCGAGTCGAAGTCGTGAAGGTCGCGCTGCTGTCGCGCGAGTACCCGCCGGAGATTTACGGCGGAGCGGGCGTGCACGTGGAGTACCTGTCGCGCGAGCTGGCGCGTCAGGTGGAGCTCGGCGTCTATTGTTTCGGCGAAGACAGGCGCGCTCCCGAAGTGAAGGCGAGCTACAAGTCTTGGAGTGCGCTGGACGGCGGGGCGCCCGAGCTGGCAGCGCTCCGCACCTTGTCGATCGACTTGGCGATGGCCAAGGACGTCGCGGGGGCGCAGCTGGTGCACACCCACACCTGGTACGCCAACCTGGCGGGGCATCTGGCCAAGCTGATGTACGGCATCCCGCACGTGATGACCTCGCATAGCTTGGAGCCGCTCAGGCCCTGGAAGGCGGAGCAACTCGGCGGTGGCTACGCCATCTCCAGCTTTTGCGAGCGCACCTCGATCGAGAGTGCCGACGCGGTGGTCGCGGTGTCGAGCGGCATGAAGCGCGACATCTTGAAGGCCTATCCGAGCGTCGATCCGGCGCGCGTGCACATCATTTACAACGGCATCGATCTGGCTGAATACCAGCGTGACGAGAGCACCGACGTGGTCGAGAGCTTGGGTATCGATCCGACTCAGCCCTATGTCGTGTTCGTCGGACGGGTCACGCGCCAGAAGGGCATCGTGCACTTGCTGGAGGCCGCGCGTCACATCGACAAGAGCGTGCGCATCGTGCTGTGCGCTGGCGAGGCGGACACCGAGGACTTGAAGCGCGAGGTCGAGGCGCTGGGCTCGAGCATCGAGGCCGAGCGCGGCGGTCTGCTTTGGATCCACAAGATGCTTCCGCGGCCGCAGCTGATTCAGGTGCTGTCGCACGCCAGCGTGTTCGTATGCCCGTCGATTTACGAGCCGTTCGGGATCGTGAACCTCGAGGCCATGGCTTGCGGTGCGCCGGTGGTGGCCTCCGCTGTGGGCGGCATTCCCGAGGTGGTCGAGGACGGCAAGACGGGTTATCTCGTCGCTTTCGAGCCGGATGGCACCCCGATGGGTGCCCCCAAAGATCGCGAAGCGTTTGCGCGCGCTCTGGCCACGCGCGTCAACGAGCTGTGCGCCGACGCAGCGCTCGGTCGCCGGATGGGGGCCGCTGGGCGCAAGCGCGTGGAGGAGCATTTCGCCTGGTCGAGCATCGCTCGCCAAACAGCCCAGCTCTACGGGAGCCTGGTCAAGGCGCGTTGAGGACGGAAGACATGAATCACAAGCTTCAGCTCGCTTTCGCCATGTGGCCCGGCCTGCTCGCGCTCGCTTGCGGCGGAGCCCCCGCGGCCGAGCCGGCTACCGCAGCCACCCCTGAAACGAGCGCCGACAGCGCAACGGCCAGGGCGGCGCCCGAAGCTGCCCAAGCCGAAGAAAGCGCGCCGGCGTCAGGCGCCTCCGGTGAAGGCGTGCCCACCAAGTGCTTCAAATCGGGCGCGGTCTGCTCGCCGGATCCGGCGTTCGTGAAGCGCCTGTGCAACGGCAAGTACCCGTCCGTGGGCCTGTACTTGTTCTCGAACTCGGCGTGGACTCGCGGCTACCTCACGCGGCGCACCCAGGCGTGGAACGCCTCGGGGGGAGCCTCCGACAGCGGCTGGGTAGAGTTCGACGAGGAGGTGTTGATCCTCTACGCGCGCAAGGCGGACACCGGCGGTATGCAGGTGAGCGGCGCGGGCGGAAGCTACGACGCGCTGCGCTGGGACGGTTCGTGCGTCACCCTTCAGAGTGAAGAGGTGACGATGAGCAAAGCGCCGGCGCCCAAGAACCCACCGATCGACTTTCGCTATCTCGACGACGACACGCAAGAAGCGCTGCGCAAGAACGACAAGGTGAATGGCGCGTGGCTCGAGCGCCGCAAAGAATGTAAGGGCGCGACCAGCGGCGAGGTGAGCCTGAAGTGCGTGAAGGCCGACGAGAACCTGACCAAGACCGTGATCGGGTACGTGCGGGGTGGCGGCAGCATTCCCGAACCCAAGAAGCTGCCCTGAGTCGTCGGCTAAGGCTTCACGAACGAAACGGCGCCCAGCTGCCAGCTCTCGAGACCGAGCAAGGACCCGCGCCGGGAGCCGTGCACGCTGAGCTCGCCAATCACGCCCAGCGGCAGCTGGCGAGCGAGCTCGCGAGGCGGTAGTGGAGCCGTCTTGGGCGCGCGCTTGGCTGCCTCTGGGTTGGCGGCGGTGCGCAGCAGCAGCTCGAGCTCGCGATCGCTGCTGCCGGCCGCGCGGACGCAATCGACCATCAGTCCGAAGCTTCGGCTCAACCGTAGTGCGGCCAGCTCGTCGGCGCTCTTTTCGCTCACGCTGAGCTCGTGACCTGCCGTCGACAGCGCTGCGGCCAGGCTGCGCGCTACGGCGACCAGCTGCGGCGCGCCGCTCTGCACGACTACTTCGCTGGGCGGCCCGCTCCAGCGCGCTGAGCCGTTCGGGCTGGCCGGCAACCCGCGCAAACCGAGGTGAGCGAGCTGCTGCGCCGGTATCGCGTCGAGCAGCGGCGGAAGGGTACCGGGCGCGGCCCAAGCGCCCGCCGCGCGACCTGCAAGCAGGATCGCCAAACCGTAGCGTGGCGCCTCGAACGCGACCGCGTCCTTCACGCTGCGATACAGCCCGGAGCCGAACCAGCCGATGTCGGTGGCGCCCGACTCGAAGCCGCGCAGCAGATCGGCCACGTCCCCCACGCTCGTCACCTCGACTGCGTCCAAGTAAGCGGGACCGCGCGCTGCGTTCAGGTTGCGCGTCAGCAGCGCGCGACCGGGCGCGAGCTCCACCCGAAATGCGCCGGTGCCATCGGGCGCGAGCGGCGAGAAGGTACGCGGGACCAGCGCGAGCAGCGGGCTGGCCAGCGTGCGCGCCAAAGCCTCGGGCGTGGCGCGTGGAAAGAGCACGCTCAGCGGATCGCCGCTGTCTAGCCGAGGAGGATCGAGCTCGCCGAGCAAGCCGCTCGCGCCGCGCGCTCGTGCGCGGGCCAGCGTGGCCAGCACATCGGTGCCTGCGAGTGGGCGCCCGCTGGCCGTCTTCAGGCCGGGTCGCAGTTTGAGCTTTGCCCCTTCTGCAGCCTTGCTGGGCAGGCCGTCGGCCAGGGCAGGGTAGGGCTGCCCGTTGTCGTCGAGACCGTAGAGAGGATCGAAGGCGGCTCCCGCGAGCAGCGCCGAAAAGCCGTCGTTCAGCTGCGCCGGATCCAGCCCAGTGATGGGCCAAGGCACCGCCAGTCGCAGTCGACCGCCGTAACCCGTGCGACCGAGCGCTGCGCTCGCCGAGCCGTAGGCCAGCATCGCCAGCGCAGCGCGACGCGAGACCCGATGCAGGTTCATCGGATGAGCCAAATTTCGCTGCCAGTAGCGACGGCGATTGGAGCCATGCCGGGGCCTTCCGGTTTGGCGCAGATGGAGAGCGCCGTAATGCTCGGAGCTGCGAGCTCGAAGCGCGGTCTGGTAGTTGCGCCTTGCAGCGTAACGAGCGTCAAGCGATCGCGCGCGTGGTCGCTGGTGTTCGATGCGTAAGCAAGCTCCACCGCGCCGTCTCCGTCGGCGTCCCCGAGCGCGAGCTGGGCGCCGGCGATGCTGCCCAAGCGAACTGGCTTTCCGGCGCGCTGGAGCTCGGCGCTTCCGAGCTCGCGACCGAGCTCGCCCGCGCCAGCGCTACTGGCGGCCAGCGCGTCGAGCACGCTGCCGGCCTGCGCTGCACCCGGGACTTCGCGGCCGTTGCAGTCGGAGGCCCTGATTAGTCCCAGGCCGCTGCGGAGCGCGCACTGGCCGCCCGGCACTGGCAGGCGCCCTTCGAGACGCGCGGTCACGGCCAGCGCCGAGTCGAGCTCGACGCCGTCGCGCCTATCCGTGATGCCGACGCGCAGCCGTCCCGCCGGAGTGATTTCGGCGCTCGCGATGGGCTCGCGGAGCGGAGTCGGCGAGACGACGGAGAGCTTGGACCAGCTGGTTTTGGCGCGCTCGGTGAACTCCCCTTTGACGATCCGTCCCACGCGGACGGTGCTGCGCGAGACGAGCGCCAGCTCCTGCCCACCGTCGGCGCCGAGCGCGCCGCACGCCAGTGCCACGATGCCGCGCTCGGGCGCCTTGAGCTTGACCACGTCGCTCACCACGAGCGGCGGCGGGGGCACGAGCGCTCGTAGCTCTTCGTCGAGCGGAACCTCGACGAACGCGCGGCGCTGTACGTCGCTGCCACGCGACAGCGCGCGCTGCCAAAGCCCCAGGCCGCGACGGAGCTCGGCGCTGACACGCAAGACTCCTCGCGTCGCTTCGAGTCGGAGCTCGATCGCATCGACGGCATCGGTCCCAAAACGCGCACGGCGTTGCTCAAAACGCTCGGCTCCGTTGCAGCGCTGCGCGA
>JBEHXA010000630.1:0-4424 GCA_048498935.1 Myxococcota bacterium
GCGGACGCGGCCGCGGCTAGCGGCGGGGCTGCAGCAGCTTGGCGACCAGACCCGTCCAGCCCGTTTGATGCGAAGCGCCCAGACCGCGACCGGTGTCGCCGTGAAAGTATTCGTAGAACGGCACGTAGTCGCGAAAGTGCGGATCCTTTTGCAGCAGCTCGGAGTCGCCGAGCACGGGCCTCCGCCCATTTTCGTCGCGCAAGAAGAGCCGACACAGCCGGCGCGAGAGCTCGTCGGCCACTTGCAGGAGCGTGAGGTACTGACCAGAACCGGTCGGGCACTCCACCTTGAAATCATCGCCGTAGTAGTGATGAAACTTCTGCAGGCTCTCGATGATCAGGTAATTGACCGGCATCCAGATCGGCCCGCGCCAGTTCGAGTTGCCGCCGAAGAGCCGCGACTCCGACTCACCCGGCAGGTACTTCACGGAAAAGGTTTGGCCCTGCACGTGGAGCTCGAAGGGCTGGTCGAGGTGCTGGCGCGACAGCGCGCGCACGCCGTGCTCGGACAAGAACTCGGTCTCGTCGAGCATGCGCTTGAGCAGCTTTTTCATGCGGTGCCCGCGGAGCAGCGAGAGCAAGTGGCGTGACTCGGTCGCCGTCTCTTGCCAGCGCGAGACGAGGGCGGCCAAATCCGGGCGATGCTCGAGGAACCAGCGCGCACGCGCCTCGAAGCCGGGCAAGCTCTCGAGTAGCTCCGAATCGAGTACCTCGACGGCGAAGAGCGGAATCAAACCGACCATCGAGCGGAGGCGCATCGGGATCGGCGGCGAGCCGGGCAGGCACAGGCAGTCGTAGTAGAACTTGTCGGTGTCGTCCCACAACCCTTGGTGGTCGGTACCGATCTTGGTCATCGCCTCGGCGATGTGTAAAAAGTGCTCGAAGAACTTGCTGGCGATGTCCTCGTAAACCGAGTTGTGCTGCGCCAGCTCGAGCGCGATGCGCATCAAGTTCAGCGAGTACATCGCCATCCAAGCGGTGCCGTCCGATTGATTGATGAAGCCGCCGGTCGGTAGCGGCTTGCTGCGATCGAACACGCCGATGTTGTCCAGGCCCAAGAAGCCGCCCTGGAACACGTTGCGGCCTTCGGTGTCCTTGCGGTTCACCCACCAGGTGAAATTGAGCATCAGCTTGTGGAAGATGCGCTCGAGGAACTGCACGTCACCGCGGCCCGCTTGCTTGCGGTCGATCTGGTAAACGCGCCACGCTGCCCAGGCGTGCACCGGCGGGTTCACGTCTCCCAGCGCCCACTCGTAGGCCGGTAGCTGGCCGCTCGGGTGCATGTACCACTCGCGGGTGAGCAGCACGAGCTGCTCCTTGGCGAACTCGGGGTCGATCACCGCCAGCGGCAGGCAGTGAAACGCCAAATCCCACGCCGCGTACCAGGGGTACTCCCACTTGTCGGGCATGGAGATGACCTCGTCGTTGACCAGGTGATCCCAATCGACGTTGCGGCCGTGCCAGCGCTCCGCAGGCGGCGCCGGTTGGCCCGGATCGCCCATGAGCCAGCGCCGCACGTCGTAACCGAAGTACTGCTTGGACCAGATCATGCCGGCAAAGGCCTGGCGCTGTACCAAGCGAGCATCCGCGTCCGCGATGTCGCTCTGCAGCTCGGCGTAGAACTGATCGGCCTCCGCAAGGCGCGTGGCGTGGATGCGTTCGAAATCGGCGAATGGGGACGCCTGAGGCTCGCGACTCAGCCGAAACCTCAGCACCTTCGTGGCGCCGGGCGCGAGCTCGAGCCGGTGATGCGCCGCGACCTTGGTGCCGTCGCTCGTGCTCGAAAGCGCTCCGCGCTTCCCGGCGATCACGTGCTCGTGGAAGGCGTCTTTGAAGGGGCCGCCGCCCGCAGTACCCCACAAGCGTTCGGTGTTGGTCTCGTTCTCGGTGAACAAGAGCGGCGCGTCACCCTCGAAATAGAGATGAAACTCCGAGAGCTCGGGGTGAGAAAGCCGCACCACGCCGGGCGCCTCGGCCCAGAGCTTGGGCTTCTGCTGCGCTGGCTCGAACGACCAGGTGTTACGAAACCAGACCTGAGGCAGCGCGTGCAGGCGCGCCGCGTCCGGACCGCGGTTGATCACGGTGACCTGCGCCAGGATGTCGTCCGGCGACGCCTTCACGTACTCGACGAACACATCGAAGTAACGGCCGCCGTCGAACATGCCCAGGTCGATCAGCTCGAGCTCGGACTGGTGCGGCCCGCGGCTGCGATTTTCGTTTACGAGCCGGGCGTAAGGAAACTCGGCCTGCGGATACTTGTAGAGCATCTTCAGGTACGAGTGCGTCGGCGTAGCGTCGAGGTAGAAGTATTGCTCCTTCACGTCCTCGCCGTGGTTGCCCTCGTCGTTGGTGAGGCCGAACAGGCGCTCCTTGAGGATGGGGTCGCGCTCGTTCCACAGCGCGAGCGAAATGCACAAGCGCTGGCGATGGTCGCTGAAGCCGGCCAAGCCATCCTCGCCCCAGCGATAAGCGCGGCTGCGCGCCTGGTCGTGGGGGAAGTATTCCCAGGCCGCGCCACCCGCGCTGTAGTCCTCACGAACGGTGCCCCACTGGCGCTCCGACAAGTAGGGGCCGAAGCGGCGCCAGGGGGAATTGTAAGCGGACGCGGAGCGCAAGCGCTGCGCTTCGACGTTGCGCGGAGCGGGCGCGATCGAGAACCTCATGCGAGGTGCTGACTCTAGCCGAGAGCGACACCGTGCGTCGCGCCAATATTTTGAGTAAGAGTCGAGCATGTCCATCGAGCGACTCTCGGAGCTGGTGGCGACCCTGCGGCAGCGCGTCGTCGCCGAGCCCGAACCGGAGCCGGGCACGAGCACAGGCGCAATGGACTCGGCCAGCCCGCCGTTGCCAGCGCGCGAGCTGCTCGAGTCGATGCTGCTCTCGCGTCACCTCGATCTCGCAGCGCTCCGCTTGCGCGAGCGAGGTTTCGGGCACTACACGATCGGCAGCGCGGGACACGAAGCCAATGTCGTGCTCGGGCGTCTGACCAGGCCGAGCGATCCGTCGCTCGTGCACTATCGCAGCGCTGCGCTGCAGCTCGAGCGCTCTCGGCAGGTGCCGGAAATCGACGGGGTTCGGGACATCGCGCTTTCGCTGGTCGCTTCGAGCGAGGAGCCGGTGAGTGCGGGGCGTCACAAGCTCTTCGGCGGCAAGGCGCTCGGCATCGTGCCGCAAACCAGCACCATCGCCTCACACTTGCCGCGCGCGGTCGGGCTCGCCTACGCGCTCGGCTGGAAAGCGAGCCAGGGCCTTGCGCAGGAGCCGGCGGACGCGCTCGTGCTGTGCAGCTTCGGCGACGCCAGCGTCAATCACAGCACCGCGCAAGGAGCGTTCAACGCGGCCGGTTGGGTGGCGCACCAGAGCTTGCCGGTGCCGCTGCTGTTCGTGTGCGAGGACAACGGGCTCGGCGTGAGCGTGCGTTCGCCTCCGGGGTGGGTGGAGCTGCGGCTCCGCGCCCTGCCGCACGTGCGCTATTTCGGGGCCGACGGCGCGGATCTCGCGACGGCATACGCCCAAGCCGCCGCGGCGGTGGAGCACTGCCGTCGTCATCGCAAGCCCGCGGTGCTGCACTTATCGTGCGTCCGACTCCTGGGCCACGCGGGCAGCGACGTCGACGTCACTTATCGCAGCCGCGACGAGCTGCGGCGCGCAGCAGAGCTCGATCCAGTGCTCTGTGCGGCGCTCTCATTCGTGCGCCGCAGGCTGCTGGGAAAGGCCGAGGTGCTATCACTCGATGCGCAAGCTCAGGCGCGAGTCGAGCAAGCGGCAGAGCACGCCATCTCACGGCCCAAGCTGGTGACGCGCGTCCAGGTCGCCTCTAGCGTGAGCCGCCCGATCCCACGCCATTTTTCGGCAGCGGCGCGTTCAGGCGCCGCGAGCGCGCCGCTCAGCCTCGCACAGGGTGTGAGCCATGCGCTGGCTGAGATCTTGGAGCACGACTCCGGCAGCTTGCTGTTCGGCGAAGACGTCGCGAAGAAGGGCGGAGTCTACGGCGCGACCAAGGGCCTGTTCGAGAAGCTCGGCCACGCGCGCGTCTTCAACACCCTGCTCGACGAACAGACCATCCTCGGCCTGGCCCTCGGCGCCGCGAGCCTCGGCTTGTACCCGCTGCCCGAAATTCAATACCTCGCCTACCTGCACAACGCCGAAGACCAGCTGCGCGGTGAGGCGGCGACGTTCAGCTTCTTCTCGAACGGCGAGCTGCACAATCCGATGCTGGTGCGCATCGCCGGGCTGGCCTACCAGAAGGGCTTCGGCGGCCACTTTCACAACGACAACTCGCTCGGCGTGCTGCGGGACGTGCCGGGTATTTCGCTGTGCGTACCGGCGCGAGCGGACGACGCGATCGCCCTCTATCGCACCGCGCATGCGCTCGGACGCCAGCTCGGCCAGGTGGTGGTAGCGCGCGGCCACGTGAAAGCTGGG
>JBEHXA010000631.1:0-4418 GCA_048498935.1 Myxococcota bacterium
ACTGGATCGAGAATTTCAACGATCACATGATCCAGAGCCAGACGTCGCGCTACTTCCCGCTCGACGTGGGCGTCGGCCCCACGCCGAAGCTCTACTTCGGCGTGCACCACCTGGAAACCGACGGCGGCGTGATGGTCACCGGTAGCCACAACCCGGCACCCGACAACGGCTTCAAGATCATGATCGGTCGGGGCTCGTTCTTCGGCACCGCGATTCAGGAGCTGCGCGGCCTGGTACAAGGCCAGCCGCTGCCGAACAAGCCCGGCGGAACCGTGACCCCGAGCCCCATCGACGACGCCTACGTCGCCAAGCTCGCGGGCAGCGTAGCGCTCGCTCGCAAGCCCAAGGTCGTGGTGGACGCCGGCAACGGCGCCGCCGGGCCGCTCGGGCTGCGCACCTTCGCGCAGTTGGGGCTCGCGCCGACCGCCCTGTACTGCGACATGGACGGGACGTTCCCGAACCACCACCCGGACCCCACCGTGCCGGAAAACCTGCGCGAGCTGATCGAACGCGTGCGCAGCGAAGGCGCCGACGTCGGCGTGGCCTGGGACGGCGACGGCGATCGGCTGGGCGTGGTCGACGAGACCGGCGAAATCATCTGGGGCGATCGCCTGCTGGCGCTGTTCGCCGAGCCCATCATCGCGGCCAAGCCCGGCGCGACCATCATCGGCGACGTGAAATGCTCGCAAACGCTGTTCGATCGCGTGAGTGAGCTCGGCGGCCGCCCGATCATGTGGAAGACCGGGCATTCACTGATCAAAACCAAGATGAAGGAAGAGCACGCGGCCGTCGCCGGCGAAATGAGCGGCCACTTCTTCTTCGCCGACCGCTATTACGGCTACGACGACGCGATCTACGCGGCGCTGAGGCTGCTCGAGCTGCTCACCGCGCAGGACAAGCCGCTGAGCCACTTGCTCCGAGCCCTGCCGACTCGCCAGTTTACCCCGGAGCTCCGCACCGACTGTCCGGACGCCAAGAAGTTCGAGGTGATTCAGGAGCTGCGCAAAGTGCTCGCCGATCGCGGCAGCGTGAACGAGCTCGACGGTGTCCGAGTGACTTACGACGACGGCGCGTGGGCTCTGGTGCGAGCCTCCAACACCGGGCCCATCCTGGTGCTGCGCTTCGAGGCTCCGAGCGTGGAGCGCCTCAACGCCATCCGCAGCGACGTCGAGGCCGTGGTCGAGCGGGTCAAGCGGAGCGTCGGCGCGGCTTGAGCCAGTCCGTGACGAGCGACGCCGAAGTCTGGTCGGTGCGGCGAGTCCTCGCCTGGGCCGCGGAGGATCTCAAGCGGCGCGGCAACGAGCAGGGACGGCTGGATGCCGAGCTGCTGCTCGGGCGCGTGCTGAAGCTGGATCGCATCGGGCTCATCATGCAGGCGGAGCGCCCCCTCTCGGCGCACGAGCTCGGCGGCTTTCGCGAGCTGTTCAAGCGTCGGCGCAGCGGAGAGCCGGTCGCTTATTTGCTGGGAGAGCGGGAATTTTACGGCATATCGCTGCGCGTGGACTCGCGGGTGCTCATCCCGCGCCCCGATAGTGAATGTCTGGTCGAGGTGGCGCTCGAGCGCACGCGCGAGCGCAGCATGCTGGGCAGCGCGCTCGACTTGTGTACGGGCTCTGGCTGCATCGCCATCGCGTTCGCGCGCACGCGGCCAACTTGGAACGTGACGGCCTGCGACGTGTCGCCAGACGCGCTCGAAGTCGCGCGCGATAACGCGCACCGCACCGGTGCCATCCGCAACCTACGCTTGTTGGAAGGTTCGCTCTTCGCACCGGTCCAAGGGCAGCGCTTCGATCTAATCACCGCGAACCCGCCCTACATCGCCAGCGCAGAGGTCGCCGAGCTGCCGCCCGACGTGCGCGACTTCGAGCCGCGCTTGGCGCTCGACGGCGGCGTGGACGGGTTGGATTTCGTCCGCCAAATCGCCGCGCACGCCAAGGCTGCCATGACGCCTGGAGCGCTCTTGGCGCTCGAAGTCGGTTGGGACCAGGGCGAGGCAGCGCAAGCGATCCTCACCGAGCACGGCTTTGCGCGCGTCGAGCTCGCGCGCGACTTGGCAGGTCGCGAACGCGTCGTGAGCGGCTACGGGCCGCCGTAAAACGCGAAGCGCCCACCGAAGAGCACGCCAGTCGTGCTCGCCGAATCGCTCCACATGTGAATGAGCGACACGCTCGGCCCCGTCGATATGCGCCAGAAGCGCCAACGCTCGTAGACGATGCCGCCTTCGATATAGGCCATCGACCCGCCCTCCGCGTCGTCGGGCCCGCCCGTGATGCTCAGGCCACCACCGCCGACGTTGGTGAACACGCCGAGGTCCTGCAGGTTCCGGTCGAGGTCGAAGAGCGGGTAGGCGTCGAGGTGGAAGATGAAACCACCGCCGCTGGCCTTGCGATCGTTCCCGCTGACACCGAGCCCGCCGATGCCGAGCCCGAACGTGAGGTAGTCGTTGAACGCCACCCCCAGCCAAACGGCTCCGCCATTGTCCAAACCGACGCCGGTGCTCGAGCGGTACTGCGGGTCGTCTAACTTATCGATCTCGTTGGGGTAGCCGGCGGCCTTGCCGAACCCGAAGCCGCCGCTCGCGCCCACAGTGAAGTCGGAGCGTCGCTTGGCTTTGGCGCCGTAGTCGCCGTCCCACTCCTTGCCGCCGCTCTCGGCACCCGCGCGGCCCGCCACGAGCAGGCCCAGAGTGAGTGGCAGGGCTCCGAGAATCCTCATGGCCCCCATCTCGTGCCGCTACGTGCGGGGGTCAACCCCGGCGGCGCCGACTCATGGATCGCAGCAGCTCCAGCATCGCTTCCTGCACCTCGGTCGCCTGCGCCTCGATCAGCCGGGCGGCTTCGAGAGCCAGTGGCCCCGTCTCGCCAATGCCACCGAGGAGCTCGCCCGGCGCCACACCCAAGCCCCGTGCCAGCGCCAGGATGGTGCTCAGCGACGGGTCACGTTGACCATGCTCCACCGTACCGATGTAGTTCGGCGTCAGCGACGAGCGCTCAGCCAGCTGCTCGAGCGTCAGCCCAAGCGCGAGCCGTCGTCGTCGAACTTCACGACCAAAAGCGAGAGGCAATGGACGCCGATTTCTGGCCACTCCGGGACCTGACATGAACCACTGATAGTGTTGGCCCTGGCACACTATGAGATAGACACGATTTGACGAGCGCGTTCAACCGCCGAACGACTCGTACGATCTGGCCAAGCTCAGGTGTGCAACCAGTCCAGCCAGACGGCCGTTCTAGCACTCCCGAAGCGAGGGTGTAGTGCGGTCCATTCGCGTGCAAAAACCTCCTAGGACACTCTTCGCCGTGGGGGACGAACGGGCGCCTCTCAGTCCCAAAACTTGTCCGTTTGTTTTCCGATATGCGAGCGGATGAGCGATGCGCACATCCGGCTCCTTGCTCCGAGCGCTCGTGCCGCTCGTCGCGGTGTGGGCCGGCGCGGGCTGCAACGGTGGGACCAAGTCGCCTCCCCTGTCGCACACCGAGACGATCGTGAAGACCGCCCCTGTACCGGCGGAAAATGGCCCACAGCTCGGTGTCGTGGCGGAGCTGGCGACCGTGCGGGCGGCCACCGACCAGCGTGCCGCGAGCCTGGGAGCGCTTCACGCGGGGGCGCGGGTTGCTCGCTCAGCCGAACCCGTTTCGAGCGCGGGGTGCGCTGGCGGCTGGTACGCGATCAGACCCCGCGGCTTCGTTTGCGCGGGAACCGAGGCCACGCTCGACCTCGGCCATCCCACGCTCGCAGCCATGGCGCTGGCCCCGGCTCTCGACGCGAACTTGCCCTACACGTACGCCCGCACCCGCTCGGAGACTCCGCTCTTCGAGCGCGACCCGGCGCGTCCGGACGGCGTGCGTGAGATCGGTAAGCTGCGCCGGCGCGCGGGCATGGCGGTGGTCGGTTCGTGGAAAGCCAAGGACAGCGACGGCGGTGAGGCGCGCTTGGCGCTCTTGACCAACGGCCGCTTCGTGCGCGCGGCAGATCTCGAAGCTGCCAAGCCCTCCGACTTCGCAGGTGTCGAGCTCACCAAAGACGTACAGCTACCGCTGGCGTTCGTGGTCAAGCGCGGCGTGCGCACCTTTCGTATCGAAGGCAACGAGGCCGACAAGGGCGACTTGCTCGAGTACCACGCGCGGCTGAGCCTCAGCGGTCGGTTTCGCAGCTTGGGCAGCGTGAAGTATTGGGCGGTCGAGGCCGCCAAGGGGCGCGACCAGGACGTCTGGGTGCGGCACCAGGACGTGACGGTCGTGCAGAAGCGCTCCAACTTCCCGGATTTTCTGGACGGGCCGCTCGGAGAGAACGCCCGCTGGCTCGACGTCAGCGTCGTGACCGGCACGCTGACCGCGTACGAAGGCAAGCGCGCCGTGTTCACGACGCTCGTCAGCGTCGCGCGCGAGCTCGCGCCCGGCAGCAGCGAAACCCAGAAT
>JBEHXA010000632.1:0-4413 GCA_048498935.1 Myxococcota bacterium
CAACGTCGGCGCCGAGCCGATCGGGCCGCGACGCCGACGTTGTTGGCGAGCAAGAGGTAGCAGCGGTCAGCCGAGAAAAAGGAGTCGACCACCTTGGTGGTGCCCTGAGCGAGCTCGTGCCAGAGCTCGAGCAGGTTGGCGCTCTCGGTGGCGATGGCGTCCGCGGCGATGGCGGCGCGGCGCTGCGGGTGCGGGGCGGGCTGGTCGGGGCAGGGCGCCAACGCCGCCGGGGCGGCCGGGGCTGGCGTTTTCCGCTCGCTGAGGCGAGCGTTCAGGACACGGACCGGTGCATGGGCGATCATGGTGAATCTCCAGGGGTGGGTCCTCCCCGCAGACGTCGAACGGGCGACATTCGGCATCTGCACGCCCCGAGAGTCGGCCGTTGAAAGACCCACTCTGAGGCTTCAAAACCAATAGGCCTGGTCGCGACGTAACCCCTATGAACTGCGCCACAGCCCGTCGCTTTTTTTCTCATCGAACCCGTGGCCGGCACCACCGTTGGTGGACTGGCGGGGCGGGTCCAGGTATGAGCGACTTCACAGTTCCGCTTTCAGGTCCGCGAAAATGCTGGAAAAGCATCTGAACTTGCTCAAGGCAGTTCCTCTGTTCGAGGGACTGACTCCGGAGCAACTGTCGCGGATCGCTCAGCTCACCGAAGTGAGGACATACGCCGCACGCGCGATGGTGGTGAGCCAGGGTGAGCCGGCACGCGCCCTGTTCGCGATCGTACGCGGGCGTCTCAAAGTGACATCAGCCGGGCCCGACGGGCGGGACACGGTGCTCGGCATCATGGCCGAGGGCGAGGTGTTCGGCGAGGTCGCGCTGCTCGATGGTGGGACGCGCTCCGCCTCGTGCGCCGCGATTGAGGCTTGCGAGCTGCTCGTCATCGATCGCGAGCAGTTCCTCGAGCTGCTCGAGCACTCGCCCGGTATCGCGGTCAAGTTGTTGCAGGTGCTCGCCGGTCGGCTGCGTCGGCTCAGTCAGCGCAGCGAGCACGCGGCGTTCCTCGACGTGCCGAGCCGGCTCGCGCGCAGCTTGCTCGACCTGGCGTCTCGCTTCGGCGAGCGGGGGGATGCGCCCGCACACGAGATTCAAATCATGCTTCGGCTTTCGCAGCAGGAGCTGGGGGATTTGGTCGGGGCCACGCGCGAGAGCGTGAACAAGCATTTGAGTGACTGGACCCGTCAAGGCATCATGCGCCTGCAGAGCGGTCGTATGGTCATCTCGGATATCGAGACCGTCAGGCGGATCGCGCGCGTCGACGAATAGGAGCCGTCGTGTCCGATCCGATTCTGGTCTACGGGGCGACAGGTTACACGGCTCGCCTGGTGATCGACGCGCTGCTGCGCGAAGGGCTGCGCCCCGTGCTTTCGGCGCGCGACCCAGCGCGACTGCGGGAGTTGGCCGAAAAATGGCGTTTGCCGTTTCGTCCCGCCAGAGTGGACGACTCACGTACCTTGCAGGCAGCGCTTGCCGGCATGCGCGCGGTGCTGAACCTCGCGGGTCCGTTCGTGGACACTGCAACCCCGCTGGTGAACGCCTGCATCGCGGCGGGCGCGCACTACCTCGACGTGGCGGGCGAAGTGGACTCGATTCGGAGCGTGAGCGAGGCGCACGCGCGCGCCGAACAGCGCGGCGTGATGCTCATGCCTGCGGTCGGCTTCGACGTGGTGCCATCGGATTGCTTGTGCGCGCACGTCGCCTCGCGACTCAGCGGAGTGCGGCGACTCCGGATCGGTATTTCCGGGCTCGAGCTCGCGTCGCGCGGCTCGATCAAGACCCTCACTCGCGAGCTGGGTCGCCGCACTCGCGTGCACCGCCGCGGGCGGCTGGAGGAAGTGCCGCCAGGTGAGCTCGAGCACGCCTTCGATTTCGGTCGCGGACCGCGCGCTTGCGGGGCGGTGAGCTGGGGCGACCTCGTGACCGCGCCGCTTACCACCGGGGCGCGCGAGGTCGAAACCTACTTCGAGCTCACGCCGCCCGTGTCGGCGGTGCTGCAGGCCAATCGCCAATTCGGTTGGGCTTATCGGGCGCCTGGGGTGCAGGCGATGCTCGAGCGCCAGGCCTCGCTGTGGAGCGCGGAGCCCAGCTCCAAAGAAATGACCACGCGGCGTGCTGCAGTCGTGGTCGAGGGAGAAGACGACACGGGGCGCCGGGTCGTCAGCCGCCTCGTAACACCGGAGGCCTACACGCTTACGCAAGCGACCGCGACGGCCATCACCTTGCGGGTTGCAGCGGGCGACGTCGAGCCGGGCTTTCAAACCCCCGGCCGACTCTACGGCGCGGATTTCATTCTGCGCTTTTCGGGCGTAGCGAGGGTAGAAAGCGCCTGAGTAGAGGCCATTAGTGGACGCTGAACGCCCCATCAAAGTTGCGATCGTCGGTGGAGGCTGCGCCGGTATCACCGCCGCCTTCGAGCTCACCCGCCCCGAGCATCGCGGCAAGTACGAGGTGACCGTTTATCAGCAGGGCTTTCGCCTGGGTGGCAAGGGTGCTTCGGGGCGCGGCGTCGCGGACCGCATCGAAGAGCACGGCCTGCATCTGTGGATGGGTTTTTACGAGAATGCGTTTCGCGTGATGCGCGAGTGCTACGAAGAGCTCGATCGCGATCCCTCCTGCCGCATCGCGACCTGGCGCGACGCATTCGAGCCCGACAACTTTTGCGGCGTCATGGATCGCTCGGCCTCGGGCACGTGGCAGCCGTGGCTGGTGCACTTTCCAGCGGTAGCCGGGCAGCCGGGCGACGCGGACTCGCCCAAAGCGTTCACGGTCCTCGACTACTTGGGGCGTTCGGCGTCGCTCGTGGTGACGCTGCTTCGAGCCATCCGTTCGAAGGCCGAGCCGAAAGCGCAAGCGCGCCCGACCGATGGCGCCGCGCCCGGCTCGGACTTGATGCAGATGATGTCGCGTTGGATGCGCTACGGAGAGCTCGCGTCGCTCACCGGCCTCCTGCAAGCGATGGAGGTGCTGGACTCGGTGGTGCGCAACCTGCCCGAGTATCCAGGTGACCTGATCCTGCGTTTTCACGAGCAAATCGCCGCGGCGGCGCGCACCCAGCTACACGCGCGCACCAGCGCCGACGACGAGACGCGGAGGCTCTGGGAAATCGTGGACATGGTGCTGGCGACGATTCGCGGCATCATCCGCTTCGACCTGATCCGCGATCCGCGCGGCTTCGAAGCGATCGACGACTACGACTGCCGTGAGTGGCTGAAGCTGAACGGCGCCTCGGAGCGCTCGGTGAACAGCGCCTTCGTGCGCGCGCTGTACGACTTGGCGTTCGCTTACGAAGACGGCGACGTCGCTCGCCCGCGTATCGCTGCCGGGCAAGCGCTGCGCGGCGCGGTGCGCGCGTTCTTCACCTATCGCGGCGCCTTCTTCTGGAAGATGCAGGCAGGTATGGGCGACGTCGTGTTCGCCCCGTTCTACGAGGTGCTGAAGCGACGCGGAGTGCGCTTCGAGTTCTTCCATCGCTTGCGCAACGTCGGCCTGGGCCCGCCCGAAGCGGGTTCGGCCGACCACGTGGCGTCGCTCGAGATGGCAGTGCAGGCCGAAATCCAAGGTGGTGGCGAATACCAGCCGCTCGTGGACGTGCGCGGCCTGCCGTGTTGGCCGTCCGAGCCGGATTTTGGCCAGCTCGTGGGCGGCGAGCGCTTGCGCGTCGAGGAGCGCAACTTCGAGTCGCACTGGGACGAGCGCTGCGAGTCGACGCGCGTGTTGCGCGTGGGTGAAGACTTCGATTTCGTCGTGCTGGGCGTGGGGCTTGGCGCGGTGCCGTACGTGTGCCGTGAGCTGGTGGAGCGCAGCCCGCGCTGGAAGCAGATGGTGGAGCGTTGCAAGACCGCAGCGACGCAAGCCTTCCAGGTGTGGATGAACGTGGACATGGCCGAGCTCGGTTGGACCGATGCTCAGGTCAACGTGTCCGGCTATGTCGAGCCGTTCGATACGTGGGCCGACATGCGCCAGCTGATCCGAGAAGAGAGCTTTCCGACGCCGGTCAGGGCCATCGCTTACTTTTGCAGCGTGCTGCCGGACCCTCCGCCCGGTACCGACATCACGCCCAGCTCGTACCCGAAAAAGCGCAGCGAGGAGACCAGACAAGGCGCTGTCGCGTTCCTCAATCACGAAGTGGTGCGGCTCTGGCCCAAGGCAGCTGCGGCGCCCGGGCGCTTCCGCTGGGAAGTGCTGGCCGACGCGGCCGGCGGTGGCCTCGCGCAGCCGGCCGATGAGTCGCGCTTTGCTGGCCAATTCTGGACCGCCAACGTGAACCCGAGCGATCGCTACTCGCTCTCGTTGCCCGGCACCTTGAGCGCGCGCGTGTCACCGCTGGACGACACCTTCGACAACCTGACCGTGGCCGGAGACTGGACCGACTGCGGCTTCAACGAGGGTTGTGTCGAGGCTGCCGTGATG
>JBEHXA010000633.1:0-4402 GCA_048498935.1 Myxococcota bacterium
GTCGACGACGCGCGTGGCGCCGTGCTCGATGCCGGGCGGTACGTCGATGCGCAGCACGCGCTCGGCGCTCAGCAAGCCCTTGCCGCTGCAAGCCCGACACGGCGTGGTCGGGATCGATCCGCTGCCTTTGCAGCGCGAGCAGGCGCGCTCCACCGCGAGCGGGAACAGCGCTTGCTGAAAGCGCACGCGGCCACGCCCGCCGCAAGCCGAGCAAGTCTCCACGCGCGTGCCGGGCTCACCGCCGCGACCCTCGCAGGTGCCGCACACGTCGGTGCGCTGGTAGCGGACTTCCTTACTGGCGCCGAGGGCTGCTTCTTCGAAGGTGAGCGAGAGCGGCAAGCGCAGGTCGCCGCGGTCACCGCCCCGGAAGCCGAACGCGCCCAGGATGTCGCCGAAGATCTCGTCGAGCCCTCCGAAGTCCACCACGTCACCCATGCCGCCACGCCCGCCAGCCTGGAACGCCGAGGGCCCGTAGCGGTCGTAGGCGCTGCGCTTGTCCGGGTCGGACAAGATCTGATGCGCCAGGTTGATCTCGGTGAAGCGCTGTTGAGCCGCCGGATCCCCCTGGTTCTTGTCCGGATGGTGCTGAGCCGCGAGCCGCCGAAAGGCCGTCTTCACGTCCGCTTCGCTCGCGTCTCGGCCAATGCCCAATACTTCGTACGGATCTCGCACAGCCGCGGCACATAGCATGGCCGGCCGTGGCGCAGGCAGAAGGCCCCGAAACAGCCCCTTCCCGGAGTGGGCCGCTACGGCTACGCTCCTCAGCCGGGCCTTTTTGCGGCCCGGTGCAGCTTTCATGGCGAACGACGACGACCGGCGTGGCGGCTACCGGGCTCCGATCGAGCTCAAGGTCGAATACAAGCGGCTCAACACCTTCTTCGCCGACTACACGCGCAACATCTCGCGTGGCGGGACCTTCATCGGCACCGACAAGCCGCTACCGGTCGGGACCGAGTTCGTGTTCGCGCTCGGCGTGCCCAATATGCCCGAGCCGCTGCGCTTGCGCGGCAAGGTGATCTGGACCACGGACGCCGAGGACGCGACCAAGGCCAACCCGGCCGGCATGGGCATCGAGTTTCAATACAGCGAGGGCGAGCGCGCCGAGAAAGAAGCCGCCGTCGAGCGCCTGCTCTCCGCCGAGCTGGGCGAGCACATCGCCACGAAGCTCTTGGGTCGCAAGCCTCAACTGTAAGCAGGGGCTGCCCCGCCGCAGCTCACTTGCAGAATCTTCTGTAACGACCACCGGTCGTGCTGAGCGGCAGGTCTTGGGCTGCTTTCGTCTTGATAGCTCATGGCGAGCACCTGCCAGATCACAGGGAGGCGGTGGAGTTACGGGACGACGACGTTGGGCGGCAGCTTGTAGTCCACGTGGGCGGGGTCGTACGAGGCTAGCAGGTCGCGCGCGATCGAAACTTCGACCAGGTCGATCGCTTCGCTCTTTACGACTTGTTCGAGGCCGGCTTTGGCGTCGGCGTCGCTGCCTTGCGCGTGGCGCGACATGGCGGCGTAAAAGATGGCTTCGGTCCGCTGCGAGCGATCCTTCGCGGCGGCGAGCAGCTCGGCGTCGGTCAGGCGCCCCGTGGCCCATGCGCGCAGCCGCGTCGGCCAAGCGGGCGCGTCGTCGAGCGCCGAATAAGCGTCTTCGACCGCGCTGCTGCTCGGCACCCGCAGCTTCTTCTCGAGCAGCTGCAGCCACAGCGCCGGGTAGACCAAATCTTCACCCGACATGCCGGCCCGTACCGCGCGCTCGACCGCCGAGCGGGCGACTTTCAAGTCGGAGAGCGTGAGCCCGCGTCGCGCCGCGTCCATCACGGTCGCCGTGAGCAGGCGCGGATCCGAACCTGCGGCTTCGAAGGCTCGCTCGGTAGCGCGACGCACGGCGCGCTGGTCGCCGTAGTACTCGAGCACGCGCGCGAGCAGCCGCTCGGCGCGCGCCTGCACGGCTCCACCACGGCTCTGCTTTTGCGCTGCCAGCACGCGCGTCAGCGCGGCCTCCAAGGCACGCGCCGCCTCGCCGGCGTTCTTCTGCTCGCGGAACAGCTCGAAGCGCGCGATCTGCGCGTCCGCCTCGGTCAGCAAATCTTGCGCGGTGCGCGCGGCCTGCACGGCCCTGTCGGCCCAGCTCAGCGCGTCGCTCAGCTTGCCGCGTTGGCGATCGATCGCCACGAGCAGCAGCAACGTATCGCTCACGGCTTCGTCCTGCAGTGAGCGGAGCAGCAACGGTCGAGCGCGGTCGAGCTCGCCGTGGCGCACTTCGGTGGCGGCCATCGCGAAGCGCAGCCGTGCCGGTGTCGGGCGCACGCGCCCGCGCGCTTGCGGCGTCGACGCCAGCTCCAAAAGCGGCGCCGCGTTGTCGAACACGGTGCGCGCAGCGGCGAGGCCACCCGCGTCCTCTTCTTCGCTGAGCACGCGCGCCACGAAGCCGAGCGCCGCGCTGAGCGCGTCGGGCTCGGGGTGCTCGGCGAGCGCCGGACCGATCACGAGCGGCGCTACTTCGGCCATGCCGTGCTGCGCCAGCTCGGCCGCGAGCGGCAATGCGCCGCGCAGCGAGCTGGGCTCGGCCCGGAATAGCCCTTCGGCGGCGCCGAACGCCGCGGCGTCCACCAGCTCGGTGTCGAGCAAACCGTCGGCGCTGCCGCGAGCCGAATCGAAGAAGTGATACAGATCCATCCAGGCGTCCGCGTCACTCTCGTCGCCCGCGCGCTCCAGCCGATCCCGGAGCTCGGGCGCCATCAGCTTTTCTAGCCCAGCCGAGTCGAGCAAGCTGAGCGCGCCCTTCGGGTCGCGCTGGCGCAGGTAAAGGGCCGCGACTGTGTAGCCACCGGCTCGCAGCGCGCGATACGCCTCGAAGGCCTCGTCGCGCTCTTGATTCGACCGGATCGGCGCCTCGCCGATGTTGGTGGCGAGCGCTTGGCGCAACCAGGCGACGCTCGCCTGCTTGGCGTCGTTCATGGCTTGGGGACCAGTATCGAGGATGGCGCGACCGAGCGCAGCGCGTGCGGTCGCGGAAGCCGTCGTCACTGCGCCGCTGCCCCGCGTTTCTTGGCGAAATTTCTCGATCGCCGCGAGGTGCGCCTGCACGTCGCTCTTCAGCTTGCCCTCCGGCAAGCGCGGCAAAAGCATCGCGTACAGCGCGAGCGCGCGACCGTCGTTGCCGACGCGCGCCACTTCCGTGGCCGCCGAGTCGAGCGCACCCTGCGCCTGGTCGAGCATCTCGGGCCTGAGCTCACCCGCGCGCCCGAGCAGGAGCGCGCCGCTCACCGCCGAAAGCCCAGCGCTGGCGTTGCCGGAGTCGAAGCGCTGCTCGGCGCGCTTCAGCTGGTGCCGCGTCACCCCGATCAAGAGACTGGTGCGCTCCGTCGAGCTCGCGGGCGCGAGCAGCAGCTTGTACGTCGCGCTCCCGAACGAGCGCTCGTCCACGTTGGCTGCTTTGATCGCAGCAGACTGATCGGTGGGGTGCTTGGGAGCACCGGCCGCGCCGCCGCCCGCGCAGCCCGCCAAGCAGGTCGAGAGCGCCAGCAGCGCGAGAGCCGGAACGGTGGTCCGCATCGGGCAGAACCTTACCACCCCGGCTCGAGTCCGCGAGGGTCCGTGACTGGCGGTCGGCTAGAGGTGGAACTCGAGCTTCAGCCGCACGCCACCCACGTCGCCGCTGCCCAGCCGGCCCCCCAGCGGGGCCACGTAAGCGACGCTCGGCGTGAGGTATTTGAAGCGCACGCCCAGCTTCGGCTCGAGGACCGCTTGCAGCGCGCTCGGCTTGTTCGTCTCCGAGGTCGGCTCGAACTCGAAGGTCTCGATCGGAGTCCAGACCAGGGCCAGATCCAGCCCGCCGTAGAACAGGGGCGCGTCGAAGAAGTTGACGCTGCCGCCCAGAACCGTGACCTCGCGGAGCGCGAAGGAGTTGGAGATGTACTCGCCGGTGCCGGGCAACACGCCCGACGGGACCGGGTTGGCGACGTCGGAGTTGAGCGACGGGAGCATCACGAACTTGGCGTCAGCGTGCAGCTCCCAATCGCGGCGCTCGTGATGAAAGCCACCGCTCAGCACGAGTGGCATGCGCTTCGGCTGAAAGAGCTCGCTGTCGAGCCAGCCGCTGGTCGCGTCGGCCAACTGGTTGACGGTGCGCTGGGAGGCGCCTTCGGTGTCGGCCGTGTTGGTGAGGTCGGGGTTGCCTTGTGCGACCGGGATACCGACGCCGAGGCCGATCGGAATCGACGAGAACTTGTTGAGCTTGACCCGGTATTCGCCGAAGATCTCGGGCGAGCCCCACGAGGTGGTGCTGAGGTTCTTGCCGTCGACCTGTCGCACTGACGCGGTCGTCACCGGCACGCGCAGGCCGACGCTGAGCGCGGGGATGACGTCGTAGCGACCGCCGAGCATGATGCCGAGCACCGTGCCCTTG
>JBEHXA010000634.1:0-4401 GCA_048498935.1 Myxococcota bacterium
TGACGATCGGCCCCGAGCCAATCAGTAGAATCTTCTTGATGTCGGTACGGGCGGGCATCGCGGATGCCCCCTACCACCTCCGACTCGAGCGCGAAAACGGGATCTTTCCCGGGATTGGAGTTTTTGCGTGGCAAGCGCGATCCGCATCCTTGACGAGCGACGCCCCTTCCGTCATAAGTCCGGCCCCCCGGGCTACAAGCCCCTCATTCCGAGGGCCCCGGTCTGGAGCTCAGGTCTCCGTGGAGAGTCGATCATGCCGAAGATGAAGACCAATCGAGCCGCTGCCAAGCGCTTCAAAGTAAGCGGCAGCGGGCGCGTTCGCCGCTCGAAGTGCGGCGCACAGCACAACATGATTGGAAAGTCCCGAACCCGCCGCCGCCGCTTGCGCGACCAGGACATGGTCGACAAGGCCCTGGAAGGCCGCGTCAAAATCCTTCTTCCGTACGGCTGATCGAGAGGAGCGCATATGTCCCGCGTCAAACGAGGTCCGAGTCCCCGTCGTCGTCACAAGCGCGTCCTTCAGCAGACCGAAGGTTTCTTCGGCGGACGAAAGAACCGCTACCGTCAGGCTTTCCACGTTCTGTGGAAGTCGTGGCAATACGCTTACATCGGCCGGAAGCTGCGCAAGCGCGATTTCCGCCAGCTCTGGATTGCGCGCATCAACGCCGCTTGCCGCACCAACGGCACCAGCTATTCGCGTCTCATCGCCGGCTTGAAGAAGGCCGGTCTCGAGCTCGATCGCAAGGTGCTGGCCGACATGGCGGTGAGCGACGCGGCGGGCTTCACCAAGCTCGCTCAGCTCGCGATCGCCAAGGGCTAAACCGGCTCACCGGCCGCCCACCCCGCGAAAGCGGAGGTCTCGCGTTGCACCCTCGATGCCCGCTTTTCAGTTCCGGAAGGCGGGCATCTGACCACGTGGCGTCCGCCCGGTCTCACCGGGGGACGTAAGCGAGACAACGGCCCCGGCATCTCTGCCAGAGCGAGGCACAGCCTGTGCCGGCGAAAGCGTTGCACTAGCTGCCCTGCAATTCTTGCGCAGCACCGCGCCACTCAAGACCGTGAGGTCCCGACGTCTGGCGACACTTACCTCTTAGGAGGGACCAGAGCCGGACCGCTTAGGGGCAGCCCACCAGGCGACAAACTAGACCGAGGATTGACGTGCGCGGCCCCAGGACCGATGTAAACTTATCGATTTCGCCGCGCAACTAACGGTCCGGAACAGAACGGCCGTAGGTGTTGTTGAGCTGCAGGTCGGTCGGCGCTGCAGCCGCGGAGGAAAGCATCCCCGCGGAAGCCACCATGAGGCTTCTTGGTCACCCCCGGAAATCGCCCAGGGGGTGGATCTCTGGAGCCTCCCGCAACGTATTCAAATTCGAGCGACTTTCAACAGATTTCATGACCCACCGGTTACCTCAATCGCGCGACCACCTCAGCCAAGGAGCTGTGGAGGAGTCTGGCCCCCTGTCTGGCCCCAGAGCCGCCACACAGCCGGCACGCAATTTGCTGAAAACTTCACCGAAACGCGCAGCTGATCCAAAGCAGCTGTCCCCCGGGGGGACGGTCCCCCCAAAGACCCTCACCCCGCCTCCCCGAACGAAGGTCAGGCCCGCCATGTCCCAGAAGAGCAACACGACCCAGCCGCGCCGCGAGGAAGAGTACACCGAGGACTCGACCGAGCAGACAGCCGTGCGTGCCGCTCCAGCACGGCTCGATGAAGACGCCCCCTCCGAAGGCCGCGAGGAGTTCCTCGACGCTTCCGGCGACGTTGCCGGTTTTGCGTCCGAAGCTCCGCCTGCCCCCACGGACGCGTCAAACGACTCGATGCTGTCGCGCTACTTCCGCGACATGGCGACCCACCAGGTGATGGGTCCGGACGAGGAGCTTCGCGCTGCCCAAGCCGTCGAGATTGCCGAGATCGAGCACTGGTGCGCGCTCCTCGCGTACGTGCCGGTGGCCGAGCGCATGCTCGACATGCTCGACCAGGGCATCGGCGCCATGAATCCCGAAGAGCGCCCCGAGCTCGCGCAGATCGGCGAGCTTCGCAAGCTCGCAAAGCTGTACAAGAAGCAGCGCTCCAAACTGCACGCCGACCAACAGCGCAGCTGGAATGAGCTGTCTCAAGGCCTGGCGCGCGACGTTCGCCTGCCCGACTCCGACCGCATCTGGATGCACGGCGCTATGCGCCTGGCCAAGGACGCCGGTCGCCTGCCCGACGAGGACACGGCCGAGGTCGAGATCGAGAACATCCCCGAGACACCGGCCTACAAGCGCTACGTCGAAAAGGCCCGCGCCACCGACATGGCGCAGCGCCGCACGAAGAACCGCTTCGTCAAGGCCAACCTGCGCCTCGTCGTGAGCATCGCGCGCCGTTACAACCGCGGTCGCCTGCCGCTCATCGACCTGATTCAGGAAGGCAATATCGGCCTGATGAAGGCGGTCGAGCGCTTCGACCACACGCGCGGTTACCGCTTCAGCACCTACGCGTCGTGGTGGATTCGTCACGCCATCAGCCGTGCGCTGGCGGACAAGGGTCGCGCGGTGCGCATCCCCGTGCACATGCTCGACACGTACAACCGCGTCTCGCGCGCCACGCAGACCATCATCGCCAGGACTGGCAAAGAGCCGACGATCGAGGAGCTCGAGAAGGAAACGGGCGTCCCCCGCGACAAGCTCGACAAGGTGAAGGACCTGTACGCCGATACGCCGTTCTCGCTAGATCGGCCGGTGGGCGACGAGGACGGCCGGCGCTTCATCGACTTCTTGGTCGAAGAGAACTCGCTTTCCCCGTACGACTGCCTGGCGAACGCCAAGTGGGCGGAAGAGGTCCAGCGCCTGCTCGGCACCCTGACCCCGATCGAATCGCGCATCATTCGCTGGCGCTTCGGCCTCGATAACGAGGACGAGCTCACGCTGAAGGAGATCGGCGACAAGTACAACCTGTCGCGCGAGCGCATCCGCCAGCTGCAAGAGCAGGCTATCGGCAAGATCCGCCGCCAAATGCGCGAGTTCTGAGGCCCCCGCTCGGACCGCGCGGTTTGGCCGCGTGACGAAGCGGTTGGAGCTCCGGCTCCAGCCGCTTCGTGCGTTTTGTGGATAGCTGCGGCTTCGGACGGCGTTCGTGCCGCCGCGACCCGACGTCGTTGGCCCCCAAGTTCATCAGTGTTGCAGCTCGTTTCGGCGGGCGACGAACGATCGATAGGCTGGGAACCGCTGCGCAGCGCTCGAGGGCGTGCGAAACCTCGCGTTTTGTGGCGAAAACGGGGCGGTTCGACGCGTCGTGGCGTGAGCGCCCCGCCAGCCGGACCAGAAGGGTGGTCCAGGGTGGGTGCTTTTATGGTGCTATACTGAATGATTCCGTATAGTTGAACATTCGCGCGCCCGAGCCGCGTGCGTGATCATTTACATTTGGTTTGGAGCAGCGCATAAGGGCGCGCGTCCCCAGCGGAAATCGCAGAAATCGCCTGGATTGGGCGGTTTTGCCCGTCTTGACGCAGCTTTTCTGAAACAAAGCAGCGTGTACCAGAGGCGGGAGCGTCCCTTCACCCCGCCCTCCATGACCTGCACCTCGATAACCCATCGCACGCGACGGCTCCGGGCGTCGTGTGCCCGCCCGCACGGTCTGCCTTCATGAGCCTCTTCGTCTTCCCTCGTTGGGCCAATAAAACGCGCCAGCTCGCCGGCTTGTTCCTGAGCACAGCGCCCATCTACTTGATCGGCCTCGTCTGGTACGGCGCTTCGCCGAAGACGACCGACGTCGGTTATCAGCCGAAGCAACCCGTCCCGTACAGCCATCAGCTGCACGCCGGTCAGATGGGCATCGACTGCCGCTACTGTCACAACACCGTCGAGAAGGCGGCGCACGCAGCGATCCCCCCGACCGCGACGTGCATGAACTGCCACAGCAAGGTGTGGACGAAGAGCCCCAAGCTGGCGCCGGTGCGCGACAGCTTCGCGAGCGGCTTGCCGGTGGAGTGGATCAAGGTCCACGACCTGCCCGACTACGTGTACTTCAACCACAGCGCGCACGTGACCCGCGGCATCGGCTGCGTCTCGTGCCACGAGCGCGTGGACCAGATGGAAGAGGTCTACCAAGCCAAGCCCCTGAGCATGGGCTGGTGCCTCGATTGCCACCGCAATCCCGATCCGAACCTGCGCCCCCCGAGCGAAGTGACGAACATGGCCTGGAAGGCCCCCGGCGACGCGGCCGAGTACGGCAAGTCGCTGCGCGAAAAGAACCACATCAACCCGCCCACCGATTGCTCGACATGTCATCGATGAACAAGAGGCCGCTTCCGTTGATCGCTGGAGCCTCGGCGCCAGCGCAGGACTCTGGCGCGACTGCCGCAGCGCCGACCTACTGGCACAGCATGGCTGAGCTCGAGCAGACGCCGGCGTTCCGCG
>JBEHXA010000635.1:0-4397 GCA_048498935.1 Myxococcota bacterium
CGCGGCCGTGCACAGCAAGCTCACTTGCGAAACCGTGACGGGATCGTATTCGCGTCGGCGCGCTTCTTCAGCTCGCCGTCGTCGGGGTGCAGGCGCAGCGCACGCTCCAGCAGATCCGCTTCGCCCTCGGCGTGGTTCGGATCCGGCAGACAGCACTCGACGGGGCACACGGCCTGGCACGCCTCGTGGTCGTAGAAGCCGACGCACTCGGTGCACAGCTCGGGATCGATGATGTAGATCGAGTCACCCTCGGAGATGGCCTCGTTGGGGCACTCCGGCTCGCACGCGCCGCAGTTGATGCAGTCTTGGGTGATGTGGGTGGCCATGGCCGTCCTGAGCTGACTCCGGCCCGAGTTTCTGTCCGATGCTCGGCGAATATGCAAGGATTTCAGTGGCGCTCGCGCGGATAATGCTATGGATCCGCCCGCCCCATGCCCGGTCTCCCCCAAAAGCTGCTGCTCCTGCTCACCGTGCTCGCGACCGGCGCGGGCTGCAAGCCGCAGATTGGTGACGAGTGCACGGTGTCGACCGACTGCTCGGCGGAGGGGGTTCGCCTGTGCGACATCACGGCGCCGGGCGGCTACTGCACGATCTTCAACTGTGAGCCGAACAACTGTCCGGAGGACGAGTCGCTGTGCGTGATGTTCAACGCGCAGCCCTCGTGGGTTCCGCAATGCGAGGACAAGCAAGCGCCATCGCCGTACGAGCGTTCCTTCTGCATGGCGACTTGCAAGAAGGACAACGATTGTCGCGACGGCTACGTGTGCCGTGACCTTTCGGTCAAGAACGAGTGGAACGCGATCTTGATCGACAAGGATCGCGGCAACAAAGCTTGTTTGGTCCCGGTGACCACCGAGCCTGTCAGCGAGCACGACACTCCGGGCTTCGGCGACGTGTGTCACCCGAAGGCAGCCGAGCCGTCGGGTGGTGGTACCTCGAACGGCGGCATGTCGAGTGGCGGCATGTCGACCGGTGACGCGGGCGCCGGTGGTACGGCAGGCGCCGGCGGTGAGGGCGGCGCAGCAGGCGCAGGCGGGTAACATGCTCGGCTTTACGCCGCTCCCACGCACGCTCGAGGCCGCGCTGCGTGATGCCGAGCACGAGCGACCCGACGTCAGGTTGGCGTCGCTGTCCGATCTCAAGCGCCACGCCAAGGGCGGCGCGAGCACCGCGCTCGACGCCTTGGTCAGCCGCTTGAAGTCCGATCCCGAGCCGCAGGTTCGCGCCGGCGCCGCGCTGGCGATGGCCGACGTCGACGCCCGGCTGCAGCTCCCGGCGCTGGTCGAAGCCGCATCGGACCAGGAGTCCGGCGTGCGCCAGATGGCGCTGCTCGCCGTGGGCGAGCTGGCAGGGCCCGCGCACAAAGAAGCGTGCGCGGCTGCGACGCGCGGCTTGGTCGATCCCGCAGCCGCAGTGCGCTACCAGGCCGTGGTTGCGCTGGCCCGTTTGCTCGAGGCTGACGCGCTCGAATCGCTGCTGGTCGGCACGCGCGACTCCGACGCCGAGGTGCGCCACGTTGCGTTTCGCGTTGCGCAAGAAGTATTCGGGGCGAGGCCGCGTGAGCAGGTGCCGCTGCCGCTCTTGCAGCGAGCGCGCGGCGCGCTACGCGACGACAACGGCGCGGTGCGGCTCTCGGCGACGATTCTGCTGGCGGTGTTCGATGACGACACCGGTCGCGAGCGGCTGATCGAAGCGGTGAATGCTCGCGCCCGCATCAAGCATGCTGAGGATGAAGTAATTGCCGTCGAGCTGTGCGGCGAGCTGGGACTCAAGCAAGCGACTCCGGGGCTCGAACGGCGCGCTTTCGGGATGCTCGGTGGCCGCACGCCCGTCTCCTGGCACGCTCGCGTCGCCCTGGCCGAGCTGGGTCACGAGCGCGCCCGCGCCGTGATCTTGCGCGGGTTGTCGGCGTGGTCGCGCGACGCGCGCACCCTGGCGGTAGCGGCCGCCGGTCGCGCTAGACTGGCCGAAGCGCGCCACATCCTCGAGCGCATGCAGGGCGCTCCCGAGCGCGCCGAGCCCGAGGCAGTGACTGAGGCGCTGGCGGCCATCGAACGGGCGCAGCAGCCGGATAGCTGAGTATATGGCTGCCGAACGCCGCTCCGAGCTCTATCGACACCTGCGGCGCGTGCGACTGCTCGACGAGCGCCTGGTCCTTTTGCAGCGACAAGGACGGGTCGGCTTTCATGGCTCCTGCGCCGGGCAAGAAGTCGCGCCGGTTGCGGCCGCTTTGGCGCTGCGCCCCGGTGATTGGATCTTCCCGGCGCTCCGCGAAAGCTACGCGATGCTGGTGCGTGGCTTCCCGCTCGATCGCTACCTGGCGCAAGACTTTGCGACCGCGCTCGACGTGGGCAAGGGGCGCCAGATGCCCAGCCATCAGGCGTCGAGCAGCGTGAACGTGGTCTCGTGGTCGAGCTGCATCGCCACGCAGCTGCCGCACGCGGTCGGCATGGCGCTGGCGGCGCAGAAGCTCGGTAAGAGCGACATCGCGCTCGCGTTCATGGGCGACGGAGCGACTAGTCACCCGGACTTTCACGCTGCGCTGAACCTGGCGGGTGTGCTGGCCGCCCCGTGCGTTTTTGTGTGTCAAAATAACCAGTTCGCGATCAGCGTGCCGGTGGAGCGCCAGTCGGGCAACCCGCGGCTCTTCGAGAAAGCGCTGGCTTACGGCATGCCGGGCGAGCGCGTCGATGGCAACGACGCTGAAGCCGTGCTGGCCGCCTTCGAGCGAGCTGCCGAGCGTGCTCGCAGTGGGGAGGGGCCGAGCTTCGTCGAGTGCCTCACGTACCGCATGGGGCCGCACTCTTCGAGCGACGATCCTTCGCGCTACCGCGACGAGGCCGTGACTGCGAGCTGGCAAGAGCGCGATCCGATCGCGCTCCTGCGCGCGCGTCTCTTTGCCGACGGCGAGCTCGACGCCGCGCGCGATGCCGAGCTCACCCGCGAGCTCAGCGACGAGCTCGACCAAGCCGTCGAGCGGGCCGAGCGCGCTGGGTCGCCTGCTGCGTCGACGCTGTTCGACGATGTTTACGCGCGCCGGCCGCGTCATCTGCAAGAGCAAGCCGAGCAGCTCGCTCGGTTGCCCACACCGGCGCGCACCTGACGCCTTTCGGCCGCGCTCATTCGGCGAAAAAGCGATGCACCATCGTGTGTTTGTAGGTAGCGCCCGGCTCGAGCACCACCTCGTTGCGCCACGCCGGCACGTTGATCGAGTTGGGGAACTTTTGCGATTCGAGGCACAGGCCCGTGTACTGCCGGTAGATCACGCCGCCCTTGCCTTGATTGGTCCCGTCTAGGAAGTTACCCGAATAAAACTGCACCCCGGGCTGATCCGCCGAGAGCTCGAGCACGCGGCCCGACTTCGGATCCTTCAAGCGCGCGACGGGGCGGAGCGCGTGAGCGTCTCCGCGAACGACCCAGTTCGAGTCGAAACCGATCGGCTTGCCGCCTGCAGCTTCCAAATCCTTCCCGATGGGCTTTGCGACCGTGAAGTCGAACGGCGTGCCCTTCACGGGCTTGACCTTGCCGTCCGGTACCGGGTCGCCGGGCGTGTACTGGTCGGCGAACAAGGTCAGCTCCTGCCCCGTGATGGGGCCGGAGTCGTGTCCGCCCAGGTTCCAGTAACTGTGATGCGCCATGCTCACGATGGTGGTCTTGTCCGTCGTGGCGTCCATCTCGACCTTGAGCTCGCTAGCGTTGGTCAAGGTGTACACGTTGTGTGCCGTGACGGTGCCTGGGTAACCCTCTTCTCCGTCCTTGGAGACGTAGGTCAGCTTCAGCGCGGGACCATTTTCGGTCTCGATGGCTTCGGCGCTCCACACGACCTTATCCCAGCCCTGGTTGCCGCCATGCAGCGCGTTGGGCGCGTTGTTCGCGGCGAGCTTGTAGTTCTTGCCGCCTAGCGCAAATTGCGCATTTTTGATGCGGTTGGCGACGCGACCGATCACGGCGCCGAAGTAGGGCGTCGCCTTCAAGTAGCCGTCGAGCGTGTCGTAGCCGAGCACCACGTCAGCGGTCTTGCCGGCTTTGTCCGGCACCTGCAGCTCCGTGATGATGCCGCCGTAGTTGGTGATCTTGGCGACGAGGCCGTGGGCATTTCTGAGCGTGTAGAGCTTCACCTCGACGCCATTCACTTTCCCGAAAGGTGCCTCGCTGATGGCAGCGGGCTTGGCTTGGGTAGGCTGGAGCTCGGCGGCTATCGGGGGCGGGCTAGCGCTCGGTGCGGCAGTAGGCGGTACCGCGGCTGCGTCGGGGGCCGCAGGCTCTGCCAGCGGCTTGCTGGAGCAACCGGACAGCGCTCCGAGGAGGGCTCCGAGCGGAGCGATGGCAGCGAGATGACGAGCTCTGCGATGGACCATGGTCTTCACCTGAAGTGATGCTTGAGGAGACGGCGCGCG
>JBEHXA010000636.1:0-4397 GCA_048498935.1 Myxococcota bacterium
GTGCGACGCGCCTTGTCCTCGTAGGCCGGACCGATGCCCTTTTTGGTGGTGCCGATGCCGCCCGGGGCGGCTTCGCGCAGCGTGTCGACGAGCACGTGATACGGCAAAATCAGGTGCGCGCGATCCGAAACGCACAGGCGCTGCTCCACGCCGGTGTGCCCGCGGCGGATCAGCTCGTCGACCTCACCGAGCAGCACGTCGGGGTCGATCACCATGCCCTGAGCGAGCACGCAGCGCGTCTGCGGTCGGAGGATGCCGCTCGGCAAGAGCCGCACCACCAGCTTGTCGTCGCCCACCACGAGCGTATGCCCGGCGTTGGGGCCACCGGCGTAGCGCACCACGACCTCGGCGAACTCCGTGTAGATATCGACGATCTTGCCTTTGCCTTCGTCGCCCCACTGGGCGCCCACGATCACGACACACGACATGCTGTCACCGCTTCTTCGGTTTGGACTGAGACTTCAGTCAGGTCTTGGCTACCGGACCACGACGCGGGCCACTGCGGCAGCGTCGAAGGGAGCCCGTTGCTCCACCAAGTCAGGTACGGAGGTCACCACCGCCTCGTTAGCCGTGGCGCTCACCCAATGCGTGTACCGCCACACTCTTGCGTACGCCAGCGGATCCTGCTCCGGCCCGATCGCGCAGCAAATCCCGCTGGCGCGGAGGGTGCTGGCCAGGCCGGCGGCGGTGCCCGTGAGCAGAAGGCGCGGAGGCTCGTCCCCGCTCGAGACATCGCCCAAAGCCCAGACTAAGTCGTCCAGACCGAACGCGAAGCCGAACGCCGGCAGAGGCCTCCCGAAGCCGCCGAGCAGGCCGTCGTAGCGACCACCTGAAGCGATCGGGACGCCGGGGCCGTGCGCATGGAGCTGAAATGTAGTGCCAGTGTAATAGGCGAAGTTTCGCGTCTCGCCGAGGTCCACGACCAGCGAAGGTGCGAGCCCGCGTTGCTCGACTTCAGCCACCAGGCGCGTGAGCTCGGCGAGCCCCGCCTCCGCGCGCGTGCCGGCCAAACTGGTGCGCGCCGCCTTCAGCACTTCCGAGCCACCGTGTAGCTCGCTGAGGGCACCCAAAGCCGCGCGCTCGCGGGCACCGAGCGACGCTGCCGCCGCCGCGCGTTCGAGCTCGCTGCGATCTTTGAGATGCAAGGCTTCCACCGCAGCGCGCTGCCGCGTCGGCTCGACCCCATCGAGCAGCGCGAACGCGATGTCCGCGTGACCGAGATCGAGCACGAAGTCGTTGAGGCCCACGGCGCGTGCGGCTGAGCAAGCGACGTCGAGCGCTTCGAGATCGCCGGTGGGGCCATCGGGTCCGATGAGCTCGATGCCCGCCTGAAAGATCTGCCTGTGGCGACGGGCGCGCTCGCGGCGTCGGCGCAGCACCGAGCCCTGATACGACAGCCGAAACGGCGGCGTCGCTTGCGCGAGCCGAGTCGAGACGACGCGCGCCAGTTGCGGCGTCATGTCGGGTCGCAGCGCCACCACTTCGCCCGTCTCGGGCTCGACGAAGCGCAGCACCTCTTCCGGCGCGAGCGCGCCCAGGCCGCGCACCAGCACGTCCTCGTACTCGAAGACCGGTAGCGTCACGAGCTCGTAGCCGAACAGCTCGAAGCTACCGAGTAGCCGGCGCGCCAAATCGCCGAGCCGACGCGCGTCCGGCGGGAGAAAATCGCGCATCCCTGCGGGCAGCGGGTGCGAGGCCTCGCTCGCTGACGCGGCGAGGGCGCGCTGGGCGGAAGCAGTGGCGGGGGCGGGAATCGAGGCAGGCAAAGCGGGCGGAGCCTAGCCTACCCGGCGGTCTCCCGCAGCTGTGATACACCATCGCCATGAACGACCACTCCCACGCGGCGGCCGCGGGCCGGGAACCGCAGCAGGTCGACCTGAACGAGCGCGGTTCCGACAAGAGCGGCGCTCCGGTCACCATGAACCGACGGCTGTTCATGCAGCTCTTGGGCTTCGAATGCGACGAGCCGAGTCGGCTGGTGGCGGAGCTCGGCGGGGCGCTGCGTGAAGCCAAGCTGCCGAGCGTGATCTACGAGGACATCAATCACCCACGAGGCCTCGCCCTCTTGAGTTTCAGCGAAGAGCCGCTCGACTTCGCCGCGCGAGTGAGGCCGCTGGTCGGCGCCTCACGCTTCCCCAGCCTGCGCCCCCGCCCCGAGCTGTCGATGCTCGGTCGCACCTACTCGACAGGGTTCGAGCAGGATCTCGAATACTGGCTGCTGCGTCGCCCGCGCGAGACGGTGCTCAACGAGGCTTGGCCCTGGGCAATCTGGTACCCGCTACGCCGCGTCGGTCCGTTCGAGCGTCTCGATCCGAAGGAACGCGGGCAGATCATGCGCGAGCACGGCGGAATCGGACGCGCTTACGGCGCTCAAGATCTCGCCCACGACGTTCGGCTCGCGTGTCACGGCCTCGATCAGGCTGACAACGACTTCGTCATCGGCCTGATGGGCAAGGAGCTCCACCCGCTGTCGCACGTGGTGCAGGCCATGCGCCAGACCCGCCAGACTGCAGAGTTCATGGACAAGATGGGCCCATTCTTCGTCGGTCGCGCCGCGTTCAGGAACGCCGGGTGAGCGACGCGAAGCAGCGAGTGAGCGGCGTCGTCTTCGACCTCGACGGCACGCTCGTGGACTCGCGTCGCGACATCGCCGAGGCCGCCAATCACGCTCTGGTGAGCGCGGGCTTCGCCGCCTTGCCGCACGCCGAGCTCGACTCATACGTCGGTGACGGCGCCGCGCTACTCATGGCGCGCGGCGCCCGGCTCGATGCCAAGGATGAACGAGTCGCGCAGCTGGTCGAAGTCTTCCTGGACTACTACGCCGAGCATCCGATCGATCACACTCGCCTCATGCCCGGCGGCGAGCTCGCGCTCGAAGCGCTCGGCCCCTACCCGCTCGGCATCTGCACCAACAAGCCCCGGCGCACCACGCTGGCCGTGCTGAACGGCCTCGAGCTCACGGCGCGCTTCGCCGGCATCGTGGCCGGTGATGACTTACCCAAGCGCAAGCCCGATCCAGCGATGGTGCTCGAAGCGGCTCGTCTCATGGGCGTGCCGGTCACAGAGCTCGTGATGGTCGGCGACGGGCCGCAAGACGTGCTGGCCGGACGCGCTGCCGGTGCCTACACGGTGGGCGTGCGCGGCGGGATCCAAGCCTTCGAGCGGCTCGAAGCGGCCCGCCCGGATGTGATGATCGAGACGCTGGCCGAGCTGCCCGACGTCGTCAGCCAGCTGTCGAAGCGCCGCGCGTCGAGCGGCCGCTAACCAGCCAGAGCGTGGTAGGCAGCGCTGAGCTCCGCGAAGCGCGAGAGCAACCGCGCGCGTTCGTTCGGGTTGGCGTTGGGGTAGCGATCCGGATGCAGCGTGCTGGCGAGGCGCCGGAAAGCTTGTGTGATGGTTGCTCGGTCAGCGCCCGGCAACAGGCCCAACGCCGCGTAGGCGCGCGTGCGAGCGCCAGCCGGGGCCAGGCGCGAAGACGAAGCGTGCGACGACGCCTCCCCGCTCGCGCTCGACGACGCTCCTTCACTCCGGGTTTCCGAACGCTCGCGCTTGCGCGGCCGACCGTGCAGGAATTCGCCGGGCGAAAGCGGCGTGCGGTGGCGCTCGTGCGCCCGCGGAACGCGAAACGTGACCTGCGCGTCGCGCAGCTGAAAGAGCGCTTCCAACTTGAGCCGCAGCTGCCGACGCAGACCAGCGCTCACCACGTCCGGGCTGACGTAGCCTTCCTCGACCAAGATTTCGCCGGCGCGCTGGCTCGGAGCTTCGAGCAGGCGCCGAGCGAGCCGGGCCAGCGCGCGAGCCCCCACGAAGCCCTCGCGAGCCAGCAGGTCTCCGAGCCTCTGGCGCGACAACGGCGTCTCGATCGCGGTGATCATGCCGTCGCTCACATACAGGCGGTGCGTGCGGCCCAGATCGTCGGCGAGCTCGAGCACGCCGCTGGCTGCCTCGCGGTACAGAGCGCCGAGAACGTCGCCGAGGGTCGTGAGCCGGAGGCGGCCGGGGAGCTGCATGCTTTTTCGCCTAGCAAAGGCGAGCCTGGCCGGACAACTTCGCGGCGGCGCTCAGGAGCCGACACGCACCTCGGCCTGCACCTCGTGTTGCTCCGGGCGACAGCGCTCGTCCCCACCCTGGCCACGGCACACTACGGCGCGCGCGCGCACCGTCACCATCCCGACACCATTTTCGCTGGCGACGAAGCCGAGGCTCAGCTTGCGCTCCGCGGCAGAGGCACCGGCGAAGCGTTCGGGACTCACGCGCGAGCGCAGTGGGCGCACGAACGGCGGCGCGGCAGTGACGAGCGCATCAGCCCAGTCGACCCGCGCTCCCGGCAACGCCGTGACCCGCAATTCGCAGAGCACGCGGCCCGGCGCCGCTTCCGGCCGACAGCTGAGCTGCGC
>JBEHXA010000637.1:0-4395 GCA_048498935.1 Myxococcota bacterium
CGAGTTGGTCTTGCGCCGCGGCGCAAAAGGCGCGCGAGCGCCAGGTCATGCCGACCGAAGACAAGGTCACGGCCGTCGTTTTCAAGGTGCAGGCCAATATGGATCCGAAGCACCGCGACCGTATCGCGTTCGTCCGCCTCTGCTCCGGCCATTTTCAGCGCGGCATGAAGCTCACGCACGTCCGCTCGAGCTCCGTGATGGCGCTGAACAACCCGGTCAGCTTTTTCGGACAAGATCGCGAAGTGACCGATGAGGCCTTCGCGGGCGACATCCTCGGCATTCCCAACCATGGCAAGCTGGGCATCGGCGACACCCTCACCGAGGGCGAAAGCCTCACCTTCACCGGCATCCCCAGCTTCGCGCCAGAGCTCCTGCAGCGCGTGCGCCCCACCGACCCGATGCGCGCCAAGCACCTCACGCGCGCCCTCGAGCAGCTGGCCGAAGAAGGCGCCGCCCGCATCTTCAAGCCGCGCATCGGCTCCAACCACATCGTGGGCGTAGTCGGAGCCCTCCAATTCGACGTGCTCGCCGATCGCATCAAGACCGAATACGACATCCCCGTCGTCTTCGAGGCAGCAGGACTCTTCACCGCACGCTGGGTCGAAGGCGGCGACGCCGCGCTGATCAAGAAATTCGAAAACGGCAACGACGGCTACCTCGCCGACGACCACACCGGCGCCCTAGTCTTCCTCGCGCGCAACTCTTGGCACCTCGAGACCACTCAAAAAGAGTGGCCCGATCTCACGTTCGCCAAGACCAAAGAGTAGGCCAGCCTTCCGACCTCCGGCTTCGCACCGGCTCCCTGCTCATCGGCGTCACGACGCCACGCTCGTGCGCTGTCACCGCGTTAGCGCGTCTGAGCCGCTTTTCCAAGCCGTAGGGGACTGGCGGCCGCGAATTCGTGTCGCATTTGCGGCACGAATTCATCAATGAAATCGCGGAGGGATTTCCGTTCTGACGCCATGTCGCAGATGCGACGCGCTAACCACCGGGACTCCTCGAGGTAGTTGTCGCTTAGGGCGTTGAATTTCGGAGCGGCCAGGACAACACCCTCGGGGTTGAGGGTGACGATGGCAGGCCGTTGCCAGCTTCTGGGCGATTGGGTCCAGCGGTGCGGATGGCGCTGCTGGGCAGCGAGGTAAAGCCGCCGGCGGTTCTCGAGGAGGGCGACATCGCGACCATGGTAGCGGTCGTCTGGTGTGACCAACGCGATGGCGGAGTGCAGGTGCTGGGCGTTGTACCAGTTGACGAATCGCTTCACCCAATCGCGAGCTGCCTGGAGGCTCAGGAAGCCGTCGCGTGCATGGTGCTGCCTTTCATGGGCGCGCCGTTGTCGGCGTGGAGGACGAGCTTATCGGCTTCTCGGCGTGCCCCGCGTCTCGTGCCGTCGTCTAGCAGCGCGAGGATCTTCGACCTCGACGCTTCGTCGTGTCGTCGTCCTTTGCCCCCCAAAGCTCTTGGACTTTTTTGGAGGTCGAGCAGCACTTCGGCCTCCCGCAGCCGCTTTTCCTGCTTGGCGTTCGGGCGCTCTAGCACCTGGATTCGCTGGCGGTCCCCTGCGCTATCGCCTCGCCGCCCAGCTCATTCGTCATCTCAGCTTCGACGCGCTCCAGGTCGCCGTCGCGCAAACCTTCTCGCCTCAGAAACTCACCGCGCTCCGCATCCGACAGCTTCAAAGCTTACAGCAAGAGGCGAAGCTTCTCTTGCGCGCTTCGCCCATCCGGCGTTCAAACTGCGCCCCCACCTCCTCCAGCGTCAAATCCGACTTCAAATACCGCTCGACCGCAGCTGCCTTCAGCCCCCGAGGCGCATGACCGAAATACCGTCCCGCCATCCTGCTCCTGCGCCCCGCTCACAGATGCTCGAGGCGACGGTAGGGCCGCTTGAGGTGTCGCATCTGCGACATGGCGTCATCCGCTAAATGCGCTCGCGAATTCATTACGTTTTTCGTGTCGCAAATGCGACACGAATCGCAGCGCACGAAGGCCCATTCGCCAGAGGCATGCGGTGAGGCACGCGCACAGCCGCAGCGGCAAGGGCAATCGCAATCCGCTAAGGAACTGGCGACGGCGAACGCACTGTGGAGCACATTGACCTGCATACGCGCAGTGAGTTTGAAAACTTTCTTTCGGGCTAGACGGAAGCGACGGGCGCGGGACACTACCGGGCGTTGAAAACGTCCTGCGCTTTGGCTTCGTTGGTTGGTGTCGCGCTGTCACTAGGTGGGGTGGCGTGCGGCGGATCGGGCGATGACGGGTCGAAGGATCCGGACGGAGGCTTTACAGCGGACACGACGCCGGGCTGCAAGCGCGGCGTCGCGTGGCCCGAGCAACGCATGACTGATGCCGACGTGAGTCACGGTTTGAGCTGGTGGTACAACTGGAGCAACCGCGCGCAGGGCAGCGTCGACGGCGTCGTGTTCGAGCCGATGGTGCGCGCCAAGGGCGACATCGACGCTGCGCGTGTGCACGAGGCAAAGCTCGCTGGCGCTCAGCACCTCCTCGGGTTCAACGAGCCGAACTTCTACGAGCAAGCAAACCTGAGCGCGACGGAAGCCGCGAGCTTGTGGCCACAGCTCGAAGCCATCGCCGACGCCGAAGGACTCGGGCTCGTGGGCCCCGCCGTGAACTTCTGCGGTGACGACGGCAACAAGACGGGGCCGTGTCACGACACCAACCCGTTCGACTACCTGAAGGACTTCTTCGCCGCTTGCTCGGGCTGCCGCGTCGATTTCGTGGCGGTGCATTGGTACAACTGCGACACCGACTCGCTCAAGTGGTACCTCGGCGAGTTCGCGCAGTTCGGTCGACCCATTTGGCTCACCGAGTTCGCCTGCGCCTACGGCGGCGATCGCTCGATCGCGGGCCAAGAGAAGTACATGCGGGCGGCCATTCCGGTGCTCGAAGACGACCCGAACGTGTTCCGCTACTCGTGGTTCAGCGCCTCGCCCATCCCAGAGGCCGAGCTATTCGACGCCCAAGGCAAGCTCACGCCGCTCGGCCGCACGTACATCGGCCTGCCGCACGGCTCGTCTTGCACCGACTGAGCAGCAAACGCAGGGAGGCAGAGAGGATTCTTTTTTGGGGGGAACGAAGACTACTTCGAGGACTGCTCGTCCTTCTTTTCGTCTTCTTTCTCTTCGGGGATGGGCCAGCCACCACCGAGGTTGCGATAGAGCTGTGACACGGCCACCAACTGGCGGCCGATCACGAAGCCGAGCTCGAGCTGCGCAGCCAGCATCTGCTCCTGCACCGTGAGCACCTCGAGGTAGTTCGAAACACCACCGCGATAGCGATCTACCGCGATGCGGCCCGCATACTCGAGCGCTTCGACCTGCTCTTGCAGGGCAGCGCGGCGCTCGCGCAAGCTTTGAACCGCTGCGAGCGAGTCAGCCACCTCGCGAAACGCATTGGTCACCGTACGTTCGTAGTCGGCGGCCGAGCCCTCCCAGGCGGCCTTGGCGGCGTCGTATTCGGCGCGCTCGCGCTCACCGCCCAAGAACGGGAGCGTCCACTTGAACAGCGCAGCGCCACCGCGGATGCTCTTGGCCTCGTTCAGGTTCGGGCTGGCGACACCCAAGAACCCGGTCAGGTTGAAGCTCGGGAAAAAGTCGGCCATTTCTGCGCCGATGCGCGCGTTGGCGGCCTTCAAGCGCTTCTCGGAGCCACGAATGTCAGGGCGCCGCTTGAGCAGCGTCGACGGCAGGCCTGCTGGCACGTCCGGCGGCACCGTGAGCGCATCCAGGTTGGCGCGCCCCTCGATGGGTCCCGGCGGCTTGGCGAGCAGGTAGCTGAGCGCGTCCTCGTCGGTGATGCGGGCGAGCTGCAGCTGCGTGACCTGCGATTCGGCTTGCTTCAAGCTGGCCTTGGCGCGCGCGACCTCGAGGTCGTTACCGACGCCGCCGCCCGCGCGCTGCTGGAACATCTCGAAGGTTTCGCGGCGCGTTTCGACGGCTTGCTTGGCGTAGGCTTCCTGCTTGTCGATCGCGGCGAGGTCGAAATAGAGCTCGGCGATGTCGCTCACGAGCGCGATGTACACGCCGCGTCGATCTTCATCGGCGGCCAGGTACTCGTTCTCGGCCGCTTCCTTGATGCGGCGCAGACGTCCCCAGAGGTCCGGCTCCCACGAGGCGCCGACCGAGAGGCCGTAGTGCTGGTTCGTCTCGCCGGGCGGATACATGCCCGGAATGGTGGTCGAACCGACGGCGTCGCCCGCGCCCAGGGTCACGCCAACCGTCGGGGCGAGCGCCCACGCCGCCGCGCGGTGGCTCTGGCGCGCGATCTCGACGCGCGCCAGTGCGATGCGCAGGTCGTAGGCGCTGGTGGTCGCGGTCTTGATCAGCTCGAAGAGCTTGGGATCGCGATAGAGCTCCCACCAGGGCAGCTCGGCGAACGA
>JBEHXA010000638.1:0-4394 GCA_048498935.1 Myxococcota bacterium
CGCTCGACGAGCAGCGATGACGCTCTCGTCGCGCGGAGCGTCACGTCCTCGTAGGTCAGCCGTTGGACGCCGGTAGGGCGTTCGCTGGGCGCGCGCGCCGGCGCAGCCGCTCGCTCCACCGCGGTCGTGAGCGTCCCGAGCCGCGCGACCACCGCCGCGTACGACGACAGCTGTTGAATCTGCGTGACGATCAACGAGAACGCGCCGAGCAGGACGGAAAAGGCCATCGCCGATTGCGTGACCACTCCGAACTCCACCTTGCCGTGCATGAACAGCGGCCCGACGATGAGCGGTGGGACCAGCTGAATGCCGTAGGCGTAGCTGGTCGTGAAGAACGACAGGTTGCGGTTCACCGAGATGATGCGCTTTGCGTTCCTGACGAGTGCTTCGAGCCTGGTTGCGAGGCGCGTCCGAACCCGTCCTTCGAGCTGCAGCAGCGCCACCGACTCCGCGTTCTGTCCTACGTGCACGAGCTCGCTCCGAAAGCTGGCTTCGCGATCGGACTGATTGTAATTCAGTCTCACGAGCGGGTGTCCGAGCGCTACCGTGAGCAACGAGCCGAGCAGTGCGTAGGCGACGGCCACCCCGAAGAGCAGCGGGCTGATCGACCACATGACGCCGGAAAAGCTCACGATCGCGAAGACGGCGTTCAAGAACATGAGCACGAACGAGAGGGTAGTGGCCGTGAAGGCGCGGGCGTCGTCGGCGATACGCTGGTCGGGGTTGCCGAGCTCGCCGCGCTCCCTCAGGCTCAGAAAGACTCCGTCCGCCAGGTACTCACCCACCAGCTTTTGCGTGAGCCAGTTGCGCCAGAGCAGCGCGAGGTGCTCTTCGATGAAGCGCTCGACCACCGCGGCTACCGTGAGCGCCCCGAACACCAGCACGTAGAGCACCGCGATCGAAAAGAAATGCCCCACTCGGCGCTGCTCGATCGCAGTCATCAGGTCGCGACCGACGTAGCTGCCGACGACGTTCAAGCCGCTGATCGCGAGCAGCAGCACCAGGATGGCGGCGAATAGCAGCCGAAACCTGCTACCCACTTCCGACGTCGCTACCGCCTTGACCGCGTCGACCAACCGTGACCACGCGCCAGCGTGGAGCACGCTCGCTGCCGGCGAGCTACCGGCGGCGGAGGGGGGCAGGGTCTGATCCATCGCGCGGCTCCGCTAGCAGCCTTCGTACCGGCCGCAGGGTGTCTCCGTGCCGGCGATCTCCCGAACTTTTGCGGGCAATTGGCGAGCCGGGCCGGATCCCGCGAGGCGCTTCTGTGCTCCCGACGCAAGCTGCCACGCGCGCTTTCGCGCTCACTGCACCTTTTCAGTCGGATCGCCGCCAACCCGGCGTCAGGGGTCGCAAGTTGCGTGGTGTTCGGGGCGCAGTTCACGGACTTGAAGGATTGGTGGGGCTCCGTACATAAAGGGCGGCATGCAGAGCGGTGCCGTGCGGATGCTGCTGGTGTCATTGGCGGCCGGTTTCGTAGCGGCCTGCGCGCCGTCCGAGCCGGCGGCCACCGGGGGCCAGAGCGAAGCGAAGCGCGACGAGCAAATCGAACGCGAGCAGCGGGAGCTGGAGCAACGACGCCATCAGCTTCAGCGTGAGGTGCTGAGTGAGCTTCGCAAGCTGCGCGAGGGTCGACAAGCGTCCACCTCGGGCGCCGAGAGCGCCAGCGACGAGGAGTCGGCTGCGGCCGACGACTGCGAGCTCATGGTGTTCGGCGGGCCGAGCCACGAGGTGTTTTTGGGTTGCTTGGGCGACGAGCACCGCGCCGATTCGGTGTTCAACCTCGTGGGTGAACACGGCTCGGACGTGTCACCCACCAGTATTCGCAACAAGTTCGAGCCCTATGGCTCCAACCACGATGACACCTCAGCCTGCAATGCAGCCGCCACGCACCCGCCCGTCGTGGTTGCCTCCGACGGCAAGTCGCTTGGCCTCTTGAGCATGAACGGCTCCCTCAAGCGCCGCATCAGCTCGCCGTCCGTCGAAGACTGGCTGGCGCGCATGTGCGGCATCTGAAGTTCGTTGCGAGCAGTCAGCTCAATCGACGGGCGCAATACAAAGCTTTACTCCGGGTCCGGAATTGTCACCGAAGTAATCATCGTAGAGCGTGACGTAGAGCTCACCCCCCACGTGATTCAGCGTGGGCCAAGTGTAGCCGCGATTGGCATTTTCAACGTCGTCCACGCTGTCACCACCGACGAGCCCGTCGTCGACGAGCCACAGGCTGGTGCCTCCCGCCTCGGGGCTGTCACCACTGAAGACGTGGTGACCTGCTTCGAGCGACGCCTTGCCCCAATAGTGATCGGTCACTTCATAGCCGAGCGAGCGATCGTGGATCTGCGCGCCCGACTCGTAGCTCAGCCGATAGCTGCCGGCCGGCACCAACGTGCCCTGCTCGCCGCTGAAGGCGACACGCTCGTTGAGCCACGGAGCCACCGCGCACCAACGCGGAGGCTCCGTGGCGCCGCCAGCCCCCGCGTCACCTCCAGCGCTAGCCCCGCCGCCACCCGAGTCGCCACCGGCCGGCGTGCCTGACGGCGGCTCGACCGTTCCGGTTCCACCAGAACTCGCGTCGCCCTGCTCTCCCCAGCGGGCTCCAATGACGACCCGTGGGTCGCAGCCCGCCGCGAGCGCCGCTGCGCCAGCTAACAGAAAGAGTCGCCTAAATTCGACAGCCACGAGACGGATCCGAAGTGGACTATGGCAATTGCCGGCCTTCACCTTCTACGAGGCGTAGGGGTTGACCGTGTGCCGCGAGAGCCCTAGCCCCATGGGCATGCGTTACCACCTCCTCGGCCAGACGGGACTGTACGTATCGGAGCTGTGCTTGGGCGCCATGACCTTCGGCGGCAGCAAAGGCATGTGGCAAGCCATCGGTCAGCTCCAGCAGAAAGAAGTGCTCGAGCTCGTGTCCGCCGCGTTCGACGCGGGCGTCAATTTCGTAGATACGGCTGACGTCTATTCGGACGGCGATAGCGAACGCCTGCTCGGCGAAGCGCTCAAGAGCCTGAATCGACCCCGCGAGCAGTTCGTGATCGCCACCAAGGTGCGAGGGCGCGTGGGGCCGGGCATCAACCAGGTCGGCCTATCGCGTAGTCACATCTTGTCGAGCATCGACGCGAGCCTGCGGCGCCTCGGCCTCGATCACGTGGACTTGTATCAGATCCACGGCTTCGATGCAGTGACGCCCATCGAAGAAACGGTGCGCGCGCTCGACGACGTCGTTCGCTCCGGCAAGGCGCGCTACGTCGGCTTCAGCAACCTGCCGGCATGGGTGGCGTCGCACGCCATCACGTTTGCCGAACAGAACGGCCTGGCTCGCTTCCAGAGCGCGCAGGTCTACTACTCGATGGTTGGCCGAGACATCGAACGCGAGATTGCGCCGCTCTGCCAGGCTCGCGGCCTTGCCGTGCTGCCTTGGAGCCCGCTCGCCGGAGGCTTGCTTTCAGGTAAGTTCGATCCCGATAAGAAAGGGCCGGCGGATGCGCGGCGCGCCAGCTTCGATTTCCCGCCCGTGAACATGGAGCGCCTACCGCGCGTGCTCAAAGCGCTGCGCCAGGTGGCCGAAGAGACAGGCGTTTCGGCGGCGCGGGTCGCACTCGCTTGGGAGCTGAGTAAGCCGTTCGTCACCAGCATCATCATTGGGGCAAAAAGGCTCGAGCAGCTCACCGACAATCTCGCTGCGACGGAGCTCAAGCTATCGAGCGAGCAACTGACGCTGCTCGACGAAGCGAGCGCGCTCCCTCTGGAATATCCGGGCTGGATGGTGCACCTGCAGAGCTCGCGCGATCCGCGCGGTATTGCCACACCTCCGAGCGACGCACAGATTCGTGCGGCCGGCGAGCGTCTCAAATTGTGAGCGATACCGGGCGAGTACAGGCATAGGGCTAAGCTCCAGGCTCGAGCTGCCGTTGTGCAGTCGTGGCTCGTTGGTCCCTATTCGAGAAGCGCAACGTGGACTCGGTGAACCGAGTCCTTTCTGCGCGCACGCTCGATGGCTACCGCATTCGCGCCAAGCTCGCGGTGAACCTGACCCGCTTGATGTCGGAGGCCGAAGCCGAGGCGTTGGCCCAGTCGTACGCCACCGTATTTCGCACTGCGATCGAGGTCGAGATTTGCGAGGGGCGCATGCCTTTCGACGACGCGAGCTTGCATCGCCTGCTTACCGAGCGCGTGCAGGACGTGCCGGCTCACCGCGTGCGCGTCAACGGCGCGCATCTAGTATCGCCCGGCTCTGCCAGTAGCGCGTCGATGCCCGCGGTCCGAGCCCCGGCGAGTGGGCCGAGCCGAGACGCAAGCATGCCTCCGCTGCGTCACCCGTCCGAGCTGCCGCACTCGCTCCTACCCGCTTCGTCGCAGGTTCCGATTTCTTCCGGTCGCGCGCCGGTCCCTTC
>JBEHXA010000639.1:0-4389 GCA_048498935.1 Myxococcota bacterium
GGCGCCCGCGAGATCGCAGAGCGGCTCCACACCTTCATGCCGGAGCTCGGCTGATGCGCGCTGCCGAGCTCGCCGCCCTTTGCGCTGCACTGTCACTGAGCGCTTGCTTCAGCACCCCGACTCCACTCGCGCCCGGCCTCACCGGCTCGATCGGAGTACCGAACCAGGGCGTCCAAACCGACGCAGTGGAGCTACCGGAGCAAGGTAAGGGCTTTGCCCGCTACCGCCCCAAGGGCAAGAACCATTGGGGGAGGCCACGCCTGGTCAGCGCGCTCGAGCGCATCGCGGCCGAGATCGACGCCGAGCTCCCGGGCGGCCTGTTGATCATCGGCGATCTGGGCGCTCGCGGCGGAGGCAAGATCCCCGGGCACGCTTCGCACCGCAGCGGTCGCGACGTCGACCTGCTGTTCTATGCGCTCACGCCCGCAGGCGCACCGTTGTCGAGCCCCGGCTTCGTGCGCTTCGAGGCCGACGGTCTGGCGGTAGTTCCGGACAGCGGTGACTACGTGCGGCTCGACGTGGAGCGCGAGTGGCTGCTCGTGAAAAAGCTGGTGACCGATCCGGACATCGGTGTGCAGTTCTTGTTCATCAGCAAGCCGCGCGAGGCGCTGCTCCTCGACTACGCGCGCGCGCTCGGCGAGCCGATCGAGCTGCAATACCGCGCGCAAACGGTGATGCTGCAGCCCGGCGACAGCCTGCCGCACGACGATCATTTGCACCTGCGCATCGCGTGCTCGCCCCAAGAAACGCCAGGCGGCTGCAGCGGCGGCGGGCCCTATTGGGAGTGGCTGCCCGAGCTACCCACAGGCGCCGAAGCAGACGCGGCCGTGCTCGAGCAAATCGCGAACGACGAGCCGCTCGAGCCGAGCCCCGCCGCGCCCCTGGCGAGCAGCGCGGCCGACGGCGGTGGTGCTTGAGTCGCAGCGCGGGCGTGCTGCATCACGGCGACTGTCTCACGCTCGTGCCGGAGCTGGCCCGGCGCGGCAAGTTCGACTTGGCCTACGCCGACCCGCCCTTCAACGCGAAAACCAAGCGGGCGGCGCGCGTCGGCAAAGGTGAGCGGGCTCGCGGCCAGCATGCCTACGACGACGCCTGGAGCACCATCGACGATTTTCTGAGCATGCTCGAGCCGCGGCTGGAGGTGGTGCGCGATGCGCTGAGCGCGCGAGGCAGCTTGTGGCTTCACCTGGATCACCGCACCGTGCACGACGCCAAGGTCGCCGCCGATCGCGTGTTCGGCCGCGCCGCCTTCTGGGGCGAAGTGATCTGGGTACCGGGTAACGGCGGCAAGAAGCGCACGGGCCCGAGCGTGACGCACCAAACCATCTTGGTTTACGCGCGCGGCAAGCAACCGATCTGGAATGGTGACGACCCAGCTCTGCGCGAGAGCTTTGCCGCGACCAGCCTGCGCATGCATTTCAACAACGTCGACGCCGAGGGGCGACGCTATCGCGAGCGGCACGTCGCCGGCAAAACCTACCGCTACTACGCCGATCGGGGGCGGCGCTTGGGCAGCGTGTGGAGCGATTGCCCGGCGATGCGCGCCAACACCCCGCTCGTCGCTGAAACCACCGGCTACCCGACGCAAAAGCCGCTCGCCCTGCTCGAGCGCATCGTGCGCGCCGCGAGCGCGCCGACCAGTCGGGTGCTCGACCCGATGTGCGGCTCCGGCACGACGCTGGTCGCGGCCAAGAACCTGGGACGCAGCTACGCCGGCGTCGATCAGAGCCCGCTGGCGATCCGCATCGCGAGCGAGCGGCTCGGAATTTAGAGCGCGCCTTCCGTTCGAAGCAGAGCCACCAAATCGTCCAGCGCTTGTGGGTTCGCCAGCGTGTCGCGGCTCGCCACGTTCGCCGGGTCCGCGCCGAGCAGGATGCGCTTCACCGGAACCTCGAGCTTCTTCCCGTTGAGGGTGCGCGGCACGGCGGCGACTTGCCGCAACTCGTCGGGCACGTGCCGCGGCGAGAGCTGCGTTTTGAGCACGTCCTTGATGTGCCGCCGCAGCGCGGCGTCGAGCACCAGGCCTTCGCGAAGTGCCACGAACAGCCACATCCTGCCGACCGCGTCTTCGAGCGAGCCGGTGTCGACGACCAAGCTGTCCGCCACTTCCGGCAGCGCCTCGACCACGCGATAAAACTCGCTGGTGCCCATGCGCACGCCGCCGCGATTGAGCGTCGAGTCGGAGCGGCCGTATATCACCGAGCTTCCATCGGCGTTGAGCTTGAGCCAGTCGCCATGGCGCCACACGCCTGGATACATGCCGAAGTAGCTGCCACGAAAGCGCTCGCGCTCGGGATCGTTCCAGAAGCCGATCGGCATTGAAGGGAGCGGAGCGGTCAAGACCAGCTCCCCCACTTCACCCACCAGAGGTCGTCCCGCGTCGTCCCACGACTCGATCTTGGCGCCGAGCCCGCGACACTGCAGCTGACCGGCTCGCACCGGCAATAGCGGGCAGCTCAGCAAAAACGCCGTACAAACGTCGGTACCGCCGCTCACCGAGCCGAGCAGCAAGTCGGGCGCGATGTGCTCGTACACCCAGCCGAAGCCTTCGCTGGGCAGCGGCGCCCCGGTCGTGCCGATGCTGCGCAGGCTGGCCAACTTGGCCACTGATTTAGGCTCGAGCCGCGCCTTTTGACATGCGAGCAAGAACGGCGCGCTGGTCCCGAAGTAGCTGATGCCCTCGCGCTCGACGAGCTTCCACAGCGCGCCCAACGTGGGCATGGCTGGGCTGCCATCGTAGAGCACGAGCGTGGTGCCGAGCCCGAGCCCGCTCACCAGCATGTTCCACATCATCCAGCCGGTGGTCGAAAACCAAAAGAAGCGATCGGTCTCGCCCAGATCCATGTGCAGCGCGAGAGCCTTCAGGTGCTCGAGCAAGATGCCGCCGTGGCCTTGCACGATCGGCTTCGGCAGACCCGTCGTGCCGGACGAATAGAGGATCCATAGCGGGTGTTCGAACGGCACAGGGTCGAACGAGAGCGGCTCGTGCTCGGCCACGAGCTCGCTCCAGCCCGACGGCGCGAGCTGGCCGAGCTGGCCGAGCTCCTTCACGTCGCCCTCGCCGATCACGAACACCGCCGACAGCGACGGCAACGCCGCCGCGACGGCGCCGAGTTCGGCCAGACGATCATGGCGCTTTCCGCCGTAAAAATAGCCAGAGCAGGCCAGAAGCACCTTCGGCTCGATCTGTCGAAACCGATCCAGCACGCTCTCGACGCCAAACTCCGGCGCCGCGCTCGACCAGATCGCTCCGATGCTGGCACTCGCGAGTAGCCCCACGACTGCTTCGATGCCATTCGGCAAGAACGCCGCCACGCGATCACCGCGCCGCACACCAGCCTTCAGCAACCCGACGCGTGCGCGCGCCACCTGGTCGGCGAGCTCACCGTAGGCGAGACTGTGACGCCCGCCGGTTTCGTCGACAGCGACCAGCGCCACGTGCCCGTCGCGCCGACGCAGCAAATGCTCGGCGTAGTTGAGCGTCGCGTTCGGGAACCAATGAGCGTCCGGCATCGCGCCGCTCAGCACCGGCGAACGCGACCCGCCGACCGCGACCCCAAAATAGTCGATCAGCGCGGGCCAAAAAGCTTCGACATCACCCACCGACCAGCGCCACAGGTCCTCGTAGCTGTCGAACACGAGCCCACGCTCGCGCGAAAGCCAGCCGATGAAATGCCGAAGCCGCGAGCTTTCGACGCGCCGCGCGTCGGGCTCCCAAAGCAGCGCGCCTTCGACAGCGGCGCGGGGCGGCTCACTGGTCACGGGCTTTGATTGTAGCCCACGGTTGCCTAGCGCGCGCCGCGCCCGCGATCGGCCAAAAGGCCGGCCTTCAGCGAACGCCGGCTCAGCTCGGGGCGGCTAGCTGCAAGCGAGCGGGCGCCTTAGGCTAACGATCAGGCCGTATGGAAAATCCTCTGCTCACGCTCTCGCTCGATGTCCCGTTCGATCGCATCTCGCCTGCCCACGTCGAGCCGGCCATCAAGGAGTTGCTCGCGCGCTCGGAAGCAGCGCTCGACGCCGTCGAGAATGCGCCGCGCAGCTACGCCACCACCCTCGGCGCGCTCGAAGCAGCGACCGAACAGCTCGAGCTGGCGATGGGCATCGTCGAGCACTTGGAGAACGTGGCCACGACGCCAGAGTTCCGCGACGCCTACAATGCGGTCTTGCCGAGCGTGAGCGCGTTTTGGTCGAGCATCTCGCTGCGCGAGGGGCTTTACCGGGCCCTGAAAGAGCTCGACGCCACGCCGGAGGCGGCAAGCCTCGACGCCACGCGACAGCGCCTTCTCAAGAAGACTTTGGCCGATTTTCGCCGGCAAGGCGCCGAGCTAGCGCCCGCCGACAAAGAACGCCTCAAAGAGCTCGATCGCGAGCTCAGCACCATCGCCACCC
>JBEHXA010000640.1:0-4381 GCA_048498935.1 Myxococcota bacterium
ACCGGTACCACCACCACCCACAGTGACGCTGCCGCCCGTGCCCGCAGTCGCGACCGAACCCGCCGTCCCGGCGGCGCCGCCGCTACCGCCACCTGACGAGCCAGCAGTGCCTGGACTTTCGGGCGCATCATCGCCACCCGAACAGCTCACGAGGGCGCCCAAGACGAGCCCTAGTCCAGTCCACCTACAAAGCGGGTGAGCCATGTCTCCTCGCCAAGGGGTATCGCACCTCGAACCTTCACCGCCACCCGCAAATTGAGTTCAGCACCACGAGCAAATTTCAAACAGCAGAGGAAGTGCTTGGACACGCACGTTTGAAGTCGGGTCGTCAGCCCGGCTGCCAGCGAAATCGGAGCGGTTCATGGGTTGCTTTTCCCGAGCCGTGCGCCACGTGGCCGCACGAGTGGCGCCGTTGTTTGTCGGTGTCCCAGTCCTCACCTTCACTCTCAGCGGGTGTCACGGCGTCTTGGGCGGGGACTCGCCCCAGGGGGCTGGCGCGACCAACCCCGACCAACCCGGCGGTGGCACCGTCGGTAACGGCGGCAGCGGCGGCTCGACCGTCGTCGGCACCGGAGCGAGCGGCGGCAGTGGCGGCGGGACCGACCCGATGGGCAACCCCGACCCCGGTTCACCGATCCAAGCGGCGCCCACTTGGCGCCTCACGAACCGCGAGTATGTGAGGTCGGTCCACGACCTGCTCGGCGTGGACGTGACGAGCCCGCTCGATCCCGACGGTGCCGTGGCCGGCTACCGAGCGGGTCTGGTCGCGGGCGACGCGACGGTCGCCGCTTATTACGACGCCGCCATTCAAGCAGCGGGAGCCGTCGACTTGCGCGCTCTGGTGCCGTGCGATGCCGCGGCCATCACCGCCACGCCGGCCGAATGCGTCGGCAAGTTGGTCGATGACCTCGGGACACGAGCGTTTCGGCGCCCGGTCGACGCCGACACCCGCGCCGCGCTGATCGCGCTCCACACCAGCGTCGCCACGAAGTTCGACTTCGACGCCGGGACGCGCGCGGTGGTCGAGCAGATCTTGCAGTCGCCGTATTTCCTCTACCACCTGGAGCTCGAAGAGCAGGCACTCGGCGCAGGTGCGGTGAAGGTCGCCGGCTACTCGATGGCCAGCCGCCTCTCTTACCTGATCTGGGGCACGATGCCGGACAGCGCGCTGTTCGCCAAGGCCGCCGCAGGTGGGCTGTCGACCACCGAGCAGATCGCCGAAGAGGCTCGACGTCTGATCGCCGATCCGCGCGCCAAGGTGGGTCTGCAGACCTTCTACGAGCAGTGGCTGCACGCCGACACCCTACCGCCCGTCAAAACCGGCAAGTACACGAACGCCTACGACAACGCCATGCGCGCCAGCATCCTGGCGTCGTTCAACGCCCAGGTCGACGCCGCGCTGTGGTCGCCCAACGGCGTCAACTCGTTGATGAACGGCACGCAGGCCTTCGTGAACCAGTCGATCGCGCCTCTTTTCGGGGTCAGCGGCGTCACCGGGACCGAGCTTCAACCGGTCAACGTCAACCCAGCCGAGCGTGCCGGCATCATCTCGCACCCGGCCATCATGGGCGCGCTCGCCACCGAGAACGGCACGCACCCGATCAAGCGCGGCGTGTTCGTGTGGGATCAGCTGCTCTGCCAAGAGCTGCCGAATCCGCCGAACGACGTGCCGGTCTTCCCAGGCGTCCCCGAGAACGCGAGCGTTCGGACGGCCTTCGAGACGTTCACCTCTGCGCCGCGTTGCATGGCTTGCCACGTGCGCATCAACCCGGTGGGCTTCTTGTTCGAGAACTACGACACGCTCGGCGCCTACACCACCGTGGACGACAACGGGCAAGCCGTAGTCTCGGCTGGCACCATCAGCGGTGCCATCGACGAGCAGGGCAACGACGACGCGGCGCTCAACAAGCCGACCGCTAGCGCAGTGGAGCTCGCCAACAACCTGGCGGGCACCACCGCCGTGGCTCACTGCCTCGTGAAGCAGCTGTATCGCTACACGGCCAAGCGCGTGGAAACGAGCGCCGACGAGGCGACCATCAATACGTTGGCCGGCGCGTTCACCACCACCGCGCAGAACCTGCCCGATCTGCTGCTGGGGCTGACCCAGAGCGAAGCCTTCCTCAATCGTTGGAATCAGGAGTAAGCGAATTAGCCATGGGCAACATGACCACAGGCCGTCGCCGCTTTTTGCAGAGCCTCGGCATCTCAGCGGCAGCCCTTCCGTTCGTAGTCGGGCTCGACAGCCTCTACGTGCACGCGCAGGTTCCGACCGTTCCGAAGAAGCGCTTCCTGTTCATGTATTCGCCGAACGGGATGCTCTACTACAACTGGCGCTTGCGCCTGCACGCGACGGAAACCGACATCAGCAACGGTGAAGCGCTGGCCTCCCCGAACCTGATTTTGCATCCGCTACAGCCCAACGCCGACAAACTCCTGGTGCTGGATCGCTTGAGCTTCGTCAGCGCTCGCGGCGAGTACCAGACGCCCGCCATGTCACCGGACGGCAAGGAGCACCCCGGTGGCCACCAAAAGGGCATCGCCAGCATGCTCACGGGCGACCTGCTGATCGGAGGCGACGGCACCGTCGGCGACGCCGGTCTGGCCAACGCCATCTCGCTCGATCAGGTGCTGGCCACCAAGCTGTTCGCGGGCAAGGTCAAGTTCCCGTCGCTCGAGGTGGGCGTGCAAGTCGACGAGAACCTGAACGACCGCTACGTCGACAAGCGCGTCAGCTACAACGGCTCCGCCAACCCGCGCGCGCCGAACAACGATCCCTTCGACCTGTTCACCAAGCTGTTCGGCGATGCGACCGCGACCGATAAGGACAAGGAGCTACGCCACTTCCTCGACAAGAGCGTGCTCGACGCAGCCTACAAGGACTTCGAGCGGCTCCAGCCGAAGCTCAGCACGTCCGATCGTCAGCTGCTGCAACATCACGCCGACGCCATTCGCGACATGGAGCTGCGGCTCGGCGACATCGTCGACTGCGGCGCGATTCAGGGTCCGACGGCGCCGGCAGGCGTCAACACCGCCGATCGCAAAGCCACGCACGACTGGGCGATGAAGAGCGACAACTTCCCCGTCGTCGGCGACATGATGATGGAGATCGTCGCGCAGGCCATGAGCTGCGGCTTGACCAACATCGTCACCTTCATGTGGGCGAGCAGCGAGACCGGCCTGCAATACAAGTGGATCCAGGATATCGACTACACCAAGGAGAACGACGGCCACCACGGCATGTCCCACGCCCGTAACCCGGCGCTGCAGTACATCGACCAGTGGTACGCTTCGCGCTTCAACGGCTTCATCGACAAGTTCTCCGCGATTCCGGAGTCCGAAGGCAACGGCACGCTGCTCGACAACTCGCTCATGATGTGGACGAGCTGCCTCAGCGACGGCGCCGCGCACGAGAGCCGCAACGTGCCGATCGTGCTGGCCGGCTCGAACGGCGGCTACTTCCGCCAGGGCCTCAACATTCAGTTCAACGACGTTTACACGGCCGACCAATGGGACGCAGCTCCCCTGCCGGCGTCGATGGGCTCGGCCGCGCTCAAGCCCTTCATCGACAAGGTATCGAGCGGCGATCAGAAGAAGATCGGCTCGCCGGATCTGTCCAACAACGATCTGTGCGTGTCCATCCTCAACAGCTTCGGCATCGAGGACCAGACCTTCGGCGATCCGCGCTTCTGCAAGGGACCGCTGCCGCTGATCAAGAAAGTGTGAGCTTCGCCGAGCTCGCGGGCTCAGGCCGGTTCGCTCGCCTCGCTGGGCGGCGCGCCGGCCCCCGCGAATTCAATCGCGAAGACCTGTAGCTCTTCGTCGCCGAGGTTCCAGGCCCACGGCTCGAGCAGCTTGGGTTCGGCGACGAACGCCTTGAGTCCCGGCGCGCCGAGCTGTGCGAGCACGGCGCGCGGCTCCGGCGTCACGGTGTTGCCACTCACCTGCACGTCGAAGGCGAGCACGCCACGGCGCCCCGTGCAGCCGGCGAGCGTCGCTAGGTGCACGGCCGTCACGGCCGCAGAGAGGTTGGCCCACGTGCTGGCCGGCGCGACCCACGCGCGCCGAAACGGCAGCCCGAGCTGGCTGAGCAGGCAAGTCGAGAGCGTGACGTCGAAGCGCCCGAGCTGTTGCACCAGCCCCCGCGCCGAAGCAACGGCCTGCGCGCCGAGCTCGCGCGGCGCCGGGAAAGACTCGCCCCACGGGTCGAGCTGGTCGAGTAGAACGCTCAAGTCCACGTCCGGGTGCAGCACGACGCGCTCGCGACGCGGAGCCGGCACGCCGGCGCGCGCCCGCTCCAGCGCCGCGCCGTCGAGGTCGATCAGATGCACGGCCGCGAAGCGCCCCGTGAGCCAATCGAGCTCGAGGGCGGAAGCATTGCCGA
>JBEHXA010000641.1:0-4379 GCA_048498935.1 Myxococcota bacterium
CAGTCGGCACTGCTCGAGGCCATGAGTGACGAGCAGGTGTCCATCGACGGGCGCACGCTTCCCCTGCCCGAGCCGTTTTTGGTGGTCGCCACCCAAAACCCGCAGGATTTTGCGGGGACCTTCCCGCTTCCGGAGTCTCAGCTCGACCGGTTCTTGATGCGCATCCACATCGGCTACCCGCCGGCGCACGTCGAAACGCGCTTGATGCTCGACCCGGACGTGGACCGGGTGAAGCTGGTGACGCCCGTGCTCAATCCCCAGTCACTGGCGGCGCTGCAGCGCGAGGTCGACCGGATCTCGATGGATGGAGCTCTCGGCGCGTACTTGCAAGCGCTCATCACTGCCACCCGCACTAGTCCGACTCTGTCGCTCGGCGCTTCGACGCGCGCCGGGATGAACTTGGCGCGTGCCGCACGCTCCCGCGCGCTGCTCGCCGGGCGTGACTACTGCATCGCCGACGACATTCACGGCCTCGCAGTTCCGGTCCTTTCCCACCGCGTCCGGCTCGCTGCCCACGCCGAGGGGTACGCGCCGTCGCGCGAGGAGTCGGAAGCAGCCGTGCGCGACGTCGTCGCCCGGGTCCCGGTCCCACTCTAGAGCAAGCCGTGGAAGGGCCAGGGTTGCCGACGCCGCCGGTCTCGAACGCGCAGCCGCACTCGCAGCAGCGCACGGGGGCGCAGCCGCCGTCTGAGCCTCAGCCCCACGCGTCGGTCGTGCCGAGCGCACCGGGCAAATCCGGTTCACGTGCGCGCGGCCAGGTCACCGGCTGGTCGAAGTTCTGGTCGCGCTTTCGCCCGCCGCGTCGGCTCAAGCTCACGCGTGAGGGCAAGTACTTCATCTTCATCACGTTCGGTGTGGGTGTCGCCGCGATCAACACCGGCAACAACCTGCTGTACCTGCTGCTCGGCATGCTGCTGTCGCTGATCATCGTGTCGGGCGTGCTCAGCGAGCTCAGCTTACGGCACCTGACCGTGACGCGCCGTTTGCCACCGCGCGCACAGGTCGGCCGTCCTCATCTGGTCGAGATCGAGGTCTTCAATCACAAGCAGAAGGTGCCGTCTTACGCCATCGAGGTGGAAGATTTGCGCGCCGGACAACCCGCCGACAAACGCTGTTTTTTCCTCAAAATCAGCCCACGCTCGGCGCAGGTGGCCGCGTATCGGCGCACTCCGGCGCGGCGTGGGCGCGACCACCACGTCGGCTTTCGAGTCGCCACGCGCTTTCCGTTCGGGCTGTTCGAAAAGTCGCGTGAGGTGAGCGCGGACGACGAGCTCATCATCTACCCGGCAGTCGATCCGGTGCTGCTCCCCGCGAGTGATGCAGGCGATCGCTTGGGCGGTGAGAGCTCGCTCGGCCGGGGCAGCGGTGACGAGATCCACGGCCTGCGACCGATGCGGGACGGCGACGATCCGCGCGACATCTATTGGCGCAAGAGCACCGTGCCGGATCAGCGGGTGCTGCGCGAGCGCGCGACCGACACGCGTCGCGACGTGGCGTTCAGCATCGACTCGACCCACCCCGGCAGCGCGCCGGACGAAGATTGGTCGCTCCGGTTCGAGCGGCGCATTCGCGACGTCGCTTCGCGCGCCGTCGCGCACTTGAAGCGCGGAGACGGCGTTTCGGTGCTCGCGTCGGGCGGGGAAAAGGTGCGGGCCAATACGTCGGTCGGCGCCGATCCCCTGCTGCGCTTTTTGGCCCTTCTCGAGCCTTCTCAGGCGCCGGCCCAAAAGCCGGACAGCGCGCGACGCGTTCGGGCACCCGCATGAGATTCGGCCTGATTCATCGCATCATGACCGACGCGCTGGCGTCGCTCGGCCTGCTCTCCTTGCTGGTGAGCGGGGAGCTCAATCGCTGGTTCGTGATGGCGACGGTCGTCGGACTGCTCGGGGCGGTGCTGCTCCCGGTGCGCTATCAGGACAGCGCGGTCGTGCGCCGTCTGGCGATGGTGCTGCCGCTGTCGATCTTGGCGCTGCAACTGTCGCGGCTGTTTTCGGGCGAGAGCCTGCTGCCGCTCGCGGTCGAGTTCGCGGCCGCGCTGCAGGTGGTGCGCCTCGCGACTCGGCGCGGCGCCGCGCACGACCAGCAAGTGATCGTGCTCGCGCTGATGCACCTCATCGCTGGCACCGTGCTGGGGGGCGGCCTCTCTTACGGCTTGTGCTTCGTCGGCTTCTTGATCGTGGCGCCGGGCGCGCTCGTCTTGAGCCATTTGCGGCGCGAGGTAGAGGGCAATTACCGCCAGGGAGCGCGCGACCGCACCGGCTTGCCCGTGGATGTCCCGCGCATCCTGCGTAGCCGGCGCGTGATTGGGCGACCTTTTCTGGTCTTTACGTGCCTGCTCTCCATCCCCATTTTCCTGTTTACCGCCCTGATTTTCGTGATGTTTCCGAGGGTCGGGCTGTCCCTGTTGTTGTTCGGGCAAGAGCGACGCGAGCGCGTGGTCGGGTTTTCGGACCGCGTCGACCTAGGCGGCGTCGGGCGCCTGCGGGCTGACCCGACGATCGTGATGCGGGTCGAGCATCCCAACTTGCCGGCGGAGCCTCCCGTAAGGCTGGCGCTCTACCTGCGTGGAGCCGCCTTCGATCGCTACAACGGTCGAAGCTGGTCGCGCAGCTTGCCCAATTCGTCCGTACGCGCCGAGCAGGTTGGTGCCAGCGTTCGCTTGCGGCGCTGGCCCGATCCGGCGCGCGACCGCAAGCTCCGCATCGACCTCGAGCCCATCGATCCGCCGGTCATCTTTCTGCCGCCCGACGCGGCGGCGCTCACGCTCGTCTCGCCGGCGAATGTGATGCCGAACAGCGTGCCCAACGTGTACGTGGGGCAAGAGGGGCAGCTCAGCTACCGCTCGATGACCGACAACGGGCTCCGCTACGAGGTAGCGCTGGCCGACGGAAATGAGCCGCCGCTCGTGCCGCTGGACGCCTTTGCGCGCTCTCGTTACCTCGCTTTGCCCGCAGATTTGCCGCCTCGAGTGGCCGAGCTGGCCAAGACTTGGGTCGGTTCAGAGACTGACCCGGAGCGCGCCGCCAAGCGGGTCGAGTCGGCGCTCCGCAAGAACTACCGGTACGACCTCGAGTCCCCTTCGGGGGCGACCAAGAACCCGCTCGACGACTTTCTGTTCGTGTCCAAGCGCGGCCACTGCGAGTTCTATTCGACCGCGATGGCTATCCTGCTCCGCACGCAGGGCGTGCCCACGCGCAACGTCAACGGCTTCATCGGCGGCACCTTCAATCGCTTCGGGCGCTATTACGCCGTGCGACAGGGGGACGCGCACTCGTGGGTCGAGGTGTACGTAGACGGCAAGGGCTTCGTTCGGTTCGACCCGACACCGCCCTCAGACGCAGCCCCGCAGAGCGAAATCACGGGCGTGCTCGCGTTCGTGCGCGACATGGTCGAGGCCGCGGCCCAGCGCTGGGATCGCAACGTGGTCGGCTACGACATGCGACAGCAGGTGAGCCTGCTCCGGGCCGTGCGCGACCGGTACGGCGAGCTGAAGAGCAAGAGCAAGGTGGCGTCGTCGGTGCTCGCGTCGCCACGCCGTACGCTGCTCACCCTGCTCGGGCTCGCGCTGGCCATCACGGCGGTCGTGTACGCCTACCGCCGCTATCGCCGGCCGCGCCTGCCGACGCCTTCCCCCACCGATCGGGAAGCGCGACTGCGCGAAACGGCCGAGCTTTACCGGGCGGTCGACGCCGCGCTCTCACTCCGCGGGGTACCGCGCCCGAGCGGTACGCCTCCGCTGACCCACGCGCGCGGCCTGAGTGCTCTCGGGCATCCGGCCGCCGAGCCCGCGCTGCGGCTCACCGAGCGATACCTGCAGGCTCGCTTCGGCAAAGAGCCGTTTAGCTCCGACGAGCGGCGCGAGTTTTTGCGGCAGGTTCGCGAGCTGGCGCGGCCGCCCAAAGAGCAACAGGCTGCCTGAGCGCGTCGCGCCGGACAGCTGCTCGCGGACGCCTGTCCGCAGACGCCGGTCACCTCGCCCACCTACGAGCGAACCCGCTACGCCTGGCGCTTGAGCACCACGCGAGCCGAACCGAGCTCGCGCGCTTCCGAAGCGCCGTAAAGGGCCGCGGCGCCGGGCCGCGCTTCCGCGCCGTCGAACTCCAAATCGGCTTCGCCCTTCTCGATCCAGGCGACGATGACTTGCGAAGGATCCGTGGTCGTGCCGACGCGAAGCACGTCGACTGCGACGCCGCGCGATAGCTCTTCTGCCGTGACCGAGCGCTGCGCGGAAGCCAGCGGCTTCTGTCGGGTACCGGGGAGGCTGCCCGCTGCGACACTGCCCTGGGCGTACGACTGCACCACCAACCGGTAGCGCTCACCACCTTGGCCCAGCGCGGCGGTGTCGGCCGAAACCTCGGCGCGCACGCGTTCGAGCTCAC
>JBEHXA010000642.1:0-4372 GCA_048498935.1 Myxococcota bacterium
CCGACTTGGAGAGCCGTTCGCCGGAGTCACGGGCGATCTTGGTGGCGCGGCGCGGGGCCGACAGCGCGTTCGCTGCCGTGTCCGAACACATCGACAGCTGGCGGCTCGACGTGCCGAGCGACTTCTCGGGCGCGCTTTTGCCGTATGGGGTGGCCTTCACCGACCGCGGCATCTACCGGCCCGGCGACGAGGTTTGGGTGAAGGGCATCGTGCGCAAGCAAGCGGTGACGGGCAACGCCTTGCCCGGCGAGCAGCCCCTGCAGGTGAAGTTGATCTCGCCGAGTGGGGACGAGGTCGCGAAGGAGCAGGCCCTGCTCACCGCTCACGGCAGCTTCGCGACGAAGCTGCGGGTGCCGGCCGGTCGCGAGCTCGGCAGCTACTCGGTGAGCGTCTCGGGGCTGGGCCGCGAGCGGTTCTTGGAGCAATCGCTGGAGGTCGCCGAGTACCGACCCGTCGAGATGAAGGTCGAGGCTGAAGCGGATCGCCCTGCCTACGTGCGTGGCGACCAGGCCAAGCTCGAGGTTCGGGGGACCTTTCTGTTCGGCGCGCCGGTGAGCGGCGGCAAGGTCCTGCTCGGTGTGGCGCACCAGCTCACCTGGTTTCAAGTTCCCGGCGCCGAGGCGTTCGCGACCGACGCCAGCACCTATTACTCGGAGATCGACGAGGTGTCGGGCTACGGCGAATTCCGCCGCGAGGAGCGCCAGCTCGATGCTCAAGGCTTGCAGCGCTGGACCGAGAAGCTCGATTTGCCCGGGCAACGCGGCCCGGAGCTGCTCCGCATCGACGCCGAAGTGTCGGATGTTTCGCGGCGCACGGTGGCCACTTCGAGCACGGCGTTGATTCACCCTGCGACTTTTTACGTGGGCCTCAAGACCGCCGGGGAAAGCTCGTTGGTGAGCGCGCCCGGCAAGCTCGAGCCGCGCGTTGCCGCGTTCGAGCCCGGTGGCAAGCGCCTGGCGGGCAAGCGCGTCTCTTTGGAGTTGATCGAGCGCCGCTACACATTCGCCAAAGAGGCTTCGGGCGATGGTTACCGAGCGCTCAGCAAGCGCGTCGATAAGTCGGTCGGCAAGTGCGAGACCGTGACGCGGACGCCGAACGGTGCTGCCGACGAGGGGCTGGCCAGCTGCTCGCTTTCGGTGCCGACGGCCGGATATTACGTGCTGCTGGCGCGCAGCAAGGACGAGCGCGGCAACGTGACCGAAGCGGCCCGCGCTATTTACGCCACCGGTGACGGCGAGCCGACCTGGCAAGACGACGATCGGCGTTCGCTGTCGCTGGTGCTCGACAAGCCGAGCTATGCCGTGGGCGAGCGGGCCAAAGTGCTGGTGAAATCGCCGTACCAGGAGGCGGAGGCGCTCATCACGGTGGAGCGGTCGGGTGTGTATCGCGCTTTTCGGCGCACGCTGCGCGGCGCGGCACCGAGCTTCGAGGTCGAGGTTACGCCTGAGATGCTGCCCAACGCGTTCGTGGGGGTGCAGCTCTTACCGCGCCGGGCAAAGGGCAAAGCGGTGCTCGAGCCGGGCAGCTACCGTATTGGCTACGCGAGTTTGCAGGTGGATGCGGCGGCGCGCCGGCTGTCGATCGGGATCGCGCCGCGGCAGCGCGACCTTCGACCTGGGCAAACGCTGGAGGCTACGCTGCACGTGAAGGACGCGCAGGGGCGCGCCGCGCCCAATACCGAGCTCACGGTCTACGCGGTTGACGAGGGGGTGCTTTCGCTCATTGGCTACCGCACTCCCGACCCGTTGCTCACGTTCGCTAGCCCGCGGCCCCTGCAAGTGGCGACGCTCGAGAGCCGTGACCTCGAGGGGCGCATTCAGCTCACCGCGCTCGGCAATGGCGCGGACAAGGGGCGGGACGGCGGTGGTGGCGGCGAAAGCGGACTGCGGCGCGATTTTCGTCAAACCGCGTACTTCAATCCGCGCGTCATCACCGACGCGCGCGGCGAGGCCAAGGTGAGCTTCAAGCTGCCCGATTCGCTCACCACCTACCGGCTCATGGCAGTCGCGGTCGGGCAGAGCGAGCGCTACGGCTTCGCTGAAGATCGGGTGACGACGAGCAAGCCGTTGATGGCACGACCGGCGCTGCCGCGTTTCGTCCGTGTCGGCGACAGTTTGGAGCTTGGCGTCGTCGTCAGTAAGAAGGCGATGGCTGCGGGCAAGGTGCGGGTGAACGCGGTCGCGACCGGCTTGGTCCTGGAAGGGACGGCAGCGCGCGAGGTAGACGTGCCGGCGAGTGGCTCCGTCGAGGTGCGTTTTGCGGCGCGGGCACCGAATGCCGGTAGCGCGCGCGTGCGCTTCGACGTCGAGGGTGGCCGCGAGCGGGACGGCGCCGAACAGGTGTTGCAGGTCGCGTTGCCGATGCCGCTCGAAACGGCCGCGATTTACGGCAAAACGAGCGGCGCGCAGAGCGAGCGGCTCGGAGAGTTGGCGGCGGCGCGCAGCGACGTCGGGGAGCTCACGGCCACGCTGTCGTCGACGGCGCTGGTCGGTCTGGATCAGACGGCGCTCGAGCTGATCGAATACCCGTATGCGTGCACCGAGCAGCTCGCGAGTCGGCTGCTGCCGCTGGTGGCGCTCGGGGAGCTGGGACGAGCTCTCGGCTTCGCGCTGCCGGCCGACTCGAGGCAGCGCGCGGAAGCGGCGCTGGGCGAGGTATTGGCGCGCCAGCAGGGCGACGGCGGCTTCGCGATGTGGCCAGAGTCGGGCGGATCGGCCGAGTGGGTATCGCCCTGGGTGACGCTGGCGCTGTCGCGGGCCAGCAAGGCAGGCCTGAAGGTGCCCAAGGCGGCGTTCGAGCGAGCGCGTGACTACCTGCGCGCTCGCGTGAACGTCCCCAGCCCCAAGGCCGCGGATCTCGGGCTGGTGGCGCTGGAGCTCGACGTCCTGGCCGAGCTGGGGGCTGCCGATCCGGGCGGCGTGAATCGCTTGTTCGCGCGGCGCGCTGAGCTGCCGCTCTTTGGTAAGGCGCTGCTGCTGCACGCGGCGCTGGGCGCCAAGCTCGCTTCCGATGTGCCGAAGGAGCTGACGCGCGAGCTCGAGCAGTCGCTGCACGTGAGCGGTGACGGCGTGCGCGTCAAGGACGACTCTGCGGGGCGCTTCGAGGCTTGGTTCGACTCGCCCGCGCGTACGCAGGCCATGGTGCTGCGCGCGCTGGCTACTCAGGGTCGGCATCCGCTGCTCACCGAGGTGGCACGGGGGCTGCTGGCCGAGCGTAGGCACGGCAGCTTTCGCACCACGCAAGAGGGTGGGTGGGCGCTGCTGGCGCTCGACGATTACCGGCGCGCCGCCGAGACCGAAGCGCCGGACTTTCGCGCCACGGTGTTGCTCGGCGAGCGCAAGCTCGGTAGCGCGAGTTTCGAAAAGGCTTCCACCAATGCCCAGCACGTGACGCTGCCGCTCGCAGCCCTGGCTGCGCAGCCAGGCGCGCCGCTCGTCTTCGAAAAGCAGGGCTCCGGTCAGCTCTTTTACGAGGCTCGGCTCCGTTACGCGCGGCGTGAGCTGCCGCGGACGCCGCTCGATGCGGGTTTTTACGTCGAAAAGAGCCTGCGCGCGGTCGATCCGCTCGTGCTCGGTAAGAGCGGCGTGCGGGTGCCGGCGGTACTCGCAGTCGCTGAAGCAGTACCGGCAGGCGCGCTGGTGCTGGTCGACGTGACCCTGGTAGCGCCAGCACCGCGTGAATTCGTAGTCATCGACGACCCGCTGCCGGCGGGGCTCGAAGCTCAGGATCCGCGCCTCCTCACGAGCGGCGACTGGCTGTCGCTGAGCGGAAGGTCGTCCGAGGTCGAGTGCGAAGGCTGCTCGGACGAGCGCGAGTCGCGCGGGTTCGATCGGAGCGAGGTGCGCGACGACCGCGTGCTCTTCTTTGCGGATCGGTTGCCGGCCGGCCTCTATCACTACCGCTACATCGCGCGCGCCACGACGCTCGGGCGATTCGTGCTGCCGCCGACGCGCGCCGAGGAGATGTACTCGCCGGAGACGTTCGGGCGCACCGGGGCGACCGAGGTGAGCGTGCGATGAAACGGCGGTTTTGGCTGCCGCTATTGGGCCTATTGGCGCTGCTTTTGCTGCCGCTGGCGGCGCTCGTGGTGGCTGCGTGCTTCACGGAGCTGCCGGCTGAGCTCGCGCGGTCCGGTCCAGCTTCGACCGTGACGGTGGTGGATCGCGAAGGGCGGCTGCTGCGCGAGGTGGCGAGCCAGCACGGGGCTCGCGTGACACCGGTGGCGCTGAGCGAAGTGTCGCCGTTCGTGGTGCCTGCGCTCTTGGCGGCCGAAGACGCGCGCTTCTACGAGCACCCTGGGATCGATCCACTCGCGGTGGCTCGCGCGTTCGGGCAGCTGCTGCTCGAACGGCAAGTGCTGGCTCCGCTCACC
>JBEHXA010000643.1:0-4371 GCA_048498935.1 Myxococcota bacterium
TTTACGACTTGCTCGCCGGGCGCGTGACCGAGTCGGGCCGCTTCGCGCGGGACGACGCGACCCTGGTGCTGGTCGCGGCCGACCCCAACGCGCGTTTTCAGAGCGGAATTCGCTGAGTCGCCCGGCTGACGCACGGCGGCCGAAATCGCCGGTTTTTGAAGGCGACAATCACTGACAATATGCTGTCATTTTGGACCGGTAGGTTGGTCCTCATGACAAACGCGCTCCGTTTTGCGAAGGCCGACCGGCTCCGGGACAGCGAGCTGTGGAACGTCTCGTTCCTGCCCGTGGCCATGACCCAGGCGATGGGGGAAGCATTGGAAAATCGCCGCGCGGTCGGAACCGCCGACCACGCGAGCTGGCCAAAACAGCCCGCGAACGACTCAGCACTCCAGCGCTCGCGCCCTGGTGGTGATATCTTGATCGTCCGATCGTGACGACGTGGGCTAGCCCCGTCGCTCAACCCACGGAGGGAACCGTGACGGCATCGCTCGCTGAACAAGACATCTGGCACGTCATGCTTGCGTCCGACGATATGAAACGCATGAACGTCGATCAGCTCGACGATGCGTTTCGCCTCAGCCTCGTCGACTCGTCTACCCCGGTGTGGAAGGCGGGCATGGAGTCGTGGCGACGCCTCGGTTCGATCGCCGGCATCGAAGACGAAGTCGAAACCATCGCGCGTCCCGTCCAGGCCGTTCAGCAGCGGGCAGCCGCTCGACGTCCGCAACCTCCGTCCGCGCCACCGCCCCCGCGCCCCGCGCCCCGCGCCTTGGCTGCGACTGCAGTGAATCCGTTCGGCGCCACGGCTCCGTTCGGCTCGACGGCTCCGGTCTTCAGCGCGCCGAAGCTGCTCGCACCCGTTTACGAGCCGGCGCCGACCTACGGGGCCCCGGTGTACGCCGCGCCCATGCCGGCCTTGAGCGCTCCGGATCCCTATATGATGCCGCGACGGCGCGTCGCGCTGCCGAGCGAAGTCGATTTTCGGCGCAGCTCACGCGGTGTGCGCTGGGGACGTTGGCTCGGGGCGTTGGTCCTGCTCACGGCAGCCGTGGTGGGCGTGCACCAGCAAGGCTGGATGCAACAAGGAGCTCGGCGGATCGGGCTCGAGAATAAGTTCCTGGCCGGCGAGCGCCGCGTGACCACTTTCATTGCGGCCAAGGCACCGGCGCAGCTTCACGGCGCGCTCGCCCGGCTCGCTCTGCTGCCGCCGACCACCGCGAGCGCCGCATTGCTTTCGAGCCACGGTACCCAGGCTGCGGCAGCCACCGAGAACAAGGCACCGATCGCAGCGGCCGCCGTGCCGACTCCGACGTCGCCCACCGGCAGCCAGCCCGAGCTGAAGACGGTGTCGCTCGATTCGCTACCGGTGCTGGGCAGCGAGCCCGCCGCCGCGCCACAACCGGCTCCGGCCCGCGCAGCGCGCGCCAGCAACCACGAAGCCGCGCCGACGCGGACGCGCGAGGCCGCACCGGCGCGCGCTGCACGTCGCGCCGCTGCCGACGACGACGCCGAGCCGGCGCCTGCCCCCAAGCGCGCCAAGGCTGAGGAAGAGCCCGCGCCCAAGCGCGCCAAGGCCGAGCCTGCGTTGCCGCCCGCATCGGCCAACGAAGGCTTCCTCAAAGCCGCCATCCGTCAGGCGATCATCGCGGACGCCAACAAGGGCAAGTAGCGCGAGCTCAGAAGATCGCGGCGCCGAGGAAGTTACCAGGCGGCTCGTAGCGGCACACGACCACGCTACTGCGGCTGCACTTGGCGCTCGCGCAACCGATGCGGGTGCTCTTGCGCCAAACGATCTGCGTGTAATGACCCGTGTCGGGTGAGAAGGTGTAGCTCTTCTCGTACGTGTAGCGGGACTTTTCGTTCGCCCACATTTCGACGGCTCGCTCGGCGCCCACGTTGGTGCCTGCCGCGAGGTTCTCGCCGTAGCCGGTGTTCTTGGCGTGCTCGAGCCCGCAGTCGAGATCAGCAGCCAGGTGGTCCGCCCACTGCTGCGCGCCGGCAGCCGCGGTCTCGGACCAGGTCACGGGCGGTAGAGGCTCCCAGGTGCCCGCGTAGCCGGCCGGCTCTTCGACAGCTGCTCGCACGGCGTTGTGAGCGTCGACGTAGGCTCGAGCGTCAGGGCTCGTAGTACCGGAGCCCATCGAGCCGCCGCTCGTGCCGGTGCCGCCGCCGTTCGGCTTGCTCCCTCCGCTACCTGGGGCGCCACCGCTTTGAGTGACCTTGCCCGCGGCCCCGCCGTCATCGCCGGTACCGTCGTCGCCGCCGTCCCCTGCCGGATCGTCGATGAGGTTCGTACACCCCACGAGTGCTACGCCGCCGACCAAGCCCAGCAATGCTCGCAACATCGAATCATGATTAGCAGCTTCCGAAGCGCGTTCTAGGGGGCTAAGGTGTATTCGTTTCGGGGGTGTGACCAAGGCTCGATGTCTCTGCCACCAACACTCACATTGTCCGCGGAGCTGGCCGAGCTCTTGGCAGGGGAAGACGCCGCGGTTTCTTTGGACGCGGCGCTGTCGCGGCTCGCCGAGCTCGGCATCGTGATGCGCGACGGCTCGAACGTCGGAGCGTGGCTCGTCGTGGAGGCGGGCGAGCGCTCGCTGGCGCTCGATTGCGCGGCAGGCGCGCCCGAAGAGCTGCGCATCGTCTTGCGACCGTTGCTGCTGTTGGCGCTGCGCCGCGTCGGCGAGCAGTCGACTCACAAGCACACTTCCGAGCGCTTCGAAATGCTCTCGATGGCTTCCTTCGAGGGCATCCTGATCCACGTCGATGGTGTCGTGATCGAGGTAAACCAGCGCCTGAGCGAAATTTCGGGTTGGACGCGCGACGAGCTGCTGGGCAGCGGGACTATTCCACGCACCGTCGCGCCCGAGGACGTACCAGCGACGATCGAGCGGGTGCGCAGCGGTTTCGAAGGTAGCTACGTCATCACCGCGATCCGCAAGGATGGCACGCGCTTTCCGGCCGAGTTGCAGTCGAAACAGAGCCGGCTCGGGGATCGTCCGGTACGGGTAGCGGCGGTGCGCGACATCAGCGAGCGCGAGCGCACGCTGTCACTACTGCGCCAGAGCGAGCAGCACCTGCACGACTTGGCGCTCGGTGCCTTCGACTTCATGGTCGTGTCGCAAGACGGCCTGATCGTGGATGTGGGCGGCAACTGTGCCGGCGTGCTCGGCTTCACGCGCGAACAGATGGCTGGCCACCCGCCGCTCGACTTCGTCGCGCCCGCGGCGCGCCCCGTCACGGCGGAGGTGCTGGCGGAGAACCGACCGGGCGCCTACCAAAGCGTGCTCACTAGCGCGACCGGTGAAGAAATTCCGGTAGAGATCGTGGGAGTGCGTTCCACGCTCGGGGGCAAGCCGGCGCGGGTAGCGGGCTTTCGCGACCTGCGGAGCGTGCGCCAACTCGAGCGCGAGCGGCGCACGCTGGAGCAACAGCTGGAGCGGAGCCAGCGCATCGACAGCCTCGGTGTGTTGGCCGGCGGCATTGCGCATGACTTCAACAACCTGTTGGTCGGGGTGCTGGGCAACGCCAGCCTGCTGCTCAACATGCTCGAGGCGCCGCTCGCGCGCGAGGCCGCCAAGGCGATCGTCACCGCGGGCGAGCGCGCCGCCACGCTGACTCGACAAATGTTGGCCTATGCGGGCCATCAAGACTTGGGCCGGCGCGAGCCGTTCGATCTCGGCGCGCTATTTCGGGAGCTGCGAACCCTGCTCGACGCCACGTTGTCGAAGAAGGCGACGCTCACATTCGAGGTCGAGCAGGCGAGCATCGTGCTCGGTGACCGCGCGACCATCACGCAGGTCATGATGAACCTGCTCACCAACGCTTCGGATGCGCTACAGGGCAGGCCCGGCCGCATCGACATCCGGGCGCGCCACGTGCGTGAGCTCGACGCGCGCTGGGACGACGCGCTCGGCGCCAGCGTCGGACCAGGCGAGTGGGTGCTGGTGGAAGTCGCCGACAACGGCATCGGCATGGATGAAGCGACTCGACTCCGCGTCTTCGAGCCCTTCTTCTCCACCAAAGAGAATGGGCACGGCCTCGGGCTCGCCGCGTGCCTCGGCATCATCACGAGCCACGGCGGCGCGCTGCTGCTCGAGAGCGAGCCCGGCCGAGGCAGCTGCTTTTCGTTGGTACTGCCGAGCGCCGGGCAGCACACCCCGAGCGTTCCCACCAAGCCACCGTCGAACGCGCCCAAGCCCTGCCGTGTGCTCGTGATCGACGATGAAGAGCTGGTGCGCACCCAGCTCCGTCGCTCGCTCGAACGTCGCGGCTACGCGGTCGAAGAGGCGAGCGACGGTCTCAGCGGCGTAACGGCCGCCGCCTGGCTGGGGCGCTGGTGGCCGATTGCCGGGATGCCCGGGGCCC
>JBEHXA010000644.1:0-4361 GCA_048498935.1 Myxococcota bacterium
ATTTCATCCGCTCGGGCTGCACATATCCGCTCGCGGCGGAGTGAAATGACCCAAAAACCGCTGAATGCATGAACCGTTAGAGGCCGGGCGGCGCGCTCCGGCGACTCACTCGAAGCAACGCTGCATGCACTTCTTGTAATCCGGGTCGCAGCTCTTGCAGGCGGTGCTGAGGCCCTGCCCACCGCAAACGTCGTTGCAGCTGGCAAAGGCGTTTTTGCACGCGATGGCGCATTCGTCCCCGGGGGCGGCGCTCGCAGGAGACGTCGAAGAGCTGGCCGATGCTGCGGGGGGCGCTGCCGGCGCGTTCACGCGCGTCGCGATCGGCGCCGGGGGCGCGTGCACGTTGGTGGGCGCCGGTACCACCAAATAAAACTGACGCGACTCTTCTTGGTGCTCCCCGACTTGGAGCTGGGGCGTCGTGGTGTCGCCGCTGTTGAACGCCACGACGCGCCGACTTGCGTACTCCAGCCGATCGCGCGACTGGCCGTAGGTGTAGCGCTCCGTCCAGTTCGTCCAGCAGGCGCGGCGATGGCTGCTGGCCACGTCGGGCTCGAGGTCGAGCCGGTAGCAATGCTCGAAGCGCACGTTGCCTTCGTGAATCGACTGCACGCTGGGGCCGCAAGCCGCGCTGAGCGAGAGCCCCACGAGCAGCGCGACTGAAAGCGCGTTAGCGCCGGGCATCGGGGCAGCATCCTACCACGCGCCCGAAATGCTATGGGAAGCGGGTGTTCACCGGTCTGGTTGCAGGTACGGGCAAGCTCCTGACACGCGAACGACGCGGTCCCGGCTACCGCGTCGTGATCGGCACGCGCGGCCTAGCCGGCTTCGAAGAGCTCGCGCTCGGTGAGTCGATCGCGGTGAGCGGCGCGTGCCTCACCGTCATCGCCAGCGGTCGTGACTCCTTCGATGCGGACGTCTCGCTCGAGACAGCAGAAAAGACGACGCTCGGGCGCGCCACGCTAGGCGGTGAGCTCAACCTGGAGCGCTCGCTGCGGGTGGGCGACAGGCTCGGAGGCCATTGGGTGTCGGGACACGTCGACGCGGTGGCGCGTGTCGTCGCGGTCGAGGTGCAAGGCGACGCCTGGCTGGTGCGCGTCGGGTTCGGGGCCGAGCAACGGCGCTTCATCGCCGCGAAGGGCTCGGTCGCGCTCGACGGCGTCTCGCTCACCGTCAACGCGGTCTCCGGCCTCGAGCTCGAGGTGATGCTGATCCCGCACACCCGCGCCATGACCAGCCTGAAGCACCTGAAAGCGGGCAGCGAGCTGAACCTGGAAGTGGACCTGGTGGCGCGTTATCTGGTCGGTTACCTCGAAGCTGGCGGCCAAAAGCCGAGTACAGAAGGTTTTGCGCTTGCGCTCGAGCGCGCAGGGTACAAATAGCGCCCAGCGCTGCCCATGACGACCGACCCCGTCCGTCTCCACGATCTCGATTCCGACCTGATCCAGCGCGTCACGCGCGGCATCGAGGAGGTGCGGGCCGGCAAGATGCTGATCCTGGTCGACGACGAGGATCGGGAAAATGAGGGCGATTTGGTGCTGGCCGCCGACAAGGTGACGCCGGAAGCGATCGCCTTCATGGCCAACTACGGCCGCGGTCTGATCTGCCTGACCGTGAACGAGGAGCAGATCGCGAAGCTCGAGCTACCCATGATGGCCGCGCCCGGGCGCAGCGGGCCGCGGCTCGGCACTGCGTTCACGGTAAGCATCGAAGCGAGCGAAGGTGTCACCACCGGTATCAGCGCGGCCGACCGCGCTCACACGATTCGCGTGGCCATCAACCCCAACGCCAAGCCGAACGACGTCGTGGTGCCAGGTCACGTCTTCCCGCTCGTTGCTCGGCGCGGCGGCGTGCTGGTGCGTGCCGGACAAACCGAAGGCTCGGTCGATCTGGCGCGACTCGCCGGGTCGTCGTCCGCCGGCATCGTGTGCGAGATCGCCAACGACGACGGCAGCATGGCGCGCATGCCCGATTTGGAGCGCTTCGCCGAGCGCCACGGCATGATGATCCTGACCATCGCGGATCTGATCGCCTACCGGCTGCAGACCGAGGCGCTGGTCTCGCTCGTAGCCGAGAGCAACGTGGAGCTCGATCGCACGCGCAGCACCTGGCGCGCGTGCGTGTTCGAAGCGCTGCACGAGGGCAAGCAGTTCCTGGCGCTGGTCAAAGGCAACCCGGGTCCCGACCGCCCCACGCTGTGTCGCATGCACACCGGCTCCAGCCTGGCCGACGTGTTCAGCTCCACGCCCAAGGAAGGCGCGCGCAACCTCGGCGAGGCCATCGACGCCATCGAGGCCGCTGGTGAAGGCGTGATCGTCTACATTCCACCGACCCCGGATCTGAAGGGCGAGCTCGAGCAGCTGGCGCGCCGCAGCGACGGCAAGAGCTCGCCGCACGCCTCGGTGCCTCCGGCCGCGCTCGGCTCGCGCCCGCACGGCGGCGCACTGCGCGAATACGGGCTCGGCGCGCAGGTGCTGCGTTCGCTCGGGCTAACCAAGATTCGCCTTTTGACCAACAATCCGCGGAAAATCGCGGGTATTCACGGCCACGGCCTGACACTTATCGAAAGCGTGCCGCTCGTCGGCATGAAGGGCTGAGGGCTGCCACAGCGCAGCTCGAATTGCAGAAGCCCACGTACCGGCTCTCGGTCTCGTCGGGCGGCGAGCGAAGCTCGCACGGGCGCGGCCGCGAGCGTGTGTTAAAGAGGGACGCTCATGAGCGACGCCGTCCAATCCATCGAAGGCGCCCTGGTCGTTCCGGCTGGTGCCAAGTTCGCGATCGTCGGATCGCGCTTCAACTCCTTCATCGTGGAGCGCCTGATCGAGGGCGCGGTCGATGCGCTGGTTCGTCACGGTGCGGACGCCAAGAACGTGAGCGTCGTGCGCGTGCCCGGCTCTTGGGAGATCCCGCTCGTGTGTCAGCGCCTGGCCAAGAGCGGCAAGCTCGACGCGATCGTCGCGGTCGGCGCCGTGATCCGGGGGTCTACCCCGCACTTCGACCACGTCGCGAACGAGGTCTCCAAGGGCGTCGCGCAAGCATCGCTCGAGAGCGGCGTGCCGATCGCGTTCGGCGTGCTCACGACCGACAGCATCGAGCAAGCGGTCGAGCGCGCGGGCACCAAGGCTGGCAACAAGGGCTTCGACGCGGCCATGACCGCGATCGAAATGGTGACGCTGGGCAAAGAGCTCGCTCGGCAAGGTTACTGAGCGGGATGGGCGCACGCACTACCGCCCGCGAAGCTGCGCTGCAGATGCTGTTCGCCATCGAGGCGACGGGCAGCGACGTCGACCAGGCCATCAAAGACTTTTGGCGCGAGCTACCGGGTGACGCGGAAGGGCGCGAGTACGCCGACGCGCTCGTGCGGGGCGTACGCCGCGACGCGGAGCAGCTCGACGAACGCATCCGTGCCGCGAGCCAAAACTGGCGACTGGAGCGCATGGCGCGCATCGATCGCAACGCGCTGCGGCTCGGCGCTTACGAGCTGCTCACCCGCACGGACGTGCCGCGCGCCGTGATTCTCGACGAAGCCGTCGAGCTCGCGAAGCGCTTCGGCAGCGACGAAAGCAGCAAGTTCGTGAACGGCGTGCTGGATCGCATCGCCGACGACCTCGGGCGCGCGGACGCGGATCGGAGCTGACCGCGTGGAGCTGCGCTTCACGCTCCCCAGCTTGCGCAAGCTCGATCAACTCGGAAGCGAGATGATCATCGCGAGCGTGACGAGCGACGAACGCCCGCTGCACGGCCTGGCGGGGCTTTTGGATTGGCGCCTGGCAGGGCGCATCTCGGCGCTGATCGAGCGTGGCTTCGTCACCGGTGAAGTGGCCGAGGTCGTGCTGGTGCCAGGCAAGCCGAAGCTGCCGTTCGACAAGGTGCTGCTGTTCGGAGTCGGGCCACGCTCGGCGTTCAGTGAACCGGTGTACCGCGTGGTGGTGGAAAAGATGCTCGCCACGCTCGAGGGACTGCGCGCACGAAGCGCGGTGGTAGAGCTGCCCGGCCGTCACTTCGACGGCGTTCGCCCCGATCGCGCCGCCGACATCCTGCTCGAATGCGCGGGCACCAAGCCGATGCACGACGTATGGACGCTCGCCGAATCACTCGACGCGCAAAAGCTGATCACGCAGCACCTCGTCCAAAAGCGCCGCCGCGATCGCGGCTGAGCAACAAAGATCGCGCGCCACTGCAGCCCCCCACGAGCGCAGTCGCGCAGCCCAGTCACGTCGCCCGGCGATGACTACGTGCACGTATCCAATAAGCGCTCCAGAAAAGCGCAAAAACCAGTAGAACTGAGGCCCTTATTGGATACGTGCACGTCTGAGGATCCTACACATCTCGACAAATGCCGAGAGATCCCTAGGAGACGGGGA
>JBEHXA010000645.1:0-4360 GCA_048498935.1 Myxococcota bacterium
CTCCCCCACCGGCGGCGCGGCCGGAGCTTCGGTCGGGGCGGCCGGTACGGGAGGCGTTGGAGGCTCGGGCGCCGGCGGCATGGCCACCGGTGGCGGAGGAGCATCGGCCGGCGGTGGTGGCGGCAGCGGCGGCAGTGCCGGCTCCGGCGGAGCGGCGACGTTTGCCTGGCCCGAGGGCAAGACTGCAGCGGTCTCGCTCACGTACGACGACGGGTTGGACGGTCACCTCGCGCACGTGATCCCGCTGCTCGACAGCAAGGGCATCAAGGCTACCTTCTTCATCGCGAGCTTTTCGGGCGTCGACAAAGACTGGGCGCTTCCGAACGCGACCGATCCGCTCTCGCCACGCCAGCAAGCGTGGGCAGCCGCTGCAGCCAGCGGGCATGAAATCGGCGCTCATACGGTGAACCATCCGTGTGTCACCGCCATCAACCCCGGTCAGGGCGGCGGCTTCAAACTCGACATCGACTACGACCTGGCGCGCATCCGCAAGGAGCTCGATGACTCCATCGTGCGCATCGGTCGCCTCGGCGCGACCATGCCGATGACCTTCGCCTACCCGTGTTACAGCGACGCGCTGGGCGTCGGTCCTTCCACGGGCAAGACGGTCATGGTGCTCGGGCAACAGCTGCCTCAAGGTCAAGTGTTCACCGACGACGTGAACACCCGGTTCTTCGCCTCGCGCGGCTCGGTCGAGGGCATCGCCGACCCGGCCACCTTGGATCTGCATTCGGTTCACCACTTCGTCGCCGGCCCGCGCACCACGAACGAGACGGCGCCGACTTTGGCGCAGCTCACGGCTGTGGTCGATATGGCCATCGCGCAGCACGGCTGGGTCGTGTTCTTGATGCACGGCGTCGCGGGCGACACCCTGCCTACGAACTGCAACGCTGGCCTGGCCTACGCTCCGCAGACCTGCGTCATCGATTACCTCGATACGCCGACCGCGACGCACGATGGCCTGATCAACTACCTCGCGAGCAAGCCCGAAGTCTGGACCAACACCTTCAAGACGGTGGCCCAGCACGTCAAGACGGTTCGCGGGCTCTAGCCTTCACCAATAGCGCGCTGCCTCGAGCAGCACGTGCTTGATCAAGTTGCCGTCGTCGCCCAGGCCCATACCCGGCTGACCAAAGAAACCAACGCGGTTGCCGGGTGCCGGGACATTGCCCACCAAATAGGAGCTCGTGGTGTAGACGAACAGCGTCGAGCGAGTCGAGCTGCCGTCGGCCATCATGAGCTGTAGCGCCGAAGACGTGGGCACACCGTAGCCGACCGGGGACGGCATATCGAACCAGTAGGACGACGGCGCGGTGTAGCTGCCCATGATGCCCATCGGTAGGCCGAGCGACGCCGATACGAGCGTTACGCTGTTCTGTGCTGGGAGGTCGCCGGAGGCGTTGCCGCCGCCGGTCATGCCCATGGGAGCGAACAGGCTCGGCTCATCGATGATGACGGTTGCCGGCACATTGAACAGTCGACTCCCGATCTTCGAAGCGACCACCGACTCCGAGACGTAGACCAAAGGCGCTGTGGACCCGCTGAAAATGGCCTCGAGGTTGTCGTCGTCGTCCACGTCGAAAATGTTGAAGCCGAGCTTGTCGAAATAGGCTCGCACGTAGGAGTCCCAGTTCTGCTCCGCTTCATTGCCGCCCGTATTCTGGATGAAGACGACACCGCTCCGCTCGACGGCTCCGATATCGCAGCTGCCGTCACCCTTGCCTCGAACGAGGCCGCGCTGGTCTGAGAAGAAGCACGAGGCACTGCCGCGCGGCAGCGCATTCACGAGCGGGCTCCACGGCTCCAGAGCGTAGGCCAGGCCCATCCCGCCAATGTCGTCGGGCCATCCAGTCGGGTCGACGCCGCCGCCGAATACCCAGCGCAAACCCGGATCTTGCGACGGCAAATCATCTGCGCCAGGAGAGCAGCCGGTCCCGCTCGTCGCGCCGAGCAGGTTGCCACCCTCAGAAGTCACCGTCCCCTGGCAATCGACGTGCGCAGTGAGGCTGCTATCCGTGTCGTTGCGCGCGATCACGCTACCCGACACGCTCACGCTGCCGGCGCCCACGTGAACGGCGCCGCACCCGCTGCCGCACGCGGACTGCGGCCCCTGGTCGCTGATGTTGAAGGCGATGGTGGAGTTTTGAATGCTGGCGTTGCCTTGCGACTGCAGCAAGGCGCCGCCCTCGACCGCCGCCGCATTCTTGGCAATGGTAGAGCTATACACGGCGAGCGAGCCGGCGTTGTGCAGGCCACCGCCGTGCTCGCCGACGTTGTCGACGATGCTGCTGCTGTAGATCTCGGTGTAGCCCAGGTTGACGAGCGCGCCTGCCGAGTAGCCATGGCAACCTCGGAAGAGCGAATTGTACACATACAGGCTGCCGCCCTCGTAGACCGCGACTGCCGTGCCGGACCTGGTGTCGTTGCCGGTGTCGAGGATCTTCATGTAGTCCAAGACCGCGTAGCCATTGACCACGTCGAGCGCGCGCGTCGAGCTGCCCTGATAGCTGAAGGCGCGCATGCTGACGAACGGCGCGCCCGCCGCACCGTTCACGATCTTGAATCCAACCGGGTTCGTGCCCGCGTCGATCACGGTCATCAAGGCTCCGCTGCCTTCGATCGACACGTTGCGAGAAATTTCCAAACTACCCTGGTTGGTGACGCCGTAATAGCCGTAGGGCAGGATGATGGTGTCGTTGAAGCCGTCGCCAGCTAGGCACTGGTCGACGTTCATCTGATTGTTGAGCGCTGCGAGCGCTTCACGCAGCGAACAGTCGCCGTTATCGGCGATCGCGTCGTTGAAGCTGCTGACCGTGTTGGTCATCGCCGACGCTCGAGCGCTGATCGCCACCCCCGCGATGCAAAATACACTCGTGGCTAGCCACTTCCTACCCTCGTACCTCATGTTGCTCCTCCTTCGGCCGGCGCAAGCGAGCGCACGGCAACGACCACTCTGCATGAAGTGGGCCCCGCGCCAGCGCTGCGCCGTTGACGGTGCTCACGCGGCGTTTCGTCTCGAACGCACTGCGCCAAGCGTCGTCCGTGGTGCATCCGTGTCTCGCCGCGGGGCTCGCGCTCGGTTGTTCGCGCCTCCTGCTCGACGAAAGGTGGGCACGCTGCTGTGAACGTTCGCGAACGATTTCGAACAGGGCAGGTCATCCCGGACGTGCCGCGGAGTTCGGCACCCCAGTCCCGCGCGACTACTCCGACGCGGGGGGCCTGGCGCAGCGGACTCCGAGGCTGGTGCTTCGGCCTCCGGCTTGGTTTGCGCCGCGGGTGGAGGCGAGCAGATCAGGCGCGTCGTTGCCGTAGCCGCCGCCGCGGATCGAGTGCAGCGTGCCGCCGAGGTTTGCGCAGTCTTGGCACGGGATTACGTAGCTGTCGGCGTACGCATCCAGGGTCCATTCGTAGACGTTGCCGCCGAGGTCGGCGTGGCCCCAGCGGCCGTCGCCTTTGGTCGAGCGTGAGCCGACGGCGGCTACGGTGCCGGTTGGTGGCGCGGTGCAGAACTCGCCTAGCGGGGCGTAGTTTGCGTGCAGGCAGTCGATGTCCAGGGACGTCGGCACGAGCGACCAGGGGTAGGCGCGTTGTTGTTCGCCGCCCGTCGCGGCGTCGTTCCATTCAGCTTCAGTGGGCAAAAAGCCCTCGTCCCAGATGCAAAAGGCGTAGGCCTCGTGCCAGCTGAGGCAGTTGATCGGCGCGAGCTCGCTGCCGCCGGGCTCGGGCGTCCATGTCGACTTCTGGGTGTCGCACGCCAGCGCGAGGTTCCATTCGTCGGCGTCGCCCGGTAGCTCATCGTTCCAGCTCTCGTCCCAGCCGCTCTCGTAGCCGCCGTCTGCGCCGACGTTCGTGAGGCCTTGCTGATCATGGACATGCGTGTGCTTGCCGCTGCCTGCCGCCGGGCGCCACGAAGCGATGGTGGCATCGACGAATTTGCGGAACCTACCGACCGTGACCTCGAAGCGATCCAGGCGGAACGACGACACCGATGCAGGGCTGTCCTGGCTCAGATAGCTCGATGAGACAGCGTCGTAGCTTCTGAAGAACGTCTGACCGGGGATGGTGAGGCTGAGGCAGCAGCTGTCGACGTTGGGCCCGCAGATGGGCGGCTTGGCGCCGCCGCGGCAACCCGGGGGGAGGGACCCAGCGCCAGGGGTGGCACCAGCAGCAGCGCCCACAACAGCGCTGCCACCCCAGCCAAGCCCGAACCCGGCCGCCGGGAACCCATCGTATTGCTGCGGGGAACGCGAATCCGCACGGTTGACCCTTCCGCACGAATGCCAGGTACTTCAGACGCCTGACATCCCGCGCCGCAAATTTGTTGCTTACGACGCAAAAACCGTATGCGGGAAAAATGATC
>JBEHXA010000646.1:0-4349 GCA_048498935.1 Myxococcota bacterium
AGAGATAGTGAACGGCCACACCCATCTGCTCCACGACGGCCGCGCTGCGACGGTGCTGGAGGCGGCGCTGCTGCACGGTGGCGAGGCACAACTGGTCACCGAGGGCCTCGAGGCGCCGTCCGAAAGCGACCAGGCTGCGCTGGTCGCCTTCGTGCTGTCGCTGTAGCCTCCGGAACTGGTACTACCGGACCTCAATCGTTCGTTCCGTGCTTTGGGCTGCGTGCTTGTTCGCGGCATGTGGTGAAGGCGGCGCCGACGACGGCGCGACCGAACCGGGGCACACCGCCGGATCGGGCGGGCAGGGCAGGGGCGGAGCAGCTCAGTCCGCGGGCGGACCTTCGAACATGACTGCCGGGCGCGCGGGTCAACCGAGTAGCGCGCCGAGCGGTGGGGCAAGCGATGGTGGCGCCGTGAGCGGCGGCGCAGCGAGCGGCGGCGCAGCGAGCGGCGACGCGGGCCACAACGCGGGCGGCGCAGAATCAGACACCATCGGCCCGAGCCCCGACTGCAAACCCTGGCCGAATGCGACCGGCACCAAAATGCTCGCGGAAACGCAAGTCGTGGACGGCAGCTTCGATGGCAAGCTGCAACGCTTCGTCGGCGACGGCTTGGGCACGGGCGAACAAGGTGAGGACCAAAAGCCGCTCTTCGAGCTGGCCGACGGCGCCACTCTCTCGAACGTCATCATCGGCGCTCCCGCCGCCGACGGCATCCACTGCCTCGGCTCCTGCACCCTCACCAACGTGTGGTGGGAAGACGTGGGCGAAGACGCCGCCACCCTCAAAGGCAGCAAGGCCTCACAAACCATGCGCGTGGACTGCGGCGGCGCCAAGCACGCGAGCGACAAAGTCTTTCAACACAACGGCCCGGGCACCTTCGACATTCGCAATTTTTACGTCGAAGACTTCGGCAAGCTTTACCGCTCCTGCGGCAACTGCAGCACCCAATACGAGCGCCACGTAGTCGTGCACTCCATCCGCGCACAATCCGGCAAGACCCTCGTCGGCATCAACGAAAACTACGGCGACACCGCGACCCTCACCAACATCGTCACCGCACCCAACACCACCATCTGCCAACGCTACGAAGCCAACGACTCCGGCGACGAACCCACCACCACCGGCAGCGGGCCTGATAGCGACTTCTGCCTGTACCAGGAGTCCGAGATTCACGAGCTGTAGGAATCCAGCTCGCCACTTGGTCGCTTCTTCGCTGAAGGTGTTGGGGCGAAACGGAGACCCGATGGGATTTAGATTGGGAATCGAGAGGCAGATAGACACTCGTTCCGTTGCTCTAGGAAAAACTACTAGATGGGCGCGACTGGTCCGTGCTTGACGATTCGAAATGGCACTGGTGGTATCACCTCGCATGAACCTGGTGACCCCCGCTACCTGGAATGAACTCCAGGATGCGTTGTTTGCTGATACCTTTAATCCCCGTATCGAGCGGTACAAGTCCCGTTACGCTTACCGCGGAGTCTCTGACGCGAGCTACTCACTGGATACGAGTCTTAGTCGGCTCGGCAGTTCTGCCCCGAGCGTCGAGCCTCATCTGCTGCGGCAGTTTCGGAAGTACGCTCACGAGCACAAGCGTCTAGAGAACACGGATTGGTACTGGCTCACAGTTGGTCAGCATTATGGCCTGCCAACGAGGCTCTTGGATTGGAGTTATTCGCCACTCGTGGCGCTCCATTTCGCAACTGCGAATCTTGCAAGATTCGACCGTGATGGCGCCGTGTATCGAGTGAATTATAAGAAAGCTCATGAATCCCTGCCTCGTTTGATCAAGGCGCATATCGAGGAAGATAAGACCTGGCTCCTAACTGTGGATCTGCTGGAGCAGGCGGTTGCGAAGGGACTCTCTCAACTGGATGACCTTGGGCGCAAGCACCGCCCGCCTTTCGTAATCTTCTTTGAACCGCCGTCACTCGATGCGCGGATAGTGAACCAGTTCGCATATTTCTCGATGCTTCCCGGAGCAGAGCTACGCATGGACGATTGGCTGGCGGCACATCCAAATCTTTGGGACAAAATCATTATTCCCGCCAAGATGAAGTGGGAAGTCCGGGACAAGCTGGATCAGAGCAACATCAACGAGCGAATCCTCTTTCCAGGTCTTGGTGGGCTCGCCGATTGGTTGAAGCGGTACTACACAACGACAGGGCCCACAAAGACTTCGGGGATCACGTGAACTCAAGTCTGATGCATTACCTGTGTTCACTGCTTTGGCATGTTGCAGCTGGTGGCGCTCAACGAGCGGCTAGAGCCGCGAGTAGGCGAGCCTCCTGAGCGGCGCGGTATTCCGCGACTCGGCTCCGGTCGGCTTCTGCGAGGGCGCGGCGGAGGGCGGGCGCGTCGAGGTCTTTGCAGTAGGCGGGGGCGCCGGTGGCTTGGCGCCATGAATTGTTCAGGTCGCCGGCATCGATCGGGTCGAAGCCGATATCGTCGACTAGCTGGAGTACGATCGCTTTGGCTTGGGCTGAGTCGCCCGCGACCGGGAGCGCGATGCGTCCGGGCGTTCCCGTCGTGACGCCTTTTTCGAGAAGGCTATCGGCCAGGATGCTGTTGAAGGCTTTGATCACGGGGTGGCCGATTTGCTGCGCGACCCATTGGCTGTCGAGTAGGCCATGCTCGATCGCGTCGATGCGCCCGTCGCGAAGCTCGGGGTGGTAGTTGCCGAGGTCGATCACGACGACGCTGCTCGGTAACGCCGCGAATAGCGTTCGCGGGAGGTCGACCACAACCTTCGTAGGGATGGCTAGAATCACGACTTCCGCGCCCTGGATGGCGTCTTCCGTGGACGTTGCCGTCGCGTGGACCTCCTCCGGTAAGGTCAGCCGAGGTCTTCTCGGACTCGCAATGGAGACATCATGGCCAAGCCTCGCCAGGTGGCGAGCGAGTGTCATCCCCATGCCTCCGGCGCCGACGATCCCGATCTTCATGTGAACCTCATTCTCGGGATGAGATACCCGAACGAGCGTGTGTCTCGGAGTAACAAGGCTGCCGCGAATCGTAGGGAGCCGTGGATGGCGCAGCGGTTTTCCTAGTGCAGGCGCAGCGTTGCAGCGGTACGTTGGTCGCTGCCATGCCGTCTCCACGCAGTGTAGAGTTTGCGCCGTCGACGGAAACAATCGCGCGGGGGCGCGAAGTGCAGCTGCTGATCAACATCGCTGAGCCCGATCCAGAATTTCAACCCGGTGTGCTCACGGACGAGGCGTCGTTACTCGACGCAGTGCCCACGGCACCGGCCGAGATCGTAAGGCGTCTCGATGCCTACTTCCGAGGCGACTTGGAGCTCGATCTCGCTTTGCCGCTCTGGCGCTTGGTCGACCTGATCAAGCGCTTGCGCCCCGGCTGGCCCGACGACTTGGAGCCAAATTGAAGCGCACTTAGCGCCGGCAGCCAGGTCGAATACCTGGGGAGACTTCGGAACCTTTGGTGGCTAGCTCTTCAGGATTTCGGTCAGCGCGCTCAGCGGGGCGCCATTGAAGTTGAAGCCGAACGAGTCGAGGTCGATGCCGAAGATGCGCGTTGCGAGCGTGTAGTAGAGGTCGCGGAGCGGGCGATTGCCCGGGATTTCAGGGTAGCGCACGTACTGGTTGGTGCGGAGGCCCGCGCCGCCGCCGCCGATCAACAAGAGCGGTAAGTCGGTGAGCCAGTCGGTGCTGTGAGTGCCGGAGCCATGAAAGCCGCTGCCGAGTTGGACGACGGTGTGATCGAGCAAGCTGCCGTCGCCTTCGTCGACGCTCGCGAGTTGCTGGCACAGCTCGCTCACTTTGCTGACGAAGTACCAGTCGACGGTCGCGTATTCGTCGCTCTCTCCACCGTGGTGCATGGCGGCGTACGACGAAGGACAGGTACCGAAGGCCGCTGGCGCGGAGCCTTGGGCCGTGAAATTGCGGAGCGGAACGTTGCTGAGATCGAACTCGGAGTGTCCGTCGTCGACCATGAAGCTGATGATGCGCGTCGAGTCGCAAGCGAGGGCCAGCGCCATCAGATCGTTCATTACGTCGAAATGCTCGCTGCGGTCGTAGTCGGGGCCGTTGACCTCGACCGGTCCGACCTCCAGCGTGGGGCGCTCGCCCATGTTGCAGCCGAGTGTCAGCTTCTGCTCCACGCCGCGTAGGCTCGTCAAGTAGCGGTCGAGACGCGCGCGGTCTGCAGCGCCGAGCTTGGCGTCGAGCGCCTTGGCGCTGGAGAGCACGGCGTCGATCACGCTCTTGTCGAGCGCGCCCTGGCGCGGCGCCGCGGGGCCGGAGCTGCCCGCGACCAGCATGTCGAATACCTTGCGCGGGTCAGTCACGCGATACAGCGGCTCGGTTTCGGTGCGCCAAGAAATGCTGCGGCTGA
>JBEHXA010000647.1:0-4349 GCA_048498935.1 Myxococcota bacterium
GAGGCAATCTGACAAGCGTTCGGGCCGGTCGGCTTGGTCCCGCAGTTCTTCGCCTTCCACCAGTCTTGGACCTCGGTCGGTGCGAACCCGAAGGTCACGCCCGCCGAGATGCCGTACAGATCGCTAGCTCGCTGGCAGGTTGCAGCCGACTGAGGAGTCGTCGTGCAGCGGCTGTTCGTCCACGCCGTCCGGGCGGCGGTCGGAGCCGCTGCCTTGGGATCTGCGGGCGACAGACCGAACACATCGCTCAACTGCTGGCAGGTCGATGCCTGGACCGGCTTTGCCGAGCAGCCGTTGGCTGCCCAATACGTTTGCACGTCGGTCGGAGCCCAACCAAAGGTCACGTTCGCCCGGATACCGTAAAAGTCGCTCAGGCCCTGGCAGGCGCTCTGCGGCATCGGAGCGGTGTTGCAGTTGTTCGCCACCCACCAGTCCCGAACCTCGGTCGGCGCGGCACCGAACGTCTCATTGGCGATGATCCCGTAGGTCTCGCTGGCGCGTTGGCATGCGGTGCGAGAATCGCGAGGCTGCGTGTTGCAGTTATTCGCCACCCACCAGGTTCGAACGTTCTGGGGAGCTGCGCCGAACGTGACGTTCGCCACGATACCGTAGTTATCGCTCGCCTTCTGACAGGTGTCGGGCGAAGAAGGCACGGTGTTGCACTTGATGGCCTTCCAGAGCGTGATGACATTCGGCGGGGCGAAACCAAAGGTTTGGTTTGCCACGATGCCGTACGAGTCACTCAGCCTTTGGCAGCCTTCCGGAGCGTTCGAACCGTAGGCGTCACGCAAACCGGCGCGGTCGAGCGGGCTCAGCTCTTGAGGGTCCGGATTCGAGCAGTAGTTCATGACGGACGCTTCGTCGAAAGGCGTGTAATTCACGCCGCCGGGCTGCGCCCGCTGGCCGCCGTCGAACTCTGAGCAAATAGGCTGACCACCGGCCGGGAAGTTGTCGGGCCGCTCTTGCTCGTGAACGAACCCCAGAGCGTGGCCGAACTCGTGGATCACGACGTAGCGATACACCTCCGCGGTCAAGCCCGTTCCGAGCTCGATGCCCGTGGCGCGACTATCGCTGCGGCCGATCAGGTCGGCGAAGCCGCCATTCCTGGTCGACGAGAACGACACGCGGATGGTGTTCGGCTGGCTCGTGCCGCAAGTACCGAACCCCGTGAACTTGACCTTGCCGGTTCTCGACCAAGTATCCTCGATGATAGTGCGCGCCCGGGTCTTGAGAACGTCATTCCCGTTGCCGACGAAACAGACGGGGATGTTCATGTTCGTCCACAGCTTGAAGACGCCGCCACCATAGAGCGCATCGCTTTCCGCTCCGATGTTCTCTTCTCCCGGCAGGGCTTCTCCCGAACACCCGATGCTCGCGAGACAAGCCAGTCCCAGTCCCAATCCCAACGCCGCGGTCAGTCGCTTAGATGCCATCACTACCTCCAGGCCGAAGTCCGACCAATTCGACCGCCTCCGTGGCGGTTCGCGAGGCCCCTCAGCAAGCCGCATGCCGATCCGACAGCGACACGGCAGCATCCGTTTTGCAGCAGCGAGCGAGCGGAATTAGCCGATGCTTCGAGCGGTAGAGCGTGCGCGAGGCTGTGTCCGGACACCCGAGCGTGGGCGTCCGGGCGCCTTCACAGCGCTTCGGAGAGCGCCTCGGCCAAGCTCGGGCGCTGGAACTGAAAGCCCTGCCGCTCGAGTACCTTGGGCATCGCGTACTGACCGGTCAAGATGGGCTCCGCACCTTCTCCGAACAGCAGCTTTAGCCCGAACGCGGGCACGGGCAGCCAGTTGGGGCGATGTAGTGCTCGCGCGAGCTCTGCCGAGATCTGCGCGTTACTCACGGGCTCGGGCGAGCAAACGTTGACGGGACCGGACACCTCTTCATCGATGCAAAAAGTGAGCGCCCTGACGGCATCGTCCGCGAAAATCCAGGAAAAGCCCTGCTGACCGCTGCCCAGCTTGCCGCCGACGAATAGCTTGAAGGGCAGTGCCATGGTTGCGAGCGGTCCATCGCCCGGACCGAGGACGATGCCCATGCGCGGGGTTGCCACCCGAACTCCGAGCGCGCGAGCCTGTTCGGCGGCCGCTTCCCACTCGACGCAGAGCTGCGCCAGAAAGTCGCTACCGGGCCCCGAGCTCTCGTCGACTCGCTCGGCGTGGTTGCCGTAGTAACCGATGCCCGAAACGCTCACCAGCACCCGCGGCTTGCTCCGCGCCCGTTCGATGGCCGCCACCAAGTTGCGAGTCGTGACCACGCGACTGTCACGCATGCGGCGCTTGCGAGCTTCGGTAAAGCGCACACCTACCGCGCGCTCGCCCGTCAAGTTGACGACCGCGTCGGCGCCATCGAGCGCTGCAGCCCACTCCCCGAGCTGATACGGATCCCAATGCACGTGCGCTGGCGCCGCGGGGGATGCAGGAGCATCGGCACCGCGGGTGAGCACCGTGACGCGGTCGCCACGCGCGAGCAAATGCCGCACGAGCGCGCGACCGATGTAACCCGAGCCGCCGCTCACCACGATGCGCTGCATGCTCAGGGCCTAGCATTGGCGGCCAGCGTCGACACTGGCGGCCAGGGCTCAGCTCGCATCCTGCCGCGATTTTTGCTGGCCCAGGACATGGCCCGGCACTCGCATGGGGGCGATAGGACCCATGCAGGCTATACTCGAGCCCACGATGCAGCCGCTGGCGGTGGTTTCGCTCCGGTACCCGGTTCACCCGAACCCGGAGGCTTGGGTCCTACCGGAGGGACCCGTGCCTGAAGCGACCGCTCACCAAGCCGCTGTGTATCGTATCTACGGCCTGCTGCTTGCCTGGGCGAAGCGCATCGCGCCCGAGCGGTCCATCCGACTCGGTCAAGAGCTGGCGGTGCGTTGGCTGAAGGAGCATCCGCGCACCGGTATCGATCCGGATATTTGCGTGATCGAACCGGCGCCCGCTGACTTCGACGATCTGAAGTCGCTCAAGCTATGGGAACCTGGCCGTGTCCCGCCTCGGCTGGCGATCGAAGTCGTGAGCTCATCGCACCCTTACAAGGACTACGGGGTGATTCAAGAGCGGTACGCCGCCATGGGCGTCGAAGAGTTGATCGTCTTCGATCCACTCCTGGAGGGTCCACGTTCGCTCGGCGGCCCCGTGCCGCTCCAGCTTTGGCGTCGTGACGCGACGCTGGCGTTCGAGCGGACTCATTTCGGCAGTGAGCCGGTGCACAGCCTGGTGCTCGACGCGTGGTTCGTCGCCGAGGGCCGCATCTGCCACATATCGGACGACCGCAGAGGAACCCGCAAGTGGCTGACGGCGGACGAGCAGCTCGAGGGCATTCGAGCCAATGTCGAGCGCGCCCAGGCCGACGCCGAGCGTGCCCAGGCCAACGCCGAGCGCGCCCAGGCCGACGCCGAGCGCGCCCAAGCCGACGCCGAGCGCGAGCGTGTGCTGCGCGAAGCGCTCGAAGCCCGCGTGCGAGAGCTGGAAGGGCGCTAACTTTCCCGGCCCCTATCCAACGAGAAGCAGCGACAAAAGGCCCCGCTGTACATCGGCTGGCAACGGGTCTAACAATTCGCGCATGTCGAAGACGCTCGCTTTCTGCCTCGGTTTTGCCGCCCTCAGCGTTGGTTGTGCTTCGAAGCCCGCAGCTCCGTTCGACACGCTCAAGACGTCGAACCTGACCGCGTACCGGTTGCAGAACTACGAGCCGCCGGCCCCCGTCGCAGCATTGCCGGGCGCGGCCGCCCCGGCGATCCCGGGCGTACCGCCCGAGATCCAGACCTGGATCCAACAGGGCGCCGCCGGCCTGCAGCAGCTCATCCCACCGGGCCTTCAGATTCCGGGTCTCGCGCTGCCAGGCGCTACGGCCGCCGCGCCTGCGCCGGCCACCGACACCACGCCGCGCTTTCACACCTTCCGCATCTTGTCGCAGACCCAGGTGCTCGACGCTGACCTGAAGGAAGAGCTCGGCAAGCTGCTGGGCGACGCCGACAGCTTCGACAACACGCAGGCGCGCTGCGCCCCCAACGTCTTCTACGCCGAGCTCGGCATGTCCTTCGGTGGTGCGCCTGGGGGTCAGACCAACGATTTGCTCGTCTCGTTCTCCTGCAACCAGGTCGTGTCGCGCAGCTTCAGCTGGCCGCACCCGGCCACGGGCATGAAGGCCGACACGGTGAAGTCCCTGTCCGAAATGGTTCAGAAGGTCTTCCCACAAGGCACCTGAACGCTCGTTTGTGCGCTGTCGCATCGAGCGACCACCCCAATCCGTCGTGGTGCCTACAGCTACGTGATCGGATCTATGGTGGTACTTAAATAGGTGATCGACAAACGATCCGAGGTTTGAGCTAACTGACAGCAGAT
>JBEHXA010000648.1:0-4334 GCA_048498935.1 Myxococcota bacterium
CTCCAATGGGGCATAAATCAGGTCGTAGGCGAGCGTTCCTCGCCGCAAGCTCTGCCACGGCACCAGCTCTGCCAGAGGCTCGACGGACTCCGCGCCGTGCATGCCGGCGCTCGTCGACTGCACCAATAGCCCGACTTCACCCAGTACGCGCTCGAAGCCCGCACGGGCCTCTCGCCCCGCCAAGGGCCATTCGATGAGCTGCGCGCCGAGCCGCTCGAGCTCCTGAGCTCCTGGCCAGGCGACGCGCGGCGTGGCCGCGGTGAAACGACGCGCCGTGACGAACACCGGGCTCGACCCGGCCGCCACACAGGCAGCCACCACCGCCGGAGCAGCGCCGCCGCTACCGAGCACCAGGGCGGCGCCGCGCGGAGCAGTTGAGAACTCTACCTCGAGCGCGAGAGCATCCGTGTTGTGACCGACGAGCTCCCCGTCGTTCATGGCGAGCACGTTGACGACTCCCAAGCGCTCTGCCAGCGGGCTGCGTCGTGCGCAGCCCGCAAAGGCTTGGCGCTTCCACGGCACGGTCACGTTGAGCCCGGCAAACTCACCCGAAGCGAGCGTCGCGAGCGCGCGCGCCACGTCGGCCTCCGTGGCGGCGTCAATCAGCCCGTAGCTGTGCTCGACGCCGAGTTCGCGGTACGCAGCCTCATGAATCACCGGCGACAGCGAATGGGCCACGGGGTGCCCGAGCAAGGCAAACTTCAAGAGCGGACCTCACTCTGCGGCCCCGCCTCGGTCTCCGACTCAGCGGCTTCGATCTGCGTCACCCGCGCTCTGAATGATCCGTGCGCTACTCGCACCGACACCAAGTCCCCGGGCGCCAGCTCCTGGCTCGACAGCACCGCAATGCCTTCGCGCGTCGCGATCGCGTAGCCGCGCCCCAACACCGAAAGCGGCGAGAGCGCATCGAGCTCCGCGGCGCGCTCCGCAAAGGCCTTGCGGCGAAGCCCGAGCGCCAGCCGAGCGGCTGCCGCCAGCCGATTGGTGAGCAACCGGAGCTCACCGCGCGCTCGGGCCAGCACGCGCTCGGGGTGGCGATGAGCGAGCCGCTGCTGCAAGTCGTGCTGCGCGCGTCGGTTCTGAACCAGACGCGCGCGCAGCGACCGCGTCGCGCGCTCGCCCAGCTCGCCCAGCTCCTGTTCGCGTGCCGCGATCACGAAGCGCGGATCGCTGACGCGCGCGCTCGCACGCGAAAGGCGCGCCCGAGCCGACGACAACAGCGACAGCTGAGCGCGGAGCAGGTGCCGTCGCGCTCGCGTCAGCAGCTCGGCCTGGGCTGCGCGATCGGGCACGAGCAGCTCGGCTGCTTGCGACGGCGTGGCCGCGCGCACATCGGCGACCAGATCAGTGAGCGTGATATCGACCTCGTGACCGACGGCGCTCACGACGGGCACGCTGCAACGCGCGATGCGCCGCACGACGCGCTCGTCGTTGAACGCCATCAAGTCTTCGCCCGAGCCCCCGCCGCGCCCGACGATCAAGGCGTCCAACCCCGGATATCGCTCCAGCAAATCGAGGGCATAGACGATGCTCGGAGCCGCCTGCTCGCCCTGGACGAGCGCCGGAGAGAGCACGAGCTTGAGACCGCCTCGTCGAAACGCGACGCTGCGAATGTCGTGGAAGGCAGCGCCGGCGCCGCTGGTCACGATCCCCACCACGCGCGGAGAGGCCGGCAGCGGCCGCTTGCGAGCCGGCTCGAACAAGCCTTCGGCGGCGAGGCGTAGCTTCAGCTGTTCGAGCGCGACGAGCAGCTCACCGCGACCGGCGAGGCGAGCCAAGGTGGCCACGAGTTGCAGGCGACCACGCGGCGCCCACACCGTGGCCCGGCCTTTGAGCTGCAAGCGAGCGCCTTCGTTCAGGACTCGCCGCGCGCGCTGCGCGTCGAAGCGGTACATCACGCAGTCGATCACGGCGTCCTCGCGCTCGTCCTTCAGCACGAAGTAGACGTGACCGCTCGGCGCCCGTTTGAGCGACGCTACCTCGCCTTCGATCCACAAGTCCTCGGACGCGCCTTCGACGGCGCGACGCAAGCGTCGATCGAGCTCGCCTACGCTGATGACGTCGTCGGACTCCATTTGCTCTGACCCAAGCCCCGCGCGGCGCGCGGGGCAGGCCTCTATACCAGCCTGACCGCCCCAGTTTGCCGGCGATCGCCCCCCAGGCTCGAACCAAGCTCCGGACGGAGCCGTAACCATGTACTTTTATTGAGCATTTTCAGCTTCCGATCCGCGCCCAAACCCCTCGGGCATGATGCCGGGTCATGGCCGGTAAGGTGCTAATCGCCAACCGCGGAGAGATTGCAGTCCGGATTGCCCGCGCGTTGCGTGACATGTCCCTCCCTTCCGTGGCTGTGTACACGGACGCGGATCGCGACGCCGTGCACACCCGCCACACCGACGAGGCAGTGTTACTCGGTGAGGGTCGCAGCGCTTACCTCGACGCCGAGCGGGTAGTGGACGCGGCTCGCCAGGTCGGCGCCTGGGGTGTTCACCCCGGCTACGGCTTCCTGTCGGAGAGTGTCGAACTGGTCGAAGCGTGTGAGCGAGCCGGCATCGTCTTCGTCGGTCCGCCTGCGTCGGCCATCCGCGCGATGGGTGACAAGGTGCGAGCTCGCAAGCACATGCAGGACGCTGGAGTTCCGATCGTGCCGGGTGGCCCCGCCGACAATCTGGAGCAAGCCAAGGCGACCGCGGCGAGCGTCGGCTATCCGGTGCTGCTCAAGGCGTCAGCGGGTGGCGGCGGCAAGGGCCTACGGCGCGTCGATCATGAATCCGAGCTCGGAGCGGCTCTGGAGCGTGCCCGCAGTGAAGCCGAAAAGTCCTTCGGCGACGGCAACGTGTACATCGAGAAGGCCATCACGTCGGCGCGACACGTCGAAATCCAGGTATTGGGGGACCGCAACGGCAACCTAATGCACCTGTTCGAGCGGGACTGCTCGCTCCAGCGACGGCACCAAAAGATCTTGGAAGAGACGCCGTGCCCGGTGCTCGACGACGCCACTCGCGAGGCCATGTGCCAGGTCGCGCTCAGCGGCGCGCGCGCCATCGGCTACCACTCGGCCGGCACGTTCGAGTTTCTGCTCGGCGGCGACAGTAGCTTCTATTTCCTGGAGACCAACACCCGGCTCCAAGTAGAGCATCCGATCACCGAGCTGACGACTGGCGTGGACTTGGTGCGCGAGATGGTGCGCATCGCCGATGGCCAGCCGCTCTCGTTCAGCGGCGTGGAGCGCCGCGGCGTCGCCATCGAAGCTCGCGTCTACGCCGAGGACCCTGCGCATGGCTTCTTGCCGGCACCCGGTCGAGTGGCGCACGTGACGGCTCCGTCGGGCCCCTTCGTGCGCGACGATAGTGGCATTGCAGCCGGATCGATCGTGAGCCCCGAGTTCGATCCCATGCTGTCCAAGCTCAGCGTGTGGGCACCGACCCGCAGCGAAGCGCTGGCGCGACTCGATCGCGCGCTCCGCGAATATTCGGTGCTGGGCGTGCCGACGAACCTCGAATTTCTGACGCGGTTGCTGGCGGCTCCGGCAGTAGTAGCGGGTCAATACGACACGAGTTTCGTGGAGAGTCACCTCGCGGAGCTGCTGCCGCCGTCGCCGAACGAAGCCGACGCTTTGCGCGACGCGGTGCTGCTCGCTGCCGTGGCCGCCGTCCATGACCGCGGGAGTAGCGCACCGCCACTCGCTGCCGCCGCTTCGCGCTGGCGCGATGGGCTCGGGAGCCACACCCGCTATCGCTGACGCTCAGGGCGCGGGAATGCCGAGGCGAGCGAGCACGGCGACCACGACGTCGTTGGCGCTGCCCAGATCGAAGTTGAACGCGAGCGCCTCCGCGTCATCGAAGCGCGTGCCGGCCTGACGCCGAGCACGCAATCGAGCCCGAAACACCTGTTGGCGGATGACGTCAGGCGACTGCCCGAGCGCGTGACCGGCGTCTTCTGGCGAAATCTGATCCAGGACGCACAGCGTGAAAGCGATCCGAAGCGGCTCGGGCAGGTCGTCGACCGCATTCTCGAGAATTCGGACGAGCTCCTGACTCCTGACGCGCATGCTGGCGCGCTTGCTGGGCGCAGTGCGCTTCAAACGGGCGAGCGCGCTGTGAATCGTGATGCGCGCGACCCAGTCGGAAAAACGCAGGCTGCGGTCGAAGCTCGCGAGGCTTTCGTGAGCGTGAACGAACGACTGTCTGACGACGGTAGCGGCCAACGCCGGTTCACCCAGAATGCCGCGAGCGAGTCGATAAAGGCGCGCGCAGGTGCGCCGCATCAGCACCTCGTATTGCTTCGTCTCGCCAGCAAGCAGCCGATCGACCAGCAGCTCGTCGCTCATCAGA
>JBEHXA010000649.1:0-4332 GCA_048498935.1 Myxococcota bacterium
CTGCAGGCGCTCCGCGCGCAATCCGAGCAGATGTGCCACGTGGCGTTCGGCGGCATCACGCACGAGCCGGGTGCCGAGCTCGCGCGCGAGCTGTGCGAGGTCGCTCCGCGCGGCTTCACCAAGGCCTTTTTCAGCGACGACGGCTCCACCGCCGTCGAGGTCGCGCTCAAGCTCGCCTTGCAGTACTGGGCCCAAAGTGGCCGCCCCGGGCGTACGCGCTTTTTGGCGCTCGACGGAGCCTTCCACGGCGAGACGATGGGCTCGGCGTCGGTTTCGGGCATCGATGTATTCAAGCGGCCGTTCGGTGGCGTGCTGCTGGATTGCTTGCGCGTGCCGCCCGGCGCGAGCGGCTACCAGCAGGCCTTCGAGGTACTCGAGGCCTTGCTGCGTCGCCACCAGGATGAGCTCGCGGCGGTGATCGTGGAGCCGATCGTGCAAGGAGCGGCGGGCATGCGCTTCTACTCGCCCGAGTTCTTGCGCGCGCTGCGGCAGGTCACGCGAGAGCTCGACGTGTTCTTGATCTGCGACGAGGTGTTCACCGGTTACGGCCGCACGGGGCCGTTCTGGGCGAGCGAGCACGCCGGCGTCGAGCCGGATCTGTTGTGCACCGCCAAAGGCTTCACCGCAGGCATGTTGCCGATGGCCGCGACGCTGGCCACGACCCGGATTTTTGAGGGGTTTTTGGGCGACCCGGCGCGCGCTTTCTATTACGGGCACACGTTTTGTGGGCACCCGCTGGGGGCGGCCGTGGCGCGTGAAGTCCTACGCGTCTACCGCGACGAGCAGGTCCTGGCGGGCGCGTCCCTGCGCGCCCAGCGCATCGCTCGGGCCTTCGAGGGGTTTCGAGCGCTGCCGGACGTGACCGAAACGCGCTGCTTGGGGATGATCGGGGCGCTCGACCTGGGCGGTTCCCGCGACTACCTCGAGCCGCGTGGTAAGCGGGTGTATCAGGAGGCGCTGCGCCGCGGCGCCTATTTGCGACCGCTCGGTAACACGATCTACATCGCACCGTCGCTGAATATCCCCGAAGCCGAGCTGGACGAGCTGCTCACCATCGTGGAAGATTCAGTGCGTGCCGCCTGAGCGTCTGCTGACCCGAGCGCTGCGCTTCGGGCGCGCGCTGGTGGTCGGCAGCGGGGCAACGCTCACCGACTTCTCGGTGTTCACGACGTGTGTTCGCGCCATCGACCTCGCGCCGACCACGGCGCGCTTGCCGGCGCTCATCGCGGGCGCGTGCGTGCAGTTCCTGGGCAATCGCAGCTATACGTTTCGGGCACAGTCGGGCAGCTTGCCACGCCAGGTGAAGCTCTTTCTGGTCGCCGAGGCGGTCACGTTGGGCTTGAATTGGGGGGTATTTCGGCTGCTGGTAGTGCGCTTCGCTTCTCTACCGCCCGAGCTGGTCAGCTTCATGGGTACCGGCCTGGTGTTCGTGCTGTTCGCCTACCCGATGCGGCGGCTGGTGATTTTCAAGCTGCCCGAGCCGCTCGCCGCGGCGCCACCCGAGCCGTAGGTTGTGGCTCGCCGCGCTCGGCACTACGTTGGGCGCATCCCAGTATGGCTCAACGCAAGCGCTACCTGTTCGTCTGCGTGAATCGACGGCCCGACGGCACGCCCAAGGGCTCGTGCGCTGCGCGCGGGGCGGTCGAGCTCCACGCCTCCCTGAAAGACCTGCTCAAGAAGCGCGGCCTAGCCGAAACGGAGGTGCGCGCGTGCACCTCGAGCTGCCTGGATACGTGCTGGGTCGGCCCCACCATCGCCGTAGAGCCCGACGACTATTTTTACGGCCGCGTCACCGAGGCCGACTTGCCCGAAATCGTCGACGCCCTCGAGCGCAACGAACGCGTCGAGCGCCTCGTGCTTGCGCCCAGCGACTTCATCGAGCCCAAAAACCTCAAACCGTAGCGGCGCTGGGCGGAGCCTCGAGTCCGCCTGATTTCACAGGGAGGTGGGGAGGCGGGGAGGTCCGCGAGGCGAGAATTGGGGGTTCGAGCCAGGCCTGCGTCCAACGTGACCCGGGACCGCCACGTTAGATTCTGCAATCGAGCTGCGGTTGGGCAGCAGCTAGTCGGCGAGGGGGGCGAACAGGTCGTCGAGGTCGCACTCGGAGAGCGCGGTCGGAGCGTCGGCCAGGCCGAGCAGCGATTGGGCGAGCTGGGATTTGCGCTGCTGCAGCCGCAGCATGCGCTCTTCCACGCTGCCGGCCACGATCAGGTTGTACACGAACACCGGACGCTTTTGACCGATGCGGTAGGCGCGATCGGTGGCTTGCGCTTGCGACGCGCCGTTCCACCACGGGTCGTAGTGGATGACCGTATCGGCGCTGGTCAGGTTCAGGCCGGTGCCGCCCGCCTTCAAGCTGATCAAGAAGACGTCGACCTCACGTCCCTCGAAGCGATCGACCGCCTTCTGGCGATCTTGGGTGGCACCCGTCAGCTCCACGTACGGAATTTTGCGCTCGGTGAGGCCTTCAGCCAGCAAATCCAGCATGCGCGTGAACTGAGAGAATACGAGCACGCGCCGGCCTTGCGCGAGCTGCTGCGTGACCAGCTCGAAGAACAGCTCGCACTTGGCCGAGTTCTTCACCTTGCGCGCTGACGGGACGGTTACCAGGCGCGGATCGCAGCACACCTGTCGCAGCTTCATCAGCGCGTCCAGGATGGCGATGGTCGAAGCCGTTACGCCCTTTTGCCGGATGGCGCGCCGCACGTCGCCGTGCGCGGCGACGCGGATGCTCTCGTACAGCTCTCGCTGATCGTCGCCGAGCTCCACCGGTCGCACGATCTCGGTCTTGGGCGGCAGGTCCTTGGCGACGCTCTCTTTCATGCGCCGCAAAATGAAGGGCGAAACTGCGTCGCGCAGCGCCTCGAGCCGCTGTTGGTTGCCGCTGCGCTCGATCGGGATGCGAAAATGCGAGCGAAAGCGCTCGGCTTCGCCCAGAAAGCCCGGCATCAAGAAATCGAACAGCGACCACAGCTCTTCGAGGTTGTTCTCCACCGGGGTGCCGCTCAGGCACATCCGATGACGCGCTGGTAGTTGCCGCACCGTGCGAGCTGCGAGGCTGCGCGGGTTCTTGATGGCTTGCGCCTCGTCGAGCACCACCAAGTAAAACGGCTGGTTCTCGAACGACTCGATGTCCCGCACCAGCAGCGGGTACGTGGTGAGCACGACGTCGGCGCCAGCGACCTCGCCGCGGCGCGCTTCACGCTTGGGGCCGTGCAGCACGCAGACCTTGAGCGCCGGCGCGAACTTGGCGAGCTCGCGCTGCCAGTTACCGATCAAGCTGGTCGGCATCACGACCAGGTTCGGGCGATCCTGACGGCCCGACTCTTTTTCGCGCACCAGGTGAGCGATGGTCTGCAGCGTCTTGCCGAGGCCCATGTCGTCGGCGAGCACGCCGCCGGCCTCGTGCTGAATTAGCTGACCGAGCCACTGCACGCCTGCTTCCTGATAGGGGCGGAGCGTTGCCTGGAGGCCGATCGGCAAGGGCGTCGGCCGGGGCGTTTGATGCAGCTGGCGGGCCTTTTCGACCACGCTGGTGATGCCGGACCAGAGCAGCCTCCCGCTGCTGCCGATCGCTTCGTCGAGCTTGGCCACGCTGCTGCCGCGTGAGCGCGGGAAGCACAGCGCGCCGTGCTCGAGCTTTTCTCCCCGGTACATCTCGAGCAGCACCTGCATCAGGGCTTTGAGACGATCGGGCGGGACCGGCAGGTACTTGTTGCGGCCTACCGGTACGACGCGGAAGCGCGATGGTTGTTTGAGCAGCGCTTCGAGCGTCTCGCCGTCGGCGCAGCCGTCGAGCAGCTCCAGCATGGCGGGCAGCATGTTGACGCGTTTGCCATCGACTTGAATGCCCAGCTCGAGCGCGAACCAGTCGGTGCGCTGCTCGTCGGGCTCGACCGCTGCGTACCAGGGCGCGTCGGTCTCGACGACCTGATAGGGATACGCGGGGTCGACCTCGATCTGCCAACCGAGCGCGCGGAGCTGCGGCAGCGCGTACGCCGAGAACGAGCAGTACGTGTGGACGTTGCCTTCGAGTTGGACGATGTAGTCGGCGTCCGAGTCGAGGTCGGCGGCTACGTCTTCGAACTGCCCGAGCTCGATGGCGCCGAACCCCTCAAGCAGACACTGAGCTCGCGCTTCACCGCCTCGATCACGGCCGACCATGGCCATGCCGGCGGGCCGGGCGACGAAGAAGCGCTCACGTCGGTCGGCGGCCCTAACCCGCACCCCCTCGTAGTCGAAGCAAAGGCTGATGACGGGGACGTCCTGCTCCTTGCCTTCCTCGAACGAGGACTCGCCGGAGCTCACCCACATTCGTTCCGTGAAGAGGCG
>JBEHXA010000650.1:0-4329 GCA_048498935.1 Myxococcota bacterium
GACGTCACGCGCCACCAGGTCACTCCCGACGTCGCCCGTGCTCGAAGTAACACCATGCCGCGCTCTTCGGTCGACGTGCGCCGCAACGGCGCGCTGGATCCTTCCCGCGCGGTCGCTCCCGCTCCAGAGCGCATCCGTCCGATGCCGATGCCGATGCGCGACTTCACGCGCATGCCAGCCACCCCGCGCCCCCGTCGGTGACGTGCTAGCAAGGCCTCGTCGATGATTCCTCGGGTCGCCTCACGTTTTCGACACTGGCTTGCCGGGGCGGGGACCGTCACGGCCATCGCGCTACTAATCGCGGGCTGTGGCTACGGCAGCGACGGCGACAATTCGAGCGACGACGTCGTGGGTGGCGCTGGCTACGGCCCCGATTACGATCCCGAAACCGGCCCCAACGACGTCGCCTGCGGAGAGCTCGAGCACTCCAACATCGACGTCGACCAGGAGCTCGAAGTCGAGCCCGGCATCGGCGCCGGCGCCTTCATCGAGTACCAAGCCGATGGCACTTATCGCGTCACCACTAGCTGCGACGTGAACCTCACCGACGGCACTCCCTGCGTCTGGGACATCATCGTCACGCCCGTCGACGGCGCCGGCATCACGTCGCTCAGCCCCATCGATATCGAGCAGGACGACGCACTCACCACGGACGGCACCAGCGTTCAGCTGCTAGCCAGCACCGAGGGCGATTTGGACGGGTTCACGCTCGGCACGAAACCGGGAGCAACGCTCCGCGTCGACGCGCTGCTCGACGGCAGCTGCGCCAATCGCTACCTGTTTTGGGTAGGCGACGGGGCGCTTCACAGCGGCGCCCCGTCGAATCCCGTCGATCTCATTCCGTCGAGCGACTAGCCGAGTCCGCGCGCCAGCCCGGCGCTTCACGCCTTCGGCTTGCCGTGGTGGCGCGGTAGCTTGCCGTCGGTGCGGGCCTGCTTCAGCTCGGCCTGGCTCACTTTGGCGTCGTTGTTGGCGTCGGCCACCTTGATGCGCGCCCAGCGCTGATCACCGACCTCTGCCTGAGTCAGAAAGCCGTCGCCGTTCTTGTCGGCGGCCTTGAAGCGGGCGCCCTTTTCCTTACCGCCGTGCTCGCCGCCACACTGCGGCCTGGCGTCCGAGGTGTCGGCCAGCGCCCAGGCCGAAGTGCCGAAAGCGGCCGTGGCGAACAGAAATGCGATGGAGATTCGTTTCGTTGCGTTCATGGGTCGTGGTTCCTTCGGGGCCGAAAGCGGCCTCGTTACCCTACCGACGCCGGACCCCCGGCAGCCCCTACGGCCCCTCACACAATCGCTGCCCCTTGACTCTCCGCCCAGCGTGTAAAACCTACGCGCCGAGGAATTCTGTCATGAGCGCCGTCAGCCATTCTTTTCAAGCCGAGGTCAGCCAGGTCCTGCGTCTGGTCATCCATTCGCTCTACAGCAACCAGGAGATCTTCCTGCGCGAGCTGATCTCGAACGCATCGGACGCCCTCGACAAGCGCCGCTTCGCCGCGCTGCAAGCGCCCGAGCTGCTTCCGGCAGGTGAGGCGCTCCGGGTGCGGCTCGTCCCCGATAAGGAAAAGGGCACGCTCACGCTCTCGGACAACGGCATCGGCATGAGTGAGGAGGATCTCAAGCAGAGCCTCGGCACCATCGCCTGGTCGGGCTCGCGCGAGTTCTTGAAGAAGCTCGAAGGCAAGAGCCCCGACGCGAAGGATCTGCCGCAGCTGATCGGGCAGTTCGGTGTCGGCTTTTACAGCTCCTTCTTGGTCGCCGAGCGCGTCGAGGTCGTGAGCCGTGCAGCGGGCTCGACCGAGGCGCATCGCTGGGAATCGACCGGTGAAGGCGGCTTCAGTATCGACCAGGCACAGCGAGACGAGGTCGGCACCAGCATCGTGCTGCACCTGAAGGCCGACGCGAAGGAGTACCTGGATCCGTACCGCTTGCGACAGCTGGTCGAGCGCTACTCCGACTATCTGTCGTACCCGATCGAGCTCGCCAAGCCCGATAGCTCGGGCGAATTCGAGGCCATCAATCGCGGCACCGCTCTGTGGCAGCGTTCGCCCAAGGACGTCACGGCCGAGCAATACGACGAGCTTTACAAGCACCTGACGCACGACTTTCAGCCGCCGCTCGGCCATCGCCATTTCCGGATCGAAGGCACGCAGCTCTTCACCGGCCTGATCTACGTACCGAGCCGCGCGCCGTTCGACTTGTTCGAGCCGGACGCCAAGCACGGTGTGCGCCTGCACGTGCGGCGCGTGCTCGTGATGGAGAGCTGCGAGGAGCTCTTGCCCAAGTGGCTGCGCTTCGTGCGCGGCGTGGTCGACTCCGAAGATCTGCCGCTCAACGTCTCGCGCGAGGTGCTGCAAGACTCGAAGCTGGTGCGGGTGATCCGCAAGCAGGTGCAAAACCAGGTGCTCGACCTGCTCGGCGAAATCGCGAAGGATAAGCCCGAAGAGTACGAGAAGTTCTGGGGCAACTTCGGCGCCGTGGTGAAAGAGGGCCTGCACTACGAGCCCGAGCTCGGCGAAAAGCTGCAAAAGCTGCTCCGCTACGAGAGCGCCAGCACCGGCAAGCTGATCAGCCTCGATCAGTACCTGGAGGCCGCGCCCGCCGGGCAGCCCGCCATCTACTACGTGACCGCGCCCTCCAAGGTGGTCGCGACTCAAAGCCCGCACCTCGAGCGCCTGCGGCAAAAGGGCTATGACGTGCTGCTCATGACCGACGCCGTCGACCCGTTCGCGGTTTCGGCGTTGACCGAGTTCGCAGGCAAGCCGGTCGTCTCGGTGACGTCTCCCGACCTCAAGCTCGACGATGCGGAGACCCAGAAGCCGGACGAGGCCGAGAGCAAGCAGCAAACGGCGCTGCTCGAGCGTTTCGGTAACGTGCTCAAGGAGCAGGTCTCGAGCGTCAAGGCTTCGCAGCGCTTGCTCGACTCTCCGGCGTGCTTGATCGTGCCTGAAGGCGGTTTGCCGCCTCAAATCGAGCGCATGCTGCGCGCGCAGGGGCAGAAGGTGCCGAAGGCGCCGCGCATCCTGGAGGTCAACCTGGAGCACCCGCTGCTCAAGAACCTGCAGCGCCTCGAAGAAGGCTCGCCCGGCTCCGAGAAGGTGCAGGAGTGGATGCAGCTCGTCTACGACCAAGCCCTGCTGGCCGAAGGCAGCCCGATCGAAGACCCGACCGCTTTCGCCAAGCGCCTCACCAAGCTCTTTACCACCGCCAGCGCGCACGACGCGCAGTAGCTGACGCGCAGGCTCGAGGCGCCGCTGTCACTCGTCGCGGCGGCGCTTCTTGCGCTTCTTCTCGGAGTGTCGGCGCAGCCGCTCGATGGGCGGCGGCGGCAATGTGAGCGGCTTCGCGGCCAGCCCGCGGATTGGCTCCTGCTCGCGCGCTCGCTCGCGCGCCAGCTCCATGAAGCGCTGCTGACTGCGCAGCCCACCCTCCTCGGCGAGGCGCTGGTACTCGCCGTTCGGCTGAAGCAGCCAGCCCTTGCAGGTGTCGCGCATCATCGTGCCCAGGATTTCGTCGATCATGCGCTGCTTCAGCCCGTCGTCGAGGATCGGAAACATCACCTCCACGCGGCGCCGGAAATTACGCGGCATCCAGTCGGCGCTGGCGCAGAACACCTCGTCGGCCCCGCCGTTCTTGAAGTGCATGATGCGCGCGTGCTCCAAGAAGCGATCGATCACGGTGTGGACGCGGATGTTTTCGCTCACGCCCTCCACTCCGGCGCGCAAGCAGCAGATGCCGCGCACCAAGAGGTCGATCTGCACGCCGGCCTGCGAGGCGCTGTACAGCGCCGCGATCACGTCCGCGTCGACCAGCGAGTTCATCTTGGCCACGATGCCGGCGGGGCGCCCGGCCTTGGCGTGCTCGGCTTCGCGATTGATCAGCCCCAGCACCGCCTCGTGCAGCCCGAGCGGGGAGACAATCAGCCGGTTCCAGCGCGCTGGGGCGCTGTAGCCGGTGAGCATGTTGAAGAACGCGGTCGCGTCCTCGGCGATGTCCTCGCGAGCCGTGAACATCGAGATGTCCTCGTACAGCCGCGCCGTCTGCTGGTTGTAGTTGCCGGTAGCCAGGTGCACGTAGCGGCGCAGACCACCGCGTTCGCGCCGCACCACCATCAGCACCTTGGCGTGCGTCTTGAAGCCGAGCAGGCCATACATCACGTTCACGCCCGAGCGCTCGAGCGCGCGCGCCCACGAGATATTGCTCTCCTCGTCGAAGCGCGCCTTCAGCTCGACCAGCGCGGTCACTTGCTTGCCCAGCTCTGCCGCGCGCTGTAGCGCGCGTACCAGCGGCGACTCGCCGCCCGTGCGATACAGCGTCTGCTTGATGGCGAGCACAC
>JBEHXA010000651.1:0-4325 GCA_048498935.1 Myxococcota bacterium
GAGCGCTACGAGCTGGCGCCCGAGGGCCCGGAGCTGCGAAAGGCCCTGCTGGATGCGGGGTTGCTGGACGCAGCCGCGCCTCCGAAGGGCGGTACAAAGGCGGTACGCGCGGGGCGGTACGTGTACCGCCTTTTGTACCGCCCCGGAGGTGAGGTGCCGCGCACCCGCTTTGCGGGCAGATCGCGAAATGCTCCGCCTTGGGGTGAGGTGCCGCGTACCACGTTGGCAGCCTTTTTAGGCTGACGTACCGCTCCGGACGTGAGGTGCCGCGAGGGGTCGCGTACCGCTTTTGCAGCCTTTCTAGGCTGGACGGTGGGTGGTACGCGACGGCAAATGTACCACCTGGTGTACCGGCCGGTACGGCGGTACGCCCCCCTTAGAGGGGCGTACGCCAGCGTACCACCCAAGCAAAAGCAATGAGCGGCAAGGTAGAGCGATTGCGTTCCGCGTTCACCATGGCCTCCGCGTCCATACACGCGCTGCCCGCGCCCAACCGCCCCCGCGTCAGTATCAAGGCCTTTATCCGTGACAGGGGTATATGGGGTCCTAGCATCGTTACAGCGGAGGGCGCCTCCGAGCCCACGCGCCGTTACAGTTCGAACCTAAACACCCAAGTAACAGCGCAGTCCCCATCGCGGCCGCGCCACTGGCTTGCGGTATTATCTCGGTGGCCGGCGTATCGATGCCGTCACGTATCAAGGTCCGGGGCTAGTAGACCTCGCGGCGATGCGCGACGCGAAGGATCAAGATGCCGGAAGCGTCGGCGCCGAAACGCACGCGCCAGTCCCCAACGCGCAGCCGAAACTCCGGCGGTCTTACATTCTGGAGCCGCTTAACGTCCCCTTGCCCCGTGGACGCGAACCGTTCAATTGCCGCAAGAACACGCTCCCGCATTTCCTTGGTGAGGTCATCGCGCTCCTTGGCGGCCCTCGATGCCCAACGGACTGGAAGGCTCACGCCCGGTCGAGCCAGCGGCGGCGCACTTCGACGTGGGCAACGGTTTCACCCTGACGCGCCTCTTCGCGCGCAAGCGCCACTTCCAGCTCTTCGAGAGGCGACGCGGGTTCGTCGTCTAGCGGCGCCGCGTCGAGCGCGGCTAGCGCCGGATGCTTGATGGGGGCGGTACTGGGACTGGCCATGCTCTCTCCAGCAGGAAGTATAAGCATTATGCAACATAATGCCACCTGTTATCGCCCGACGGCGGCCCGAGACCGTCCGCGTAATCGCTTGATCACAATACACTTTCCGGCCTGCTTGGCCACCCGTTCTCACCGCCTATCAGGTGTACCCGGTCATGGCCCCGCGCTCGCGTGCCAAGCGAGCAAGCCCAAGGCTGGGCGCGGGGTGTTGCCGCTGCTGCTACCGCGGCGGACGCTGGCTCAAGGTCACGCGCGCGACCGGCGTCCCTTCCGGCTCTGCTCGCGGGTCCGGCCTGGCCGACGATGGACGCGCCGCGAGCGCCCAACCCATCGCCAAGCCCCAGGCCGCAGAGTCCGCATTTTTGAACATCAAATGGGGCACGTCTGGCAGGTCACGAAAGCTCTGCCCTTCGTGCACTTGGATCGCCGTGCCCCCCTCGAACGTCGATTCGAAGCTGCCGCTGAGCACGTAGCCGACGCCTGCCACCGGGTGGTGGTGCAGCGGCGCCGACACGCCCGGCGCGTACTCGATCAGGAATAAGCGTGTTTCCCATCCGGGCAGATCACGCAGATCCCATTGGTCGAGCAGTGTGCGGGAGATGCCGTTGCTGCTCGACCCTGCCGTGGGCGCTGGCGACCTCGAACGCGCCTGAGCTGTAGGCGACGCCAGTTGGTTGATCGTGGTTTTCGGAGCCTGCGCCGCAGCGTCATTGCCTGGTGTCGACGGACCTTTGCCGTCCTGCGTGGCGTTCGCCGGGCGCGAAGCATCTGCGACCGCGGACGTCGCACGCGTGCCGCAAGCGCTCAGCAAGAACGCCACCGCCCCGAGAGTGGGCACCATCGAGAGAAACCTGCACTCGAATACGTTCTTTGCCATGGGCACTCCTGTTCGCGCCGAGCAACTACAACTGTAGTTGCTCGGCGAACCTTGTCAACAGCCGGCTGCTCTGTCACTCGAGCTTCAACGTATGGTGACGGTGACTTTTACGGGCTCGCCCTCGCCGCCGGCGTCTACCCCGACTACCTCGATCACGTAGGTCCCGACCATGTCGGGAAGGAGCGTGGCTTGGTACGATTGACCCTCGAAGTAAGCCATGGAGCCTTCGGGTTGCTCGGCGAGAGTCAAGAGCGCGCTCGAGACCGGTCCTTGTACGGTGTAGGTGAGGGCAGCGCGGAAGTCGATGGCTTCACCCACTACGCCCACCCACTCGGGGGGCTCCACCGATACGATCGGTCCATCGATCGCGGTGATGGGCGCCGACACGACCGGTTCCGTGAAATCGAGGCCGTCGCTGTACTCGAGCTGCGCTCGATACTCGCCCCGCAAGTCGGGCTGAAACCACCACCAGTAGCCCTCTTGCGACTCGAAGACGGCGGGAACCGGCGCCTCATTGCCGGCGGGAACCTCTGCCCACGAGAAGCGAAAGACTTCTCGGGAATCGCCGGTCGAGGTCCCGTTGACCAGCGCGCGGAACTTCCTCATGGCGGGCGTGCCCATGCGAATCAGTGGCTCTTCACCCACGTCGAGCGTCACGGTGGCTCGGTCTACCGCTTCAATCGTATAGAGCACGGTGTCGAATGCCTGACCCTCAGGCGTCGGGGGCAACACCGCGCGAGCCACCACCTCGTACATCCCGGCTCGCGGCGCGGTGAAGATCGTGACTTCACCTTCGAGGGTGTCCAGCAGCGCGGCGTCGGGCGATTGCGACCAGTCGATGCCGAACGCGTTGGTGTAGAGCGGAGAGAGCTTGGTTTCGCCCCATTCCCAGGTCAGTGTTGCCGTGTCTCCCGGCCGCACCCGCAGACTGCGTCGCCGGGGATCGAAGGAGTGGCCACAACCCGATGACCCGGCCTCGTCCTCGTCCAACCAACACCGCAAGCACGACGCAAAAGGTCGCGACCCACCGCACTGGGGCACCGGCACGTAGCGGTCGACCAGCTCTTCACGAACTCTGGCGGCGGAAGGTAGTGGTCCTACGACATCGGGTGTCTTTTCCGTGTACGACGCGTAGTCTGGACAAGCAGGGACTGGGTAGCCGCGCTCAGCGAAACGCTCTCCGCGACGGTCGCCGTGCGCACGTCGATGAGGCGGATGTTCACGAACCTTTCCACGCGATCGACGGTGCGCGGGGTTCCCAAGTACTCACACTCTTCGATGGTTCGTGACTGCACGTCCGAGACGCACGCCACCAGCTCTATTTCGGAGAGCGACTCCCGGCGCCAGCTCTTCGGGATCGCGTTGTTCAGCGCATGCGCGGAGCCGTCTGCGGCAATGAACACCAAGCCATGCGGTCCAGCTTGGTTGGGATCGAACGCAGGTGCTTGCGGATCACCCTCGTACCCCGGCTCGCAAGCAGCCTTCAGGCTCCGAGCCAAGGTTTGGAACTGCTCGGGCGCAGGATCCAACCCCAAGTCTCGCTCCGGCCGACCTTCATCGCCCGAGCACGCCGCCACTGAGGCGATGAAGCCCAGCGCCAATCCAGCCCCGACCGTCGACTTCACGGTTAGCAATATCGCCCAAATGGCTCTCCGGCCCAACACCTAAGCTCGGCTCTGACCCTCAGAAGCAAATCATCCCGCGTCGGCTGACGGAGCTGCTGCACCCGGCGCGCCCGGATGACGATGGAATCCGGGCGCGCTTCGCTGACGGCCTGCCTGCTAGAGTCGGCGCTGTCGGTTAGCGCGGCCAGGTTTGGCAGGTGAAGGCGCTGCAGTTCCACTTGGCCGCGAAGGTCATGTGGAACCCTTTGCCCGCGCTCTCGGTGATGTCCCAACGGTGGCGGGCCACGACGTGTTGTTTCAGGCATTCCGGAACGGTGCAGCCGTTGGTAGCGCTGAACCATTGATAGTTGCGCCACTCGCCCTGAAACGCAGCATCGACGAAGCGCAGGACATTATTGTACTTGAGGTTGATGCGGACGGGGCTGGGGGCACGGTATGGCGCGACCGAGAGGAACGAGGTCCTCGTGTCGGCCTGAGCAAAAGCATCGCCACCCGTCCAGTTCGGGATGCACGCATTGAAGTCCCCGTTGCGGAAGCAGGCATTGTCCCTCCACCACTGGCCGTCGCCCTCAGTGAGCGCCTGCGCCACACTGCCGACGTTCTCGCTTCCCGATGCGCGCAGTGCTTGCTTCGACATGGAAACCACGCCTGGCTCGAGCGCCTCGTCCTGCTGGTCGCTAGCTG
>JBEHXA010000652.1:0-4311 GCA_048498935.1 Myxococcota bacterium
TTTTTGTCTGAGTCCGAGTCCGTTGGCGGTCCGCGATCGAGGATGTCGTAAACGTTGCTCGCGTCACTCTGCAGGTAGCCTCGAAAGCCGCCGAACAACTTCTTCACGAAGTCTTGCGTGTGCTTCTCGGCGTACGCGAAGAGCACCGATTCACAGTCAACGACGGCGGTGAAAAAGTGGCCCTTCTTACAGGCCTGTCGCAGGCCGTTTTTGCTCTTTTCAGGCTGCACCAGACCGGAAGTCGCGTCGGTCGAGATCACGCAACCATTGTTGATCGCGTTTTGCCACAGGGCATGCACGATAGTGGAACCGAGGGCGCCGCCCGCTTCATCGGTGTAGCGGCACATGGTACCGCGATCGAGCTCGACCTCTTGGTCCTTGATGTGCTGCTCAAGCCGATGGTGCGGCACACCGAGCGCGAACTTTTGAACGATGAGGAACGCGACCACAGAAGAATGCAGCAAGCCGCGCGGAAACAAGGTCTTCGGCGTCTCGACGCCAAGCACCGTCGGCCCGTCTTTGCCGGGGACCTCGTACTTCGCGGTGCGTTTGACCAGGACGGAGAAGCCCCCGCGCCGATACATCAGCTGCAAGCTCTCGTCGAAGCCGATCCGTTTGCAGCTCCTCTCCATCTCCTCGTCGCAGATCTCGAGCAAGAACCGGGGCAGCGTGCTGGCGGATAGATCCCGACGCCCTTTGGGCTTGGGCTTGGCTTTTTCTGGGGCCGGGGGCTGTGCGGCATCGTCGCCGCCTGGGCCCTGCGCCTCAGCGACGGCAGCATCGAGCTGCTTTTGGAGTGCCTTTTCGTCGTTGAGCAAATCGCCGAGCGCGAGCTGCAGCTCATTGGTGTGAGCGCGCTCCGTCTTGTTGCCGTACACGCGGCGTTTGAGCAGCGCGTTTTCGTGGGTGAGGTTAAGCACCGTTTCTTGCAGCGACGCGATCTGCGTGTCGCGCTCCGCGACATGAGACTTGAGGCCGACAAGCTCAACCTGAAGCGCCGAGAATAACGAGGCGAGCTCTGCCGCAGATGGCGAATTCGCTTCTTGTGACTTGCTCGACACGCTTCTTCTGTACACGAACGCGATCGGGGCTCTCAAGTAGAAAGCGCATTCAATGGGTGCGACGACGCTTCGCTTTCGGCTGCGTGCTCACGCCCTTGTAGATCACCTCGAAGATCGCATCGCTCACCACTACGTGCTGATCGCCATCGCTCGTGGCGCGAGGCAGCTCGAACTTCCCCGCGTCGAGCTTCTTGTTAATTACGATCACACCCGTCCCGTCCCAGGTAAGCACTTTCATGGTTTGGCCGCGCTTTCCCACGAATACGAACAGTGCACGCGAGCGCGGCTCCGCCTGCATCTTCTCGCGCACCAGGCCGCCCAGTCGCTCGTAGCCGAGCCGCATATCGACCGGCGCAAGCGCGACGTACACGGGCAGTCCGTGCGCGCGCTTCTCGCTGTCGGGCCAGTTGTAGCAGTAGTTCAGGTACGTATTGCAGCCACGGTCCAATCACAGCGTGTATGGACGCTTTCTGCCGGCTGCGACCGTCCAATCACAGCGTGTATGGACGGGCGCTCCCAGCTGCCACCGTCCGTACGGGCTTTGTATAGACGGGCGCTCCCAGCTGCCACCGTCCGTACAGGCTTTGTATGGACGGGCGCTCCCAGCTGAGGCGTCCAACCATGGTGTGTCGGAACGGTCGGAACGCGGTCTTCTGGTCTTCTGTTCGCGGGTCCGGTTGGCTTACCGGCTTACCGGCTTACCTAACGATTCTTACGCGCACAGGCCGTGCGGCGTGCGGCGGGCATTCGCGCCGGTTTCCGACGGGCCGTGCTGACGAACTCGCCGGCACAGACGCCGGATCGACGGCGGGAGGAGACGGACACCCTTGCTGCGTTGACGAAGTTACGGGAGCCGAAGCGCCGAAGCTGTCGTCGGCGCGGGGCTCGTCGAGCGTGCGGCCGCGATCACGACTTCCTCTTTGGGGGTGAGCGCCTGTCCGACGCGGAGCGCGGATTTGGGGATGAGCTTCATGCGTCGCTCACACGCTTGGCGATTGCATCCGCTAAGGCTTCGTGCACCTGACGAATGACCTTGGCGCGCGCCTGCGCCGGATTGTGAAACCAGTCCGTGCTCCAAACCCGGATGATCTTCCAGCCCAAGCCTTCGAGAACGGCTTGGCGAATGCGGTCGCGGTCACGGGCAGAGCGCGTTGAGTGGTAAGCAGCACCGTCGCATTCCACACCACAAACGAAGCCCGATTGGGACTTGTGATGCCGCACTCCCAAGTCGATGAAGAAGCCTTGGACACCCACCTGAGGCTCAGGATCGAAGCCCTCGGCCTTGAGAAGCGCTGCTACAGATTCTTCGAACGGGGAATCGTGCCCAGCGCGCTCTCGACGGGGGCGATTCGTCGTAAGGCGCCCCCCATCAGCAGCGTATTCTATGTAGTCGCGCAAGACTTTAACACCCAGTCGTGACGTCCCGTCGACGGTTATGTCGCTAGGTTTCATGGATGAGAAGACAGTGACTTGCTCTCGGGCTCGCGTGAAAAGTACGTTGAGGCGCTTGTGCCCGTCCTCTCCTCGCACCGGTCCGAAGCGCTGAGCGACTTTTCCTCCCGGCGCGGATGGCCCATAGGTCAGCGAAGCGAACATCACGTCCCTCTCGTCCCCCTGGACGCTCTCTAGATTCTTTACGAAAAAGGGCGTTAGCGTGTTTCCCCAACGCTCGCGGTAGCTATCGTCGCCGCTCCGCCGAATCTCCTCGTCGAGCAACCTTTCGATGAGGTCGGCCTGCGGGCGATTCATGGCCACCACGCCGAGTGTCCGCGAGGGGTTCGCTCGCATAAAATTCATCACCTCACTCACGACGGCGCGCGCCTCTCGTTCGTTGAGCGAAGCATTGTAGACTCCGTCCACGACGCTACAGAGACGAACTCCGAGATCGATGCCTGGCGCAGAAGATGACGGGAAGACGAGGAGGCGCCCATCGTAAAAGCGGTCGTTCGAGAAAGCGATGAGGCTTTCGTGCCGCGAACGGTAATGCCAAAGCAGCTCACGAGCATGCGAGAAGGAGCTGCGGCTCCAATCGAGAATTGACTCGAGCCGCTGGTCCCCACGCTCATCATCGTTTGCGAGGTCATCATCAGCATCGTTGCTGCTGTCGAAAAACGAAGTAGGCGGGAGCTGATTCTCGTCACCAACTATTACGGCCTGCTTGGCTCGTGCCAGCGCGCAGACGGCGTCCTCGGGACGCATCTGTGATGCTTCATCCACGATGAGTAGATCGAACATGCCCGTGGTGCGTGGTAAAAATTGCGCAACCGAGAGCGGCGACATCATTAGGCAAGGTGTAAGCGCGAGCACCGCGTTGTGCGCTCTCGCCAGGAGCTGTCGGATCGGGATGTGCCGTTTTTGCTTTGCGACCTCATTTCGCACGAGCGCGAGATCAGTCCAGTCTCCTCGGGGGCCCACGCCATTGCCGGACAGCACGGGGCGCGCAAGCAGCCTCGTCCGGACCTCCTCTTGTTGGGTCTTGAGAATCTGTCGGTCCAGCTCCACGAAGCGTGCGCGTGTGCTGGCGAGTTGCTCTCCCGACCATTTGTCTGAATTCAAAGCCGGATAGTGACGTTGCGCCTGCAATGTGAGCTCGCGCTGAACCAGCCAAGCGTATCCCTTGTCAATGCCGATAAGGTTGTCGTCGAGACTCTCGACAGCCTTCACGACGGGCACTAGACGGTGGAATTGTTGCGTCGCATGCAATGCCCGTAGATATCCAATCCAGTCACGAAGCCTTCCTGGTGCGGCGAGTGCCGGAGAAAGCAGCGCGCACGCGTTGGATGGATCTCCGCTCGCTCTCTCAAGCACGCGATCCGCAGCCACTCCGACGGAGGTAGCAAGGCCACGGGCAAGTCTTTCTTCGACGGCGGCCGTGGTGGTGGCTGTCGCCCAGCTCTTAACGCGGTCGCACCAGGTCGACCAGGGCTCCCCGGCGGGGGCCTTCAGCCCAATTTGCTTTGCCCACGACTCCATGGAATCCACCCAGTTGAGCGCGTGGGCAAGCTCAGTCGGTTCTCGGGACAGCATCCTCCAGCGTTCACCAAGAGCGGTCACAAGCTGCGACTCCTCAACAATCACCCGGGCGTCACCTTCGGTCCTGCTGGCAAGCGTCGTTATCGCGCGGAATGTTTGAAGAGCGATTTCAGGAGCGAGCCCCTCCCGCAGCAGCGACCTTACTTCGGCAATGCCGAGTTCGGCCTTGGAACGCCGATTGGCAGCCACCGCGCCGAGATCCCCCTCTGTCCAGTCA
>JBEHXA010000653.1:0-4305 GCA_048498935.1 Myxococcota bacterium
GTGATCGTAGCCGTGCAGGCCCAGCTCGTGTCCGGCGGCCAGCATGGCGCGCAATAGCTCGGGGTGTTGCTCGGCCTTGCGCCCGACCACGAAGAACGTCGCGCGCACGTCGGCTGCGGCGAGCAGCTCGAGCACGCGCGGCGTCGTGTCGGGGCTGGGGCCATCGTCGAAGGTGAGCGCCACTTCGGGGCGCGCGGGCCCACGCCAGAGCAGGCTGCCGTACATGCCCTGCTCGGGCCAAAACACCCCCAGCGTGCCGAGCGCCATGTAGCCCGCAAAACCCAGGGCTGCCGGCGCGAGCGGCGGAGCCTCCACCAGCGCCGCGCGGGCACCGAGCGCGATGCCGACGCCGGCGTAGGCCCACAAACCGAGCCGGGCGGGCGGCAGAGCTCTCATCGGTCGCGCGAACAGTACAGGGTTAGCCCGGGCAGCGTCCACGGTCACGGCAGCCTTCCACCTTCCAAGACCGCGCGGGTCGAGACTACGCTCCGCCGCCCGTGCTGTTCAACACGCTCGCCTATGCCGTCTTCTTCGGCGTCGTGTTTTGTGTGTCGTGGCTGCTGGCGCCGCGAGTGCGGCTGCGGCTGTGGTTCCTACTCGCGGCGAGCTACTACTTTTACGCGCAGTGGGATGCGCGCTTTCTGCTGCTGATCTTCGGTTCGTCGAGCGTGGACTGGCTGCTCGGTAACGCGATCGCGCGCGCCCCCACCGAGGCCCGACGCAAGCAGTGGTTGGCGCTGACGGTGGCGATGAACTTGGGCGTGCTCGGGCTGTTCAAGTACTTCGACTTCGGTGTGGCCGAAATGAGCGCGCTCTTGCACTCGCTCGGCTTCAACCCACCCGAGATCGCGCTGCGGCTCACGCTGCCGATCGGCATCAGCTTCTTCACCTTCGAGTCGATGAGCTACGTCATCGACGTGTACCGGCGCGAGCTGCCGCCGCACGAAAGCTACGTCGAGTACCTGGCGTTCGTGGCGTTCTTTCCGCACCTCGTAGCCGGCCCCATCGTGCGCCCGCGCGACTTGTTGCCACAGCTCGCGTCGCGCGCGCGGTTCGATCCGGCGCTCGGCAGTCGCGCACTATTGCTGATCGCGCTCGGCCTCGTGAAGAAGGTCGCCATCGGCGACTACCTGGCGCTCAATCTCGTCGATCGCGTGTTCGACGCGCCGCTGCAGTACTCGGCGCTGGAGTGCTACACGGCGCTGGTCGCCTACGCGGTGCAAATCTACTGCGACTTTTCCGGTTATACGGACATCGCGATCGGTTCGGCGGCGCTCCTAGGTGTGCGCTTTCCGGCAAACTTCGACTCGCCCTACAAGGCGCACAACGTGGTCGATTTTTGGCGGCGCTGGCACATCTCGCTGTCCACGTGGCTGCGCGACTACCTGTACATCCCGCTGGGCGGTAACCGGCACGGCCGCGCGCGCACCTACCTCAACCTGCTGATCACGATGCTGCTCGGTGGGCTGTGGCACGGCGCCAACCTCACCTTCGTCGTGTGGGGCGGGCTGCACGGCTTGCTGCTCGCCGGAACGCGCGCCTTTCAAGAGCTGCGCGGCAAGCGCGCAGGGTCGGGCGGGCGCTGGGGGCACGTGCTCTCGGTGGTGCTCACGTTTCAGGCCGTGCTGTTTTGCTGGCTGTTCTTTCGAGCCAAGTCGATCGATCACGCCTTGCTGATCTTGGGCCGGCTCGGCACCTTCTCCACTTTTCACCCCAACCTCGACCCGCGTTTACTCGGTGTTTTGGCGCTGGGGCTCGTCTCGCACTACGTGCCCGAGCGCTGGTACGAGCGCGCGCTCGCGGCGTTTGCCAACTTGCCTGCCCCGGCGCAGGCAGCCGTGCTACTGGTCTTGAGCCTGTCGGTGCGTGAGATGGCGAGCCTCGAGGCTGTCCCGTTCGTCTACTTCCAGTTCTAAATGACCGATCCAGTCAACCCCGAGTCAGTAGCGGGCGACGAGCCCAAGACAAGCGTTCAGCCTTCTGACGAGGTGGAAGACGACACCCCGCTCGACGCGGCCGGGCGTGAACGCCCCCGCTTCTTGCTCGCGTTCCCGGAGCACCCCGACCTGGCTCGCCTGACCGCGGCCTTCGAAGCCGGAAACTACGCGCTGGTTCGCGCCGAGGCTGAAGCCGTAGCCGAACGCGCCGAAAGCCCGGCGGTGCGCGACGCCGCACTCGAGCTGCGCCGTCGTATTTCGCCCGACCCGTTGGCGAAATACTTGCTGGCCCTCACGGCCGCCCTGCTCCTATTCTTGGCGTACTTCGCCTACAACCATTAGGCCAGAGAGGGCGCTTGAGATGAGCATTCGCGGTTTAGGGCTTTCGCTCGTGCTGGTGGCAGCGCTGAGCGGGTGCGGCGGTAAGGAAGAGGCCAAGTCGCCCGACGGCTCGATCGGTGGCCCAGTCACCGATGTGCAGCGTCTCATGCCGCTCGAGCACAACACTGTGTTCTCGTACGCGACGACCGCTCAAGACGGCACGACCGGCATCTACGTGATCGAGGTCGCGCGTCCGCGCACCACGATGGCCGAGCTGAAAATCGCCGGTAAGGTCATGCGCCGCTACATCAGCGCGGATGGCATTCAGGTGCCGGGCGGCGGCTACGTGTTGCGCTCGCCGCTCTCGGCGGACGCCGAGTGGGTGGGTGAGTTCGGCGCGGTGAGCGTCAAGTCGATGAGCCGCAGCATCAAGGTGCCGGCGGGTGACTTCGGCAACTGCGTCGAGACGGTAGAAGAAGCGGACACGCCCGCCTTCAGCCAGAACGCCGACGCCGTGTACTGCCCCGGCATCGGCATGGTCTATTACATGATCGAGGGCGAGCAGAACGGCGTGAAGGTCTCGCAGAAGCTCGAGCTCAAGTCGTTCGGCCCCCGCTACGTCGTCGGCGTGCAATAACAGACTCGGCAGAGCCTCCGCCTCGCAAGCTTGGGTTTAGGCAAGGCTTTCGCGAGGACGGGAGCGGAGCGTACTCCAGTACGTGAGCACCGGACCGCAGCGAAAACGCAGCCCAAACCCAAGATCGCGAGGCGCAGCTATTTGCCGGCGTCGAGCATGCGCTGGAGCACTACCTTGACCGGCACTTGGCAGCGCTCGTCTTCGGTCAGCGGCAGCTCTTGATCTTCGATCGGCTCGTAACCTTCGGCATCGACGTCGAGCCGTGCGGCGCCCTGCGTGTATAGCCGGCACTTTACCTGCATCACGCCCGAGTCGACTGCACCGCTGCCGCCAGCGCCCGTGGCTCCGCCCGGCGCCGCGCCCGCCATTGCCGCTGAAGGCTCCACGCTCGGCGCGCCGCCGATCATCGCGAGCTCCTGGCAGAACACCGCTTGCGACATGTGTGACTCACCGACGGTGTAAGTCTCGCCGTCGTGATTGCCGCCGTAGCGCACGTTGATTTCCGTGCCGAGCGGGACCGGGCCGTCCTCCGCTTGCACGCGCAGATCGAACGTGGGGCCATCGCAAGGCGCAGGCGGCTTGGCGTCGGGACCACAGGCCGCAAACGGCACTGCCACCACGCCCAAGCAAGCAAGCCAAGCGACCGAAGCCCTCACCAAAGCGGACCGGAGCTTACACTGTTCCCCTGCCCCGCCACCACAAGCGTTGCAGCGCTAATGACAAAACGCAGCCCTGACGTAGCCGCGCGGCTCGCGCAGCCTCACTAGGGCTGATTTACAGGGGCGACCTGCCGCGAACCCGCACAGGCGGGCACCGTCATTGGCACTCACCAAGAAGGAGCTGCCATGACGCACCAAACCTTTGCGCTGCTCGTGGGGCTAGGCCTGCTCGGCTACGGCTGTCAGGCGAAGATCGAAGGCGGCCCGGCGCTGGGCGGTGGCAACGCGGCTCCGCCTACGGGCAATAGCAACGATCCGGGCGGTCCTGTAGGTCCGGGTGGGCCCGGGGCGCCTCCCACCGAGGTGCTCGGCTCGACCGAGTGCCAGAAGCCGTCTCCGGGCGCCGCACCGCTACGGCGGTTGAGCAACGCCGAGTACCGCAACACGGTGCAAGACCTGCTGGCCGAGGTCAGCGGCATCGACGCCGCGGTCACTTCAGCAACGAAGGACTTCGTCGACGAGGCCGAGTCGCTCGGCTTTCGCAACAACGCCGAGTTCTTGGGCGTGTCGTCGCTGATCGCGCAGGGCTACATGGACGCGGCCGAAGCGCTCGCGCCGCTCACCGCGCGCTCGCCCGCGCTGGTCGGCTGCACCAGCGCGGACGCTCCGTGCGCCAAACAATTCATCGAATCGTTCGGCAAGCGCGCCTTCCGGCGCCCGCTCGCTGCGGACGAAACGGCGCGCTACCAGG
>JBEHXA010000654.1:0-4277 GCA_048498935.1 Myxococcota bacterium
GGTCCCAAACGTAGTTGGGCCGACCCGAGATGCCGTCGCCGTCGGCGTCGGCGGCGTCGGCGCGCGCCAGGATGTCTTCTTCGTCGATCGCTTCGAGTAGACCGAGCCCGATCATTTGCGGCGCGACGCGCGGCGAGACCATGGTGCCGTCCGCGAGGTCACCGTAGGCCAGCTCGCCGAGCACATAATCGGGCTTCGAAAGCTCGTAGGGAGCGCCGTCGTCGTAGCTGCCTTCGACGATGGTGGTGACCACGCGCGGGTCGGCTTCGCCCGGTACGCCGAGCACGCCGAATGGATTGAGCTGCTCGCCGTAGGTGGGTTCGGGGTTCGGGCCACCATGCTCGCCCTGACCAGGGATGCTGATCCGGAGCAGCATGGACGTCATTGCCTCGTCCTCGTCGAGCGGCGGTCGGCCCCTGCCGTCCTTGAAATGGCAGGTCGAACAGGAGCGGGCGTTGAACACGGGCCCGAGCCCGTCGATCGTGCTGGTCGAGGCGGGCGCCGTCACCCAATTGCGGTTGAACAGCGAATTACCGTCGAAAAAGTCGTCACGACGGTCGTCCTTCAAATTGGCCGCGGGCTGCGCGAAAGCGTCGCGGCCCGGCGTGTGGACGGTGGTCTCGCCACCCAGGAGCGCCGCGCTGGGGTCGAGGCTGGGCTGCGGCTCGGGGCCGTCGTCGCTGCCCGAGCAGCCGAGCGACGTGAGCGAAAGCCCTGCCAGTACCAGCGCGGTGGCGCTCCTTGGGCTCATCATTCCTCGAAGCTGAGCTCCAAGCCGAGCTTGGTGGCAGCGAGCGAGCAGTTGTCTTGGAAGGCCTTCAGCTCCGAGATCGCGGCCGCGATGTGCTGGCGATTGGGGCCGTCTTCGCCGTCGTCGGTCAGGTCCTTGATGGCCTGGTCGAACGGACCTTCGATCGCGTCGATTTCGTCGATCGCCGTCTGGATCTGCTCGCGCATCTCGTCGGCCAGCTTGGAGTCCTTGGCGGCGATCAGCTCGTCGATGCCGGGGCCGTCGTTCTCGCCGTACTTGCCGAGCAGCACGTTCTGCACCGAGGTTGCGTTGTTGTGCAGGTCGGCGACGGTGTTGTCGCTGAAGCAGGAGTGCTCGTTCTCCTGATCCATGTCTTCGTACGCGACGTTCATGCGCTCCTGCGCGAGCTCGGCGCCGGCGAGGGCGCCCATGCCGGTCAGGATCTTGACCAGCGAATCCTTGACCGGAGCCGCTTCGAACGCGGCGCGGTAGTTGTCGTCGCCGACCTTCCACTGGTCGTGCACGCTCGAGAGATTGGAGACCAAGAGGTCGGCCGCGGTCAGCAGGTACTCGGCCCGTCGATCCTGGTTTTCGTGGGTGCCGTCGCCGTCCGTGAGGTAGTCGGTGTACGCGCGGTCGCCGGGGCCGTCGTCGCTCTTGTCCTGTCCCCAGAGCAAGAACTCGATCGCGTGGTAGCCGGTCGAGATCGACGTCTCTCCTGCCGCCTCGTTGGCTTCGATCAGCACGTCCTCGGTGATCTTCGGAAAGTCATCGGGCAGGTTGATGATGCCGGTATTCATGACGACCTCGGTGCCGTCGGTGTCGACGTCGGTCACGTAGTCGATGTAGCTCTCGTCGATCGGCCAAGCGTTGATCAGACCTTCCGGCCCCGTCTCGGAGTCGTCGATCGGGCCCTCGTAGAAGCGAAACGCCTCGCTCAGACCGTAGGGGTCGCGCGACGCGAGCCAAGCGTCGCGCGCTTCGGCCAGTAGCTTCTTGCTGGGGGCTTCGGTGAGCTCGTGAGCTGCAGCGTGGAGCGCCGTCGCAGTGTCGAGCGCGTCGGCGTAGTTCGCTTCGACGTTCGCGGCGTAGTTCTCGATCACTTCCTGCTCGGAGACGCCAGTCTCCGTGTCGGTAGAGTCGTCGCTGCAGCCGGCGTTGAGCGAGCTGGCGAGCGCGAGCGCGAAGGTGGCGACCAGGGAGCGGTAGGAGCGGGAAGCGTGACTCATCGGGGAAGGTCCTCAGGCGGGTCTTATTGCAAACGAAAATGAATTTCAATATCGACCCCAAGAAACCCGCAAAAAGCGCGGCTTCAGGGTCGTTTGGGAACAGGTCGCCGCCGTGGGCTTCCGGACGATGGATCGGCTGACGCTTCACCCCCGGCGATGCACCAAGAGGGCGTCTAGTGCGATTCTCGAGTGCCGACGATGGAGCGAGTGCGCAACTCAGGGGGCGAGCGGGATCACGCCGCTGCCTGGAGCAGGCGCCTCCGCCGGAACAGCAGCGGGCGCGGACGGTTGAGCTTCGGGTGCCGGTGCTTCTGCGCCTGGCGTTGGGGGCGGGGCTACCGGGACCGCGACTTGGGGAGGCGGCGGAATGACTGGCGGTGGCGCCAAGGCGGGCGGTGGCACGGCCGACTCGGGCGGCCGATCGAGCGGTGGCGTGAAGCCGCGCTTGGGGAAGCTCTCGGCGGCGCGATTCGCGAGGCGCATGAAACCGCCCGTGTGCGCCGGCGCGGCCACCACCTCGGCCACGTCGGATGCTGTTGCGTCACCCTCCGGTGCTGCGGTGCCCCGACTCAATGTGCTGGTCAAAAAGCGGGAGGGACGACTGGCTCTCGCTTCCGTGCCGATGCGATCCGGGATGGCTAGCGTCGCGAAGCCGACGAACGAGAGCGCCCCCGCCACCAGAGCAGCGCAGGGCGCCCAGCGCCAGCTGAGCAGCTTCGGAAGCCCTTGGTCCCGCATCCAGGCCAAGACTAACGCTCTCCGTTGCGCTTGGCCAGCCACTAAGGGCTAGCCGCCGGAGAAGGCATCTTCGGCGTCCGCCGACGGGGGCGTGGCGTCCTCGCGATGGTCCAAGTAGCCGGGCGGCAAACTCACGGTTTGCGTCCCCGAAGCCTTACCGCGCGGGACCCGCATGCCCAAAACGGGGAACGGCTCTGCGGCATTCAACCCCGTCAGGGTCAGCTCGAGCTCAGCCAAGGTCGAGACCTGCATGAGCCGCGCCCGCAGCTCTGCCGTGTTGCGAAAACATTTCGTGTACCAGGTAGCGTGACGTCGGAAGGCACGCATCGCCGGTCGTTCGCCGAACCAGTCGGCCAGGCGCTGCGCGTGCTCGCGCAGCACATCGCAGACTTGCCCCAGGTTGGGCGGATTTTGCGGGGCTCGCCCGGCGAACACGTCCGAGAGGTCGCGAAACAACCACGGGCGTCCCAGGCAGCCGCGCCCCACGATCACGCCGTCGCAGCCGGTCTGGCGCATCATGCGCAGGGCGTCCTCGGCTTCCCAGATATCGCCGTTGCCGAGCACCGGGATGCTGAGCTGGCGCTTCAGCTCCGCGATGTGCTCCCAGCGCGCTTCACCGTCGTAGAGCTGCGCCGCGGTGCGTGCGTGCAGGCCCACCCATTTGCACCCCGTCTGCTCGCCGACGCGACCTGCGTCGAGATACGTGATGCAGCCTTCGTCGATGCCGAGCCGGAACTTGATCGTGACCGGCACCTGCCCAGCGGCTTTGACCGCCGCGCCCACGATGCCCTCGAGCAAGCGGGGCTTCGCCGGGATCGCCGAGCCACCGCCCTTCGAAGTCACCTTGCGCACCGGGCATCCGAAGTTCATGTCGACGTGATCGACGCGCCCCTCGCCCACCAAGCGTTTGACGGCCTCGCCGACGTAGTACGGGTCGACGCCGTACAGCTGGAGGCTACGCGGCGTTTCGTCGGGGCCGAAGTCGGCGAGCTTGAGCGTCTTTTCGTTGCCTTCGACCAGCGGTCGCGCCGTGATCATCTCGCTCACGTACAGGCCCGCGCCGAACTTGCGACACAGCGCGCGAAACGGGTAGTTGGTCACGCCCGCCATAGGCGCGAGCACTACCGGCGGATCGACACGCAGGTTGCCGAGCGAAAGCGCGCGAAACTCCCCGGGGCTGGCCGGGGGAACGTCGCGGTTGATGGCGCTCCGGTAGTTGTCGTCCATACGGCGCGCGCCCTCGTAGCACGTCAGCGGTCGCCGGGCAGCGTCTCCCGGGGCTTCTTGTCGCGCCAGGTTTTCCAAGCTGCCCGCGTTTCGGGCGCCAGTACATCGTCGCAGGCGGGGGGAGCATCGGGGCCCAGCCTCAGTTCTGGCCGCGCTGGCGCGAGCCAGATGTTTTCGTGCTCATCCAGCGCTAGCGCACTATCGAGGCCCGGCGCTGTGCCGCTCGGCCAGGCGTAGGCGAGCAAGCGGCGCTCGGCGAGCTCGTCGTCGAAGGTATCCCCGGGGCGCGCGCTGAAGCCTCCGCCGAGCTTGGGAACGCAAACGACCTGATC
>JBEHXA010000655.1:0-4272 GCA_048498935.1 Myxococcota bacterium
TGGCGGCGCAGCTGGCGGCGCAGGCGGAGCCGGTGGCGAGGGTGGCTCGCTCGGTTTGCCCCCCATCAACTGCAACCCGATCGTGTTCGTCGACGGGAACCTCGAAGAGGCCGTGCGCACCGCGCTCGACTTTCCGGATGGCGACATCACACCCGACGACGTCACCAACCTGCTGACCTTGAACGCGCAAGGCGCAGGCGTTCAAGATCTGTCCGGCATCGAATGCCTTTCGGCATTGCAATCGGCAAATTTCGGCATGGGCGGCGCGGCCTCCGAGTTCACGAACCTGGCGCCGCTGCTCTACCTGCAAGACCTGACGACGCTAGATCTGAGCAGCATGGGCACGCTCAACGACTTGGCCCCGCTCGGCCAGCTGCCGAACCTCACGACGCTGGATTTGGGGCGTTCCGTGGAGGGCCTCGATCTCGCCCCGCTGGCAGACGCACCCGCGCTCGCGCAGCTGAACCTGGACCAGAACGATCTCAACGACCTCACGCCGCTCGGCAGCATCGACACGCTGCGCGAGCTCTCGATCAACTACGGCACGCTGCAAAACCAGGCCAGCCTCGCGACGCTCACGCAGGTGACCGACCTGCGCGGCATCAGCAGCATCACCGACGTAGCGGGCGTAGCTGGCTTGACCCAGCTCGTGCACCTCGAGCTGAGCGCCGGCGGCCTCGCCAACTTCGCGCAGATCAGCGCGCTGGTGAACTTGACGTCGCTCGACGCCTACGGCTCGCAACTCACGAGCGCAGCTCCTGTCCAAACGTTGACGAAGCTCACGTACCTGAACCTCGGCGGCAACCCGATCACGGATGCCACGCCCTTCCAGGGCCTGACCCAACTGTCGTCGCTCGGGCTCAGCACCACCAACATCACCGACTTCACTCCGCTGGTGAACAACACCGGCCTGGGTCAGGGAGATACGGTGTACGTGAACTACTCGGCGGTCGACTGCGCCAATGTGACCACACTCCGGAACCGGCAGGTCCTGGTCGTGAACAGCACCTGCCCCTGAGGCGACTTCCGGCGCCGTTTTCTTGTCCGGCCGAGGCGGCCAGGGCGACGCTTTCGTCGCCCCATGCCGCCTCTTTCGCGCGTCACGCTGCTGTTCGCGGCGCTCGTCACCCTCGGCTGTGATCGGCTGAGCGAGCTCGATCAAGCCGACCGCGACTCGCTCGTGAAGGTGAGCCGCGCCCGACTCGCGATCGGCCAGCGGGTACCGAACGACGTGGAGGCCAGCGTGGTCGGGCCAGCGGACGAGCCAGTGAAGCGCGGCTCGAGCGCCTTCACGCGCCTGGTGTCGTGTCAGGACTGCCCGTTCGTCTTCAAGGACGAGGAGCGCAACGAGTCCGACCGCATGATGACGCCGAAGCTGCGACGCAGCTTGCTCCAGCTCTCGAAGCTGGTCTCACAGACCTGGCCCAAGCTCGAGCTGCGCGTCACCGAAGCCTGGGACGATCGCCGCGAGCACGGCCCCGCCAGCGTCCACTACGAAGGCCGCGCCGCCGACATCACCACCTCCGACCAAGATCCGCAGAAGCTCGGCCAGCTCGCCGCCCTCGCCGTTCGAGCCAACTTCGACTGGGTCTTCTACGAAGACGCCAGCCACGTCCACGTCTCCGTCAAACGCTGATCGGATCGAAGCAACAGGGATCCCTGTTGCTTCTGGACTTTCCGCGACTCACGCTTCCTTCAGGCATTTGCCGAGCTCGTCGAGCATCGTGTCGGCGAGGACCAAGCCGTTCGAGAGCGCTTCGGTTTCGAGGGCGCGGCGCGTGAGGCGGCCGTCGGGTGAGAGGCGGTACGGGGACTTCTTGGTGGCGACGAGCGCGCCGACTTTCATGGGATCGAGCGGGGTGTCGTCGGCCAGGTGCAGCGTGACGGCTTTGCCGGTCGCTTCGCAGCCGAGCACGCGCAGCTTGCGCAGCTCGGTCTTCAGGCGCATCAGCTCGACGAGCTGCTTGGCTTCGATCGGCGGCGGGCCGAAGCGATCTTCCATCTCGGCAGCGAGGGCCGTGACCTCGGCGTCGTCGGCCGCGCCGGCCAGGCGCTTGTAGAGCGACAGGCGCACGCCCACTTCGGCCACGTAGGCCTCCGGCAAGAGCGCCTCGACGTCGAACGACAGCTCCGGCTCGATCTCGTGCACGACGTGCTCGCCGCGCAGCTCCCGCGTCGCCTCTTCCAGCATGTGCACGAACAGCTCGAAACCCACGCTCGCCACGAACCCGCTCTGCTCGCCACCCAGCAGGTCGCCGGCGCCGCGCAGCTCCATGTCGAGCGCCGCGATGCGGAAACCCGACCCGAGCTCGGTGTGCCGCTCCAGCGCCTCGATGCGCGCCCGCGCCTCGTCGGTCATTTGGCTCGGCGCCGGCACCAGCAGGTAGCAATAGGCGCGCTCGCTGCCGCGCCCGACGCGACCACGTAGCTGGTACAGCTGCGCCAAGCCGAACAGATCGGCGCGATCCAAGATCATCGTGTTGGCGCGCGGAATATCGAGCCCGCTCTCGATGATGGTGGTGGCGACCAAGATGTCGTATTTGCCCTCGACGAAGTCGAGCATCGTCTGCTCGAGCGCGCCTTCCGACATCTGCCCGTGGCCGACGATGATGCGGGCCTCCGGCACCAGCGCCTTCAAGCGATCCGCGCGCTCGTACAGCCCCTCCACGCGGTTATACACGTAAAAAACCTGCCCGCCGCGCGACAGCTCGCGCAGCACCGCCTCGCGCAGCAGGTTCTCGTCGAACTGCGACACGATGGTGCGAATCGCGCGGCGATCGACCGGTGCAGTCGAGATCAGCGACATGTCGCGCAACCCGCCCACCGCTTGCTGCAGCGTGCGCGGGATCGGGGTCGCGCTCAACGTGAGCACGTCGACGGACGTCTTGAGCTGCTTGATGCGCTCTTTGTGCGTCACACCGAAGCGCTGCTCCTCGTCCACGATCAGCAGCCCGAGGTTCTTGAAGTGCACGTCTTTGGACAGCACGCGGTGCGTGCCCACCAGCACGTCGACGCTGCCCTCCTTCACGCCCTTCAACGTCTCGACCTGCTCGGCCTTCGACTCGAAGCGGCTGAGCGGCTTCACGCTCAGCGGGTACTCCGCAAAACGACCGGCAAACGTCAGAAAATGCTGCTGCGCCAGCACGGTGGTCGGGCACAGCAGCGCCACCTGCCGGCCTTGGCTCGCCGCCAAAAACGCCGCGCGCAGCGCCACTTCGGTCTTGCCGAAGCCGACGTCGCCGCACACCAAGCGATCCATCACCTTGGTCGTTTGCAAGTCCGAAAGCACGTCCGCGATCGCGCTGGCTTGATCGCGCGTTTCTTCGAACGGGAACGCCGCCTCGAACGCCTGATAGTCGTCGCCGGGCGTCTCCAGCGGCTCCTTGTGCACGGCGTTGCGCTCGGCGGCCAAGCGCAGCAAATCGTCGGCCATCTGGCGCACGTGGCGCTCGACCTTGGCCTTCGTCTTCGCGAACGTTTGCCCACCGAGCCGGTCGAGCTTGGGCGAACCCTCACCGCCCGAATACTTTTGAATCTGACTCAGCCGGTGCACCGGCAAGAACAGCTTGTCGCCACCGCCGTACTCCACGACCAGCAAGTCGACGCCCACGCCGCCGATCAGCTTGCGCTCGAGCCCCAGGTAGCGGCCGATGCCGTGGTCGACATGCACGACCATGTCGCCCGGATCGAGCGTGCGCAGATCCTCCAAAAAGGCCTTGGTATTGCCCTTTTTCGGCTCGGCTTTGCGGCGTGCACGCGCACCGAAAATCTCTTCTTCGGTGACCAGCACGAAGCCTTCACCCTGAGCGATCACGCCGCGCGCCAGCGGCGCTGTCACGACGCGGAGCTCGTCGGCCTTCACGGGCGCGCTCGCGTCACCTTCGCGCGTCGCGCTCACCCCGCGATGGCGCAGCAGGGTTACCAAGCGATCGGCCTGCATCTGTGTGCGCGCCGCGATCAGCGTAGCAAGGCCCGCCTCATGCCATTCATTGACGGCCTCCACCAGCGGGTCGAGCGCGTCGTGCTTCGTCTTTTGCTGACGCAGCGCCTTGATGGCGCGCTCGAGCTCGGATTGATCGGCGAGCGCCAGTGTCGGAGCGTCGGGCGGAGCATGCTCGAGCTGCTCGAGCGCGTCGGCACCTTCAGGCCCGGATACGCCCGAACGGTGCAGCGAAATGCTCGGCCGTCGCCCGAGCTCGCGCGCCAGCTCGGCCTCGTCCACGTACAGCTTTTCGAGGGGGGAGTGGGGCAAACCGACGCATCCGCCCTCGC
>JBEHXA010000656.1:0-4268 GCA_048498935.1 Myxococcota bacterium
GCAAGCCCGACACGGCGTGGTCGGGCTTGCAGCGGCAAGGGCTTGCTGAGCGCCGAGCGCGTGCTGCGCATCGACGTACCGCCCGGCATCGAGCACGGCGCCACGCGCGTCGTCGACCAAGGCGGGCACCGCACGCGGCCCGAGCGCGCGCCCGGCAATCTGGAGCTTTTGATCGAGGTCGCGCCGCACCCCTTTTTTCGGCGCTCGGGCGACGATGTGGTGTGCCGGGTGCCGATCAGCTTCGTACAAGCCGCGCTGGGCGGCGAAATCGACGTACCGACGCTCGAAGGCAAGATCAAGCTGCGCGTGCCTCCGTCCACCCAGCCCGGTCAGGTGCTGCGCGTGCGCGGTAAGGGCGTCGAGCACCGTTTGCGGAGCGGACGCGGCGACCAGCTGGTCGAAGTAGCCGTAGAAATTCCGGCGCGCCTCACGCCGCGCGCACGCGACTTGATCGAGGAGCTCGGGCGCGAGCTGGGCGAAGACGTGCTGCCGCAGCAGCAGGGCTTTTTGGAGAAGCTAAAGGGCCTGTTCGGATGAAGGCAGTGACGTTCGACTTCGGCCAGACCCTGGCCGAGCTCGATCACGAATTTCTGGCGCGAAGGCTGGGCGAACGAGGGCAGCCGTTCGACGCGAGCGCCGCGCGTGCCGCGAACGACGAGGCGTGGGCCCACTATGGAGAGCGGACGGCGCGGTCGCGTGAGACTGCCGGTCACGGTGGTGCCTGGCGCTCGATGATGAGCCTCTTGCTCGAGCGAGGCGGCGTGCCCGCAGCGCGCTGCGAAGAGCTGACGGCCTGGCTGTGGGCCGAACAACCGCGGCACAACCTGTGGCGCAAGCCGATCCCAGGCATGATTGAGCTGGTGCACGAGCTTCGAGGCCAAGGCACGCCGGTCGGCGTGCTCTCGAACTCCGAGGGCCACCTGGCGGAGCTGGCCGAGCTGCTCGGTTGGGGCTCTGCCTTCGACGTGCTGATCGACTCGGGCAAGGTCGGCTTCGACAAACCAGATCCGCGCATCTTCGAGCTCGCTTGGCGAGGCCTCGGCGTCGCGCCAGCGGAGCTGATTCACGTCGGCGACTCCTGGGCAGCCGATGTGAAGGGGGCGCTCGGCATCACGGCGCGGGCCGTGTGGTTCGACGCCCGCCATCGCGAGCGCGCCCTGCCGAGCGGAGTAGACGGCGCCGCCGACGCGAGCGAGCTGCGTGAAGTCCTGGCTCGGCTGCTGCTCGTGAGTTAGCGTGAGCGCATGAAATCTCGCCGCATCGGTATGCTGGGCGCCGGCAACATGGCTGGCGCGTTGATTCGTGGCCTACTGGCGTCGAACAGCGTCACCAAAGACCAAATCACCGCAAGCGACGTGCGCACGGACCACCTGAAGGAGCTCGAAGCCCAGTACGGCATCAAGACCTTCAGCGACAATCGCGAGCTCGCCGCGGCTTCGAACTTGGTCGTGCTCGCGGTCAAGCCGCAGGTCATCGACCGCGTGCTCGATCAAATGGCCGACGCTTTCGCGCCCGGCACCCTGCTCGTGTCGATCGCCGCCGGTGTTCCGATCCGCTCGCTTGAAGAGCGACTGCCGGAGCACGTGCACGTCGTACGCGCCATGCCGAACACCGCCGCCATCGCGCTGGCGGGCGCCACCGGCATCGCACCAGGCGCACGCGCGACGAAGGCCGACGTCGACGACACGCAGGCGATGTTCGCCGCCATCGGGCGCTCCGTCGTACTCGACGAGTCGTTGATCGACGCGGTCACGGGTTTGTCGGGCAGCGGTCCCGCTTACGTCATGCTCATGATCGAGGCGCTGGCCGACGGGGGCGTGAAGGTGGGCCTGCATCGCGACACCGCCCTGCTGCTCGCGGCGCAGACGGTGTACGGCTCGGCAAAGCTACTGCTGGAGACGGGTGAGCACCCCGGCCGTCTCAAAGACATGGTCACGAGCCCGGGCGGCACGGCGATTGCCGGTTTGCACACGCTCGAGAGCGGAGGCCTGCGCCGCACGCTCATCGACGCCGTCGATACCGCGACGAAACGTGCGGTCGAGCTCGGCGAGGCCATGGCCAAGAAGCTGGCCCGCGGCTGAGGCGCGCGAGGCCGAAAACCCTGGCGGACAAAACAAGTGTCCGCGCAAAGGGGCCGGGGGGGGGACAGCCTCACTCTGCGCGGACGAGAAAGTACTAGCAGCGTACTTCTGGAAAAGCAAACACCTAGTTCCCATTTGGTGCAGGTTGTGCTTTCGCTGGCGCGCGACGGCGGGGGAAAATTCCGGAAGCGGGGCATTCACCACCCTCCACAGTTGTGCGCACCACCAGCGTGCACTCTCGCGTCGCCGCTTCAACCACCGGGCGAAGCGGGATTGCTCGGCGACTGAGCAGTGGTGACGCCAGAGCTGCAGTACGCAGCCTTTCAAAACTGAACGATAGCTCTAGCCAACCAGCCCGTCCGTTCAAATGTTCCTCCGCGATCGATGCAGCAGGTTTGGAGTCACGCACATTGCTTCGCGACGCTCGCGTTGTCGCGAGCGCTGCTCCCCTCACCTTTCGCCTAGTTCGAAGCTCCGCTTCGCCTAGTTCGAGCAGCGGAGCCCAACGCGGCGGCCCAACGGCTTGCGCTCGGTCAACGTAACTGGAACCGTCGGTTGGGCTGCTGCGACTCGGGGCGAGGCGCCTCGGCGTCCCGTGATCGTCTCAGCGCCGACCAGTCCGCCACTTTCGCCCTGCGCGGCCAGCTGGTCGATACAAATACCCAGCGCTGAAACTCGAAATCGCCCTTCGAAGGCGCGCGCCGTCATGCCCCCGGGGAGCTCGGTCGCGTGCGGATCGGGTCCCGGCTGGGTGGTCATCAAGAACCCTTCGGCGCCGTCCGCGCAAGGCTCGGGCATGCTGGCAAGCTGTGCTGGAGTCACCTGATAGGGCGCATCCACGCTGGCGCTCTCTAGGTCAAGAGGATGCACGAACCAGCTCGTGCCGCGCACCCCGATGGCGAGCGCGTCACCCGCTGCACTGCGCAGGAGCTCCGCATTGGCACCGCGGGGCGGGGGAATATCGGTGACTTCCAGCGCTACCTCGAGGTCGGCTCCGGCCACTCGATAGACCCGAAAGGCCCGCGTATTCTCGTCGTAGGACCCCAAGTAAAAGCCGGACTTGGTCTTCACTACCCCGGAAAAGCGCGCGGACATTCCCAACCTGCCGACATTCGGGATGCGCTGCGGCACCCTCCCGGACTCGAACACGAACAAATCCAACGTGCCGCGTGAGCTGAGCAGCAACGCTCCCGCCGTCCCCGAGGGGTCGAGCGCTGTGGCTATCCCGGCAGCGCTCGTGCTGGGTTCGGCGCCCAGCGCGTCAGCCGCCGTTGCCAGGTCCGCCCAGGGGCTGCGCACGGTGGCCGTGACGTGCACGCCGGGAGCCACGGCAAAGCGGTCGGCGAAAGCGATGCTGAGCGAACCGGTTTTGGTCCAGTCCGACCCACGCGGACCCCAAGCATAGACGCGTAGTTGCACACCGTAAGGCTCGGTGCCGGCGTCCACGCCTTGCTGACTGTCGGTCAGAGTCGGCGGAGGCAGGTCGAGGAGCGGCGAGAGCGGCGCGGCCTCGAGCTCATCGGGCGAAGCAGCGGCAACGCGCCCAACGCGACGACGACCGGCAGGTGATGCTGGACGCACCGGCAGCGCGGGGGCGCTGGCTTCACCGGTGGGAGCGCAGTGCAAGAGCCAGCGGGAGCCCCCCGGACCGGGAAAGCTGACGCGCGGGGGTGCGGGCGGTGATTGCAGGCTGCGGGCAGCGCGCCCCGCGAAGAATCCGATGCGCGTGAAGCCCGCGAATACGCAGCCAAGCTCTGAGCAACCCTGCCGGAGTCCCGACCCGGCCACCGCCTTGATGTCGAGCTCCGGCGGCAGCTCCACGCCTTGCCACTCGGCCCCACCGTCGGTGCTCTCGGACGCAAGCCCGCTTTCGCCGAGTACGAGCGCGCGCGGGCCCGCAAACAACGCGCGCGACGCGTTGTCTTGAATGCGACGTAGGTGCAGCTTGCCGTCGAGCGTGAGCTCGAAGCCCGCGAACGGTCCGGCACCGACCACCCAGCCCTGGAGCACGCCGGGCTTGCTCTCGACCATCCCGTCGAGCCATACGCCGCGCTCGAGCAGCTTGGCGGCGCGCGTTTCCTTGCGCGTGAGCTCGAGCGGAATGCGACGCGCACCGCTGCCCGCGTCGATCTCGAGGGCTCCGGCGCCGTCGGCGCGTGGCAGTCCTCACTCCGCCTGGCGCCGACG
>JBEHXA010000657.1:0-4254 GCA_048498935.1 Myxococcota bacterium
CGTCCGGCCAAATCCGGATCTGCAGACCAGTCACCGCCACCTTGAAAATACTCGTACGCCGCCGGCTCGCTGAGCAGGTCGAGCGGCACGCGCGCCACGTAAACGTCGGCTGCCAGGAAGCGCGCCGGTAGCCCACCGTAGACGTAAACGTAATCGCCTTCGACCACGGCTGCGGCACCGTAGCTCGGGCGATCCCCGGTCCACAGCAGACCGAGCGAAACGAAGGTTTCAGAGGCTTCGTCGTAACGCGCGATGCCGGCGCCCCCGTTCTCCGTCCCACTCTCGGAGTCTACGGAGAAGTAGAGGTAAGAAGCGTCGGTGAAGACGCCACTCCTCGGGTGCCCCCGACCAGCGCCGTGCGCCGAAACATCGAGCACGGGGCGAGCCGCGAGCGGAGTCGCTGAGGCGCCGCACTTGTCGTCGACTTCGAACAGCGCGCTCTCGGTACTGCCTTCGAAGTCGGGGCTCGCCGCCAAGAGCACGTCGCGACCACCCGGGAGCGTGAGCGGCGTCGTGCGGCCTCGCAGGCCGTCGAGATCCGGAAGGAGGTCGCAAGCTTCGAGCTCGGTCGCGGGGGCCTCGACTGGAGGAGACTCGGAGCTCGGTGCCAAGTCGACCGCGCACCCAACGAGCAGCACACCGAGCGCGGGTAGCAGACTAGCGCGCATACAAGCGAGCTCCTGCACCGAGCCTCAGCTCCGTACGATTGACCAGCAGCCCCTGACCATGACCCGCCTCCATGTCGACGTAGGGCTCGAGCTCGAAGTCACCTCCAGGTATCGCCACCCCGAGCAGCCCCCGCACGAGCCATAGCGTCTTCGCCGAGTCGTCGTGGGGCTCGATCACGTCGGCGTAGACGTTCAGCACGGGCTGCACTCGGGGCGTGAGCAAGAAGCGCGCGCCCAGCTCGAGCGCCGCCGACAGCTCGGCGCCCTCTTCCAGCGAGGACGCCACGTGATCGCTCGCCTCGGCTTGGCCGAACAAGGCGGGGAAAGCGTTGGTATACGCGCGCAGCGTCAGGCGCGAGACGCCGACGACACGCTTACCCAGGGGCGCACGCAACGCGGCATCCACACCCAAGTAGTTGCCACCCGCGCCGAACGGAACATCGTCGGGATGATAGGGATCACCGAGCACGAACTGATCGAAGGCGAACGAATTCTGCCCGCCAATCTCCAGCCCGAGCTCGACGACGCTGTCGAGTGGGAGCACCGACTGCAGCGCGTCGAAGTAGGCCCAGGTCGCGCTCACAGCCAGCAAGCTTCGCCCCACTTCATTCGGCGTCGCGTCCTGGCTCTCCGCATCTTCGACGGCGAAGAGCCCGGCCGCACCCAGCCGAAATTCTCGACCCCTGCGCCCCGTCGTCAACAGCGCGACGTCGCCGCCGAGGCTCGCGCGAGCGCGTGGCCCGTAGCCGTAAGCGACGACCGGAGCGTCGGGATCCGCGCTATCGCCGCGCGAAATGGCGCGACTGCCGAGCGTGAGCCAGTCGGCGCGCGCGACGCCGGCAGCAGCGAACAATGCCAGCGCGAGCCCGCAACCGAGCGCCTTCACGGGTACTCCAGGCGAAGGAAACGCGGATAGTACAGGCGCTCATCCGGATCGGCCGACGCTCCTCGGAAATTAGACGGCACATACGTCGCCACCAGCTCCGCGCCCGAGAGCTCGGGGTGAGCCTTGCCAGCGTACACGAATGCATCTTTCACGAACGACTCGGGCGGACGCACGATGTCGCGCGGCTCCGTCCACGGGCCCCACGGCGCGGGAGCGGAACGGACCGCCAGCGTCGTCGCGCCGAACCCCTCGCTCGCGACGTACAAGTATTGTCCGAGCGCCTCCGCGAAATGCACGCTGTATTCGGGCGCACCGAAATCGATCACCACCTCGCGATCACCGGCGCTGCCAAAGCTCGCGCCGTTCCACCACTGTGCCTCGCTCAAGTCTCCGGTGCTGGCTCGCCCGAGCTCGACGCGAGCGAGGTACACGTCGTGCCCATCGCCCTGCGTGGCGAACACGTAGAAGTAGTCGTCATCGACCAAGAGCGCTCCGCCCATTTGTAGCGCGACGCTCTCGGGTGGAAGCGGAGTTTCGCGCAGGTTCCAAGCGCTGGGCTCGTCGTCGGGATTGTCGATCACGAACGCGACCGAAGCCTCGTCCTCGAAGCCCCACATGCCTTCACTCGCTTGGTACAGCCGCCCGCCGAAGAGCAATAGCTGATCGCCCAAGCGAATACCCGGCCCCGGCCAGTACCAGAGCGGACCGACCTCCGGGAAAAAGCTCGCCGGATGGCGATCTTCCCAGTGGTAGTAGAAGGTCATCGCAGCGTGCTCCGGGTCGTAACCCGTTTGCACCGCCACGCAGTTACGGACCATCCACGAGTGGTCGCGGCGTCGCTCCGGCGTGAGCGCGATGTACGAATCGCCGAACATCCACAGCACACGACCGTGGCCGAGATCTACCGAGTACGCGCCGTCCCCGCCGATGAAGCGCGAGTCCGACGTAAACAGCGTGTCGGCCTCGGTCCAAAGCTCGGCTTTCAGCTCTGGCGCGCGCTCGGCGCAGCCACTCGAAATGGCCGCCGCGAGCAAGAGCGGTGGCCATTCTGAGCGACGCCGGGGCATCGACGCATCCTAGAACGCCGCGTCGCAGCTCACGCCGTCAGAGGTGATGGGCGCCACGACGGCAGGATCTTGGGTCAGATCGATGCCGATCAGATCCTCGCCGGAGCCGTGATCCAGGCAATACACGATGCTCGAGCCATCGGCGGAAATCGTCCCCGAGCGCACGTAGTTGCCCGCGTCGGGCACGACGATGGGAGTGATGTCGCCCGACTCCAGCTCGTAAAGCAGCAGTGACGACGCCCGCTCGGTCGTGTTGTTGCGCGTCACCTCGATACCGCCGACGAAGACGAAGCCGCTGCCGTCACCCAACCAACTCGCCTTCACGAGGCTAGGGTCGACCTGGTTCGTCCCAAAGCCTGCCTGAAGCAGCTTGACCGGCGGCCCCGATCCGTCGGCGGGGTACAAGAACAGCCCCTCGTCCTGACTGCTGGTGCACACGCTATGCACGAACAGAATGTCGCCGGTAGCCGGGTTCACCGAGGGGTCTACGACCGTGCACGTGGCCGCGCTGGGGAAGAGATCCGGCAGCCCGCCTGCAGCCGACACGAACCAGGGACGCGAGCCGCCTTCCAGCGTAGTGCCCTCGTACCACCAGTTGCCGAAGTCGAAGATCACGGCGCTGCCGTCGGCACTGAACATCGGGCTCTGAACCGTGATTTCGAAGTTCTTACGGCCCTGGCCGGTGTTGTCGAAGACAGGCGTCAGTCGCTTGAAACCCGTACCGTCGATGCCAAGGCTCCAGAGCCGGCGCGTGGCCAGCTGCGTGTCGTTGTCTTCCTTGGTCGGGCCGAACAGCGACGCGAGCACGATTGTTTTGCGATCAGGCGAGAGGGTGTGACCCCAAATCTCCCAACCTTCACTGCCGTCTTCGGTGAGGTCGGTCACCGTGTACTCTTCGCCGGTCGTGAAGCTGCGCGCGACCAGCTCATCGCGATCGGCGTCGAGCGCGCGCACGTAGAGGAACGCATCGAGTGGCAGCGCAGCACCGGTGGGCGATCCGTTGTCGCCTGCTGCGCCTCCACTTCCCTGCTCGCCCGCCACGCCACCGGCGCCTGCAGTACCGTCAGAACCAGGTCCCGTACCTGCGTCGGTGCTCGCGCCTGCTTCGCCATTCTGGCCCGAGCCACCTGCCGACTCCCCTGCCGAATCCGGCCCCGTCGACGACTTGCCGGCGCCGGCTGGTGCGCCCCCGTCACCGTCACCTTCACTGCCGCTGTTGGAGCTGCACGCGGCAGCAGCGCCGCAAGCGAGCGTGAGAGCAATCGGGAAAAGGATCCAGCGCTTCGACATGCTGGCACCTTAACAGCTCGACGTGAAATTTAGAGCTGGATTGTGCTCGAGTGCAGCAACGCAGCTACGAGCGCCGCGGCTTCACTTGCGAAATTCGTAAAGTCGTTCGCTCTCGTCGCTCGGTGGCGAGGGCGCTGGCGCGGCGGCGCTCGGCGCCGTTACGGGTGCTTCGGCGACCACGAGCGCTTCACTCGGCGCGGCACTCGTGGGTGGAGTCGGCTGTGCGATCGCAGCGCGCGGTGCGGGCTTGAGCGGCTTCGTTGCCGGTAGCAGAGCGGCCGACGACGCTGCGGCAGTAGCGTCGGGAGCGTTGCTCGGCGCCGAGGCTATCGCGACGGGCGGA
>JBEHXA010000658.1:0-4230 GCA_048498935.1 Myxococcota bacterium
GAAGGTCAGCGTGCTGCATCAGGTCTCGGAAGCTGCCTTCCTAGACATCGGTGTCACGAGCAAGCTCTTCCCCGACACGGACGCCACGCCCGAGCTCGCCAACCCCGAAGTGCTCAAGCTCGCCACCTACATGAGCCTGGTGGGTGTATATCCGCAGCGCGACGCCGACAGCCCCGATGTCATCAAGGGCGGCCAGCTGTTCAAGACGGTCGGTTGCAACAACTGCCACGTCACGGACGCCGTCACCGGACCGAACCACCCGTTCGCCGAGCTGCGTAACCAGGCCTTCAAGCCCTACACGGACTTGCTGCTGCACGACATGGGCCCCGACCTGGCCGACGACAGCGGCATCGACAACAGCGCCTTGCCGGAAGATCAGCAAGACGCGGCGCCTCCCGCCGCCAGCGAGTGGCGCACCTCGCCGCTGTCGAGCGTCGGCTTCCTGGTCACCCTCGGGGCGCACACCAACCTGCTCCACGACGGCCGCGCGGCCAGCGTCCTCGAAGCCGTGCTCTGGCACGGTGGTGAAGCCACCAACGTGGTCAACAACTTCAAGGCGCTGTCCGCAGCAGACCGTCAAGCACTCCTGGCCTTCGTCGGCTCTCTGTGATCAGGCGACCGGCGACGTTGCATGCCCGTCGCTGGCGACGTGAGTCGTCGGCGCGGGCTGCGTTGCCTCGGGCTGTGAGTCCGCGCCGGCACGCACGCGCCCCATCAGTGGCGTCCACAACTCGCCCAGAGACTTGCTGGCTCTTATCACCCTCGAGTAGAGCTAGGCGCAATGCTGCGGCTCGCCTTCATGGGTGTCTTGGGTTGGCTTGTAACGTGCGCGGTGGGTTGCGCGTCGAAGGGTGATGGGGCGTCCGACCTAGCGTCGCGAACCCAATGCTTTTGGGACGGTGCTCTGGAGCCGCCCTCAGCGGACTGCCGCACCTGTGCCGATCAACACTGCGAGCTCTTCGAGAGCAAAAGCTGCACCGACAATCGCCCCGGTCCGACCGGTGAGCCCTGGTTCTTGACCAAGGCGCGTGAGTGCATGCTCGTAAATTGTCAGCCGCAATGCTTTCCCAGCGGCGGCACGGTGTCGTGTAAGAGCAGCGACGAGCCGACTTGCTTCTACAACATCGCCGCATCCGCCGAAGAGAAGGCGATGCTCGAGAGCAATTGCCGTAATCGGGTCGATCACTGCCCGACGGAAAACCTGATCGGTTGCTGCCACATCGACCAGGAGCCGATGACCGTTTGCTACTACGAGGGCTCCGGCGCTACGGCCGAAGGCTGCTCGGAAGACTACGAAACTTGGACCACGACGCCGCCCTGAGTGCCTAAGCGTGGGCGCGCAGGCTCAGCGCAGCCCTTTCCCCGGCTCGCACGGCGAGACCGCACGCGCGCCTCGCTCGCCACAAGGCGTGCTCACGTGGGGCGCCGGGGAGGGTGTGCCCTGCTCGTCGATGTGCACGGCGGCGGTCGAGAAACTCACGACGCCTTTCCGATCGACCACCAAGTGCAGCCGCCACCCAACTGCATTCTCGGGCTGATCGAGCAGGTCGAAGACGAAGTTACCCAAGCTGTAGACGATGGGCTTGCCACGATACATTTCGGCGCCCTGCGTGACATGCGGATGCGCGCCGATCACGGCATCGGCACCAGCATCGATCATCGCGCGGGCGAGCTCGCGTTGTCCTGCGCTCGGAGCGAGCTCGTTCTCCCAACCCCAATGTAAGAACGGGAGCACCACGTCCGCACCGGCGGCGCGCGCTTTCGCAATATCGAGCACCATTTGCTCTTCCTCGACCCAGGCGACGCCGGCTCGCTCGGAGGTGGCCTCGAACGAGCGCGGGTGGAAGCCATCGTAGCCGAGTAGCGCGATCGTCAAACCCTGCTTCCTCAGCAAGAGCGGTGCGTGAGCTTCACTTAGATCGGCACCGCCACCGAAGAACGGAATCCCGGCGGTACGCAAATGTGCCAGCGTGTCTCGAAAGGCTTCGGGCCCGTAGTCGCCCGAATGGTTGTTCGCAACCGAAACCGCGTCGAAGTATTGATGGAGTCGCGGTAGCGTGCTTGGCGCCGCGCGAAACGTGTACACCTTGTCGACCGCTGCCCCCGTCGTCGCCACCGGACATTCGAGGTTGCCAACCGTGAAGTCCGCGTCGAGCAGCGCCGCAGTGGGCGCGAACGGGTCCTCGCCCCGCCTCAAACCTTCACCCACCTTCGAGTCGAGCAAGATATCGCCGACGAAGCTCAACGTAACGCGCTCCTCTGCAGCGCCGCCACATCCCATTGCCAGCAATCCCAGCACGACCAAGTAACGCCACCAAGTCATCGCGACAACTCGCACCAATACTCTAGCTCCCGCTGATCGCGCGAATACACCAGCTGGCGTCCCGTAAACCCGTAGCGCGCCCGAGCTCCGAGCGAGAAAGGCGGTGCGTACTTCCCCTCCTGCACCAGCCTATTTTCGCCCGCAACGCGCTGATACGCATACACGTTGATTGAAGCCGCCTGCCAAGGCTCGCGCAGATAAGTCGCCTTGAACGAAAACCGCCCCGCGACATCCACCGCTTTCACATCATACGGGTTCGAAGTCGCCGGGAACTCCAAACGCCTGGCTTCGCCCCCATAAGTGACATGGCAGACAACGGCCGCAGGTCGATTGTCGCAACCGAGCGTTGCTAGTCCCCCCATGCATAACACCAGACCTAGGGCGAGAGAGCCTGGAAAGGAGCGCATGTCAGCGCCGACCCTACGGTCTAGCTCGTGGTCCTGCAAGCGACACTCCGGCCGCTCGGACTTCGCGACATTCGGCTATGCTCCGCGCCCCGATGACGAAAGTGCAGAGCAAATGATTCGACGGATCGCGATCAACACGGGGGGCGGCGACGCTCCGGGCCTCAACGCGGTGATCCGGGCCGTGGCGCTCAGCGCGCTCAACCGCGGCTGGGAGGTGCTGGGCATTCGAAACGGCTATCACGGCCTCATCGACGAGACGGATCAGGAGGCCATCATCCCGCTCGATCGCGCGCGCATTCGCGGCATCTTCCACCAAGGTGGCACAATCCTCGGCACCACCAATCGCGGCGATCCCTTCCGCTACCCGATCCAGGTGGACGGCAAGCTCGTGCCGACCGACGTCTCCGACCGCGTGATCCGCCGCTTTCGCGAGCTGGGAATCGATGCGTTGGTGGCGCTCGGGGGCGACGGTTCGATGTCGCTGGCCGGGCGTTTGATGCAGCGCGGGCTGGGTCGCGTGATTGGCGTACCCAAGACCATCGACAACGATCTCAAAGGCACCAACGTCACGTTCGGTTTCGCAACGGCCGTGGAGACCACGACGGACGCGCTCGACAAGCTGCACTCGACCGCTCAGGCCCATCGCCGAGTCATGGTGGTAGAAGTGATGGGGCGCCACGCGGGCTGGATCGCGCTGCATTCGGGCATCTCCGGCGGCGCCGACGTGATCCTGCTGCCCGAGCTGCCGTTCGATCTCGAGCGCGTGTACGAGAAGCTGCACCAGCGCTACAAGGGACGCTCGGACTTCGCGATCGTCGTGGTGTCGGAGGGAGCGCGCCCCAGCGGCGGCGCTGCCATCTACAAGGAAGCCAAGGATGAGTTCAAGGAGCACGCCAGCCTCGGCGGCGTAGCCGAGTGGCTCACGAAGCGCATTCAAGCCGACACTGGCTACGAGGCCCGCTCCGTCGTACTGGGACACTTGCAGCGCGGCGGCTCCCCCAACGCTTTCGATCGCCTGCTCGCTCAGCGCCTCGGCTGCGCCGCGGTACGGTACCTGGCCGATACCGACCTGAGCGGCATGGTCGCGCAGGTGAGCGGCAACGTTGGCCTAGTGCCATTCGATCAGGTGCTCGGCGGCACGCGCGAGGTGGAGCTCGACTCCGACATCGTCCGCACCGCCCGCGACCTGGGCATCTGCCTCGGCGACGAAGCACCCGGCACCTTTTTGAACCGCATGGCAGCGGGCTGAGCTCACACCTACGGCAGTGGCGCCGCCGCTACGGCTACGGCGTCACGCCGAAGATGCACTGTCCGATCGTCACGCGCGCCCCGAAGCTTGGGGTTTCTAACGCAACAGGGTAGCTGCAGTCGCCAGGCACTGAGGCACGTCGCTTTGGTGGTACGGCCACTCGGTTTCTTCGATCTGCTGAAGAAAATGCGCATAGGTGGTGGCGAGGACGTGCACGGCGGGATCGACATGCATGTAATATTGCTCGGAGG
>JBEHXA010000659.1:0-4195 GCA_048498935.1 Myxococcota bacterium
GGCTCACTCGCGCGTGAGCCGAGCGCGACCAGCAGCACCCCGCTCACCCCGACATCCAACCTGGAGATCGGAAACAAGTCCCGAGGCTCACACTTCAGCTCCGCGGCGAGCTGGCGCACCACCGAGCTCGACCCGCTCTTGTCGGGCTCGGTCGGGAGCTCCGCAGGCTTGGATACTGCGAACACGCCGTCGTGCTCGCCCAGCAGTGTGATGTCCGCGCTCGGACGCGGCGCGTAGATTTCCACGACGCTGCCGCTCGCGAGCTCGCGCGTCGACCGCGAAAGCTCGCGCTGCCCGTTGACGAACACGCGCTCGTCGCGCAGCGCGCCGAGCAGGCCTTGCGTCTCGAGCAGCCGTTCGAGCTCGACGGGCGCTTCGACCACCCATCGAAAAAGGGGCCAGCTCATCCGCCGACGGCGCCGGTCGTCTTGCGCACCAGCTCCACCAGCACGGGATCGGTTTGAAGCGCCGCTCGCAGCTCGCCCCGCACGAAGTCGAGCTGCTCCGGAGAGAGCTTGGACAAGAGCGGCGCCACCGCGCCCTCCACCCGAGCGTTCAGGTATTGGTCGACGTCGATCTCGCCGCGCTCGAGGGCGCGGAACGCCTCGCTACCGCCTGCCGCCTCGCTCGCCGCCGTTGCATCCGGTGCACCGACCGCAAACGCTCCCTTCGCCGGAGCCGCTTCCGGAACCGCGACTCCCGGTGTGACGCCGCTAGGTTTGCCGATGCCGTCGATGCTCATGAAAGCTCCTGCGTTGCCCGAAGACTGTATCGCGAAATGAGCGCCGCGAAATCAGCGGATGTTGCCGATCGCGTTTTTGACCGTGTCGTGGCGAGCCTTGAGCAGGTTCGACCAGGCCGAGTAGTCACGGCTCTCGGCGTTGATGCGCTCCTGCATGCCGAGCCAGTACAGGTTCTCGTTCTGACCCTGGCTGAGCACGGACTCGAGACCGCCGCCGGTGCCTTCTGCGGCACCGACCATCGAGCCATCTCCGCCCGTGCCGCTCGAGCCTTCCGGGCTGAGCCCAGGGCTGCTCGGCGAACGCATTGAAAGCGCGCCGCTCACCGAAGTCGCCGGCGAGGCGCCCGCCGGTACGGGCCGGAACGCCGCCGCCAGGATCGGCCCGCCGGGCAGCCGGGTCATCGCCTGCTCGGCGCCCTGCACGATGGCGCTCGCCCCCGCACTCATGACCGAAGTGAAGGGTCTGCCGGGCGGCGCCGTGACGCGCGGCGCGCTCACCGAAGCCGAAACCCCTGTCGAAATACCGCTGCTGCCGATTCGAGTCGTCATGCCGATTTTGCTCCTTGTGGCTGAACCCCACCCCGTCGGGCCGCAGCCGCTTCAGGTTGCGTGAAAAATCGACGGCGCCGGGTGGGACCGGTCGGGACGGGCCAGATCCGCGGCGCGTGATAGGGTCCCGGCGCGATGACGTCAGCTTGTGTTTTGCACGTGGTGGGGGCTCGGCCGAACTTCATGAAAATGGCGCCACTGGTGCGAGCGCTGTGGGCGGAGCCAGGTGGCGGCGAGCACCTGCTCGTGCACACGGGGCAGCACTACGACGAGCATCTCAACGACTCCATTTTTCGCGACCTGGGGCTCAAGGCTCCGGACGTGCACCTGGGCTCCGGTTCGGGCACCCACGCCGAGCAGACCGGCCGCATCATGCTGGCCTTCGAGAAGCTCGTGGCGGAGCGCAAGCCGCGCATGGTGGTCGTCGCGGGCGACGTGAACTCCACCCTGGCGTGCTCGGTGGTGGCCGCGAAGGCCAACGTTCTGGTCGCGCACTTGGAAGCCGGCCTCCGCTCGGGCGACTGGACGATGCCCGAAGAGATCAACCGCGTCGTCACCGATCGCCTGAGCCAACTGCACCTGACCCCCTCGATCGACGGCGACGAAAACCTGCTGCGCGAGGGCGCCGACCCGAAGGGCATCGTGCGCGTCGGCAATTGCATGATCGACTCGCTCGTCACGCACGTGGCCGCAGCACGCCAAGGCGGCGCGCTGGCACGCTTCGGCGTGAACCCGCGCGGCTTCGCGCTCGCGACGCTGCACCGCCCGTCCAACGTGGACGACGCCGAGCGGCTGCGCCGGCTGGTGCAAGTACTCTCGCAGATCGGCAAGAAGTTGCCGGTGGTGTTTCCGGTTCATCCGCGCACCCGCGCGCGCATGCAAGCCGCGCAAATTCCGCTCGAGACGCTGGCGGCCTCGGGCCTGCTGCTGAGCGAGCCGCTCGGCTACCTGGAGTTCTTGCAGATGCAAGACGCGGCGGCCGTGGTGATGACCGACTCGGGCGGCGTACAAGAGGAGACGACCGCGCTCGGCGTGCCGTGCTTGACGGTGCGCGACAACACCGAACGCCCCATCACCTGCACGGTGGGCACCAACAAGCTGGTCGGCTCGAACCCCGAGGTGCTGCCCGCCGAGGTCGACGAGGTGCTGGCCGGGCGCGGCAAGCGCGGCGCGCTGCCGGAGCTGTGGGATGGCAAGGCCGGCGAGCGCGCCGCACGCGCGATTCGGAGCTTGCTGTAGTGAACGTTCTGTTCGACGTCGTACATCCCGCGCACGTTCATTTCTTCAAGCACATGATCCGCGGGCTGGAGCGGCGCGGTCACCGCACCCGCATCGTCGCCCGCGACAAGGACGTGACCAACGCGCTGCTCGAGCGCCTGGGCTTTCCCTACGAGAGCGTCGGTCGCCCACAAAAGTCGCTGTTCGGCATGGCCGGCGAGCTGGTGCGTCGCGACGTGGCGCTCGCCAAGGTAGCGCGCGAGTTTCGCCCCGACCTGATCGTCACGCGCAACCCGGCGGGCGCGCAAGCTGGGCGCCTACTCGGCATTCGCTCGGTGTTCGACACCGACGACGGTAAAGCTGCGGGCGTGCACTTCTGGTCGGCCGCTCCGTTCGCGCACGTGATCACGACGCCGGACTGCACCGACGAGCACTACGGCAAGCGCCACGTGAAGTATCCCGGCTACAAGCAGACGGCGTACCTGCATCCGAACCACTTCACGCCGGACGGCGCGGTGCTGGCCGAGCTGGGGCTGAAGCCGGATGAGCGCTTCTTCATCGTGCGCTTCGTCGCAATGGGGGCGAGTCACGACGTCGGTGAGGGTGGTCTGCCGGTGGCCGCCAAGCGCGCCATCATCGACCAGCTGTCGACGCGCGGTCGCGTGTTCGTCAGCAGTGAGGGCGCGCTGCCGGACGAGCTCGCCGCGCTCAAGTTTCCGCTGCCTCCCGATCGGCTCCACGACGCACTGGCGTTTGCCGACATGTTGGTGGGCGACAGCCAAACCATGGCCGCCGAAGCGGCCGTGCTCGGCACCCCGAACCTGCGCGTCTCGTCGTGGACCGGGCGGCTCGCGTATCTGGTCGAGCTGGAGCAGCGCTACGGGCTGACCTTCGCCTACACTCCAGAGCGGGCCAGCGAGCTCCTCGCGCATCTCGAGCGCTGGCTCGACGAGGAAAACCTGCGCGCGACCCTGTCCGACAATCATCAGCGCTTGCTCGCAGACAAGCGCGACATGGCAGAGTGGTTCGTGGATTTCATCGAGGCCGGCGCGCCCACCGGCCCGCGCTGAGTGGACGGGCGGGAGAATCTGGGGCATGGTTCGCCGGCCCTTTTTCACGGGAAATGGCGAGGAAATGCCTGAGAACAATCCGACCAATCGCGACCTGGCACTGATCGGAGCCGGTCACTGGGGCAAGAATCTGGCGCGCAGCTTCGACGCGCTCGGCGCGCTCGGCGTCGTGTGCGAATCGAGCCCGGCCGCCGTCGACGCGATCAAGAAGCAGTACCCGCAGGTGCGCACGACCGCGTCGTACAGCGAGGTGCTGGCCGACTCGAGCATCACCAAGATCGCGATCGCAGCGCCGGCGGCGCTCCACTACGAGCTCGCCGAGGCCGCGCTCAAAGCCGGCAAGGATGTGTACGTCGAAAAGCCGCTGTGTCTGCGGCTCGACCAAGCCGAAGCGCTGGTGAAGCTCGCGGACAGCTTGGGCAAGACGCTGATGGTCGGCCACCTGCTGCAATACCACCCGTGCGTGGTGAAGCTGCGGGAGCTGGTGCGCGACGGCTCGCTCGGCAAGCTGCTCACCATCACCTCCAACCGCCTGAACCTCGGCAAGTTCCGCACCGAAGAGAACGCGCTGTGGAGCTCCTTGATTTTTCGAAAGCAATCAAAGAACAGGGAAAAG
>JBEHXA010000660.1:0-4189 GCA_048498935.1 Myxococcota bacterium
TCGAGCCCCTCGGCCACGCGTGGGACCGACGGATGCTCGAGCTGGCTCGTGACCAGCGCGGGAGCGCGGTGCAGGGCCAGGTTGTTCGCTTCGGTTCCGCCCGAGGTGAGCACCACGTCGCGCGCCTCGGCCTCGACGAGCCGTGCAATCGCTTCGCGCGCGGTCTCGACCACGTCGCGCGCCTGCCGCCCGCTGCGATGCACGCTCGCCGGGTTGCCCCAGCTTTCGCGCGCAGTCTGGGCCATCGCGTCGACCACGGCTGCGAGCGGCGGCGTCGTCGCGTTCCAATCCAAATAGACGAGTGTCGTCACGAGGGTCGCGAAGCGGGGGGATCGAACGGCCTCGAGGGCGGCTCGCTCATTGGCCCGGCGCGCTCCGGGATCACCAGGTAGAACGCTGCACCGTTGAAGCGCACGCCCACGATCTCTTCATTGGCCGGGGAGAGCACGCGCACGTCGCCACCGTGACCGCGCGCGACGCCGCGCACGATGGCGAGCCCCACGCCGGTGCCACCGAAGGAGCGCGTCGGGGAGCCATCTACCTGGTAAAATGGCTCAAAAAGCTTGCCTTCCTTCTCGGGCGGCACCCCCGGCCCGGTGTCGGCGATGCACACCTCGAGCAGGCCTGAAGCGAGCCGACGAGCACGCACACCCACTGTTCCACCCTCGGGTGTGAACTTGGTGGCATTGTCGAACATCTGGTCCAGCGCTCTGCCGAGGCGCTCCACATCGCCCGTCGCGATCAGCGCGCCGCGCTTCGGTAGGTCGGTCACCAGGTGAATGCGCCCGTCTTCGAAGGCCGGCTGGCGCGAAGCCTTTTGGATCAGCTCCACCAGATCGTACTCGCGCTGAGCGAAGCGCATGCGGCCGGTCTCGAGCGCCGTGACGTCGAGCAAGCTGTCGATGAGCCGCCGCAAGCGATGCACGCAGTCGCTCATGGCGCGCAGGCTCTTGAGCTGCGGCGTCGTGAGGTCACCGAGCTCGCCGTCGATGAGCAGCTTGAGATAGCCGACGATTGGGGTCATCGGCGTGGCCAGCTCATGCGAAATGTTGCGGTAAAACTCCTTTTTCGCCGAGTCGAGCTCGAGCAGGCGCTGGTTCATGCCGCTGAGCTCGGCGACCTTGGCCTCAAGGTGGCTCACGATGCGCTGGCTCTGCTGGCGCAAGCGCTGGCCGGTCGCGTCGGGGCTGGTCGTCTCGCGCCAACCGTCCAGGTAGCCGCGGAGTTTGTCGGCGAACGAGCGCGCGTCGATGGGCTTTTGCAGGAAGCCGTCGCAGCCGACCGCGAGGCTGGTATCGCGATCGCCCTCGGCCGTGATGGCGACGATTGGCATCCCGCGCAGCTGGGGCTCGGAGCGCAGCCGGAGCGTGACCTCGTAGCCGTCTAGCCCCGGAATTGCGATATCGACCAGCACCAGATCGGGTCGCTCGACCAGCGCTTTGCGCACCCCCTCGAGGCCATCCGCGGCTTCCACCACTTCGAAACCGGCCGAGCTCAGGAGCTTGCGGACCAGAAGTCGGTTGGCCGGATCGTCCTCGATGTGGAGGATTTTCGTCATGAGCCTCGGCACTATGAGGCTCGCCCGGCGGGACTCGCAAGCTTTGGCGCTTTCCGCCCTTGAAATCAGACGGACTCCGTCATTACGTAGGCGCCCCCATGACACTGCTTCCGCGTCACTGGTCGAGGCGTCAGCGCCTGGGCCTCGCCCTCGCCCTCGCCGTCACTTGCCCCGTCGCTGGCTGCGCCAGCCTCACCGAGCCGGGCAACGGCGCCCCGCCGGCTGCGCGTGAAGAGGCTCCGGCTCCGGCCATGTCGGTCGAGATCGTGAACCCGACACCCGCCGCGCCCACGCCGCCGCCCCCGGAGCCCATGGCGGGCGCCAGCCACGTGCTGATTCAGTACAAGGGCTCGACGCGCGCCGACCCGAAGATCACGCGCACCAAAGAGGAAGCGAAGAAGCTCGCGACCGAGGTGATGGCAAAGGCCAAGAAGGGGCAGGACTTTGCGGAGCTCGCCCGCAAGTACTCCGACGAGCCGGGCGCCAAGGACCGCGCCGGTAGCCTCGGGAAGTTCCAGCGCACCGCCATGGTAAAGCCCTTTGCAGACGCGACTTTCGCGCTCAAACCGGGCGAAATTAGCGACGTCGTCGAGACGCAATTCGGTTTCCACGTGATCAAGAGGACCGAGTAAGCGACATTACCCAGCCGGCCACGTTCGCGCCCGCGACGGAGCCTTGAGTCCCTTTGTCAGGAGCACCCGCCACCCGCCGCCGCATCGTGATCGCCGAAGACGATCCGGCGATCGCCACGATGTTGGAGAAGGTGCTGGCGCCGCTCTACGACGTATCGCTGGCTCACGATGGCCTCGCCGCGCTGGCCCTCGCCGGGCAAGCGCCCCGCCCTGCCCTGCTCATGCTCGACATCATGATGCCGGGGCTCGACGGGCTGGGTGTCGCGGCGGAAGTGCGCAAGAGCGCGGAGCTGAAGAGCGTGCCGATCATCTTTTTGACGGCCAAATCAGGGGCAACGGACGTGATCAAGGGCATTCAGAGCGGCGCGCGCCACTACATCACTAAGCCGTTCAAAATCGACGACGTGATCGCCAAAGTCAAAAAGGTCGTCGGCGGGTGAAGCAGCCGGCGCTCGCGGTGCCGCTGCCGCTCAAGTTTGCGTACCCGCTGAGCTTCGCCACCGGCCTGCTGTATTGGCTGGCCTTTCCGGGCATCGACATCTGGCCGCTCGCGTTCGTCGCGCTCGTGCCGATGTTCGTGGCGCTGGCGGGCCAAAAACCCAAGCACGGCTTTTGGATCGGGTGGACTGCCGGCTTCGGCATGACCATCACCGGCTTTTACTGGCTCAGCTACACGCTCAAGGTGTTCAGCGGCTTTCCGATGCCGCTCTGCTGGCTATTTCAGGCCATTTTGTGCGGCTACCAAGCGGGTCGCATCGGGCTCTTCGGCTGGCTCGCGACACGCGGCGAGCGACGCGGTTGGGGGCGAGGCGTCACCCTGGCGCTCGCGTTCGCTGCGAGTGAGCTGCTCTTCCCGCTGCTGTTTCCCTGGTTTTACGGCGCGACCGTGCATCAGATCATCCCGCTGCTGCAGCTGGCCGAGCTGGGCGGTCCGATCGCGATCTCACTCGTGCTGCTCGCGTTCAACTACGCGCTGGCTGAGCTGGTGCTCGCTCGCTTGGAGCGACGCCCGCTCCGCAAGCTCGCCTTGGCGGGCGCTGCCGCACCGATCATTTCAGCCATCTATGGCCTAATCCGCATCCCCATGGTCGACGCCAGAAGCGCCGCTGCCGACAAGGTGGAGGTCGGCTTGGTGCAGGCGAACATGAGCCTGATGGGCAAGCGCAAGAACAAGCGCGAAGGCCTCGATCGGCACCTCAAGCTCACCCGCCAACTCCAAAAGGAGGGCCCGCTCAATCTCGTGGTCTGGAGCGAGACGTCAGTCATGTCTCCAGTCCAGGAAGACGACGCGGATCGTGTCTTGCGCGGCCAATTCACGCGATCGCTCGGCGTCCCAGCTCTTTTCGGCAGTGTGCTCGTCCGCCAGGTGCCGGACGCGCGCGAATACGTGCTGTTCAACTCCGCGCTCTTGACCGACGCGAAGGGCGCGGTGATCGGGCGCTTCGACAAGCAGCTCCTGCTCGCCTTCGGAGAGTACCTCCCGCTCGGTGAAACCTTCCCGATCCTCTACGAGTGGTCGCCACACACCGGCCATTTTCAAGCTGGATCCTCATTCCAGCCGCTGACTCTGGGCAACCACCAGATTGCCACCATCATCTGTTACGAGGACGTGCTGCCGAGCTTCGTCAACCGCGTGATGCGCGAAGGCGATCCGGAGCTCCTCGCCAACCTGACCAACGACGCCTGGTTCGGTGACAGCACCGAGCCGTGGATTCACTTGGCGCTCGCGAAGTTCCGCGCCGTCGAGCAGCGCAAATTCTTCGTCCGCTCCACCAACAGCGGCGTGAGCGCGTTCATCGATCCGGTCGGTCGCGTCATCTCGCACACGAAGACGTTCGAAGAAGAGTCGCAGCGGGCAACGTTGCGCTGGCTCAAGGGCAAGACGCTCTACACGTACTTGGGCGACGGACCTTGGTGGCTCGCCACTCTGGTGAGCTTCGGCTTCGCGTTCCGTCGCCGCCCCACAAAGGCCAATAGCTCACCCCCCAAAAACGCCGAG
>JBEHXA010000661.1:0-4180 GCA_048498935.1 Myxococcota bacterium
ACCATGGCTTTGATGCGCTCGTAGGCTGCCTTGGCGACCTCGAGGTCGACCGCGGCCTTTTGCTGCTCGGCGCGCAAGTCGGCGATGTCCGGGCTGGCGACCGAGAACAGCGGCATGCCGGCTTTCACCGGTTGCCCTAGCTCGACCATCACGTTGCTGATGCGCCCCGCCAGCGGCGAGCCGACCTTCGCAGCAAAGGCTTCGTCGACTTTGAAGCGCGCTGGGTACGGATCGCTCCAGCGCTCGCTCGCGTCCGTAGCTGCTCCGAGCTTGAGCACCTTCCACTGCGGGGCGCCCGGGCTCAGGCTGACGGCGTCGGCCGTCACCTTCATGCCCGGCGCAGCGCTCGCTTCAGGTGGCGGCTGGCGATGAAACGAGAACGCGGCAACGAGCGCCAGCGCGCTCACCAACGTGGCGATGCCCAAGCCACCGACAGATTTGGACATTTTGGGCCGAGCGGTGGAGGTTTCGGTGGAGTCGAGCGGGGGCTGAAAGTCCGAAGTGTTCATGTCTTGTTTTCTGAGGCGCCGCTCGCGTTGCCGAGCAAGCGTTGAAGCGCGTTGCGAATGCCGAAGAGCTCGAAGCGTTGGTCGAGCAAGTTGAGTTGCAGCGCTACCTGCGTGCGTCGCGCCAGGATCAGGTCGGTCAGGCTCACGCCACCGTGGTCGAAGGCTTGCTGCGTCGAATCGAGCACGCTGCTCGAGCGCGGCAGGGAGTCGTGCTCCAAGTCGGCCAGGGTCTTTTCGACCGCCGCCCGGCGACTGAGTAGCCCACTCAGCTCGGCGCGATCGGCGAGCAACTGGGCGGAGCGGAGCTCGCGCAACTCGTCGGCGCGTCCGAGCGCCTTGCTGGCATCGTGCTGCCCGCGATCGAACACGGGCAGCGGCAGCGCCAGACCCACGCTGAGCGTGTTGGGGTTGTCACCCGAGATCACGAAGCGGTCGTGCGTGTAACCCACGCGCAGCGTGAGGTCCGGGATGGCACGCGCGCGGGCCAGATCGGCGTCGCGCAGCGCTGCCCGGCGTTCGGCGTCGAGCGCTTTCAAATCGGGCCGGCGCTCGAGCTCGGCCGGCCCGGCGCTGAGGGCATCAACCGGGACTGCCGCTTCCAGATCTTCACTCCGAGTACCCTCCAGGTTGCATTCGGCACCGAGCGCGGCCGCACATTCAGCCAGCGCAGCGCGGTATTCGGACTCTTCTCGGCCCAGGTCGGCGCGCAAACTGGTGAGATCCAGCAGCAAGCGGTCGTAGTCGGTGCCGCTGAGCGCCTTCTGCTCGTAGCGGGTGCGCTCGAGCTGACTTGCGCGCTCGGCGTCTTTCAACGTCTCTTTCAAGATGGCTAGGCGCAGGTTGCGGCGGAGCGCATCGGCGAGCGCCAGGCGCGCGTCCGAGAGCGCGTCGCGCCGGCTCGCCTGCAGCTGCAAGCCCGCCGACTGGTGACGCAAGTCGGCAGCGTCGATGCGCGGACCGCGCTTGCCCAGCTCCACCGTCTGGCTGATGCCCACGTTGTAGATGGCCGTTTCGCCGAAGCTCAAACCCGGCGGGTTGCTCTCACCGAGCGGGACGTTCGAGAGCGACGCGTCGACCACCGGGTTTTGGATCAAGCGACTGGCGCGGGCCTCAGCGCTGCTCTGCGCGACGCGCGCTCGAGCTGCTCGGAGCGCCGGGCTGTGCTGGCCCAACCAGGCATCCAGGCGCGCTGGGTCGTGCAGCAGCGCGGCAACGGGCGCACGCTCGGGCGCTGCCGGGTCGGCGGCCGCGGCTCGACCGAGCCAGGTCATCGTGGATAAAAAGAGCGAGACGGAGACACGCGAGCGAAGCGCTCGCTGAAAGATGCTGACAGTCACGTTGTCCGGGCAGCTCAGTGCACGCTCAGTGCCAAGCGTTGCATCGCGGCAAAACATGCCGTTTCGCGCTGAGCCCGCGGGCCGCTCATCACCCCAATGAGAGATTCCTTCAGTCGAGCCTGAAGGATTTTAGCAGTGCCTCGGATTGGGACGCCCCGCGCGCGAGGCGCGCTCGTGTCGTCCCCGAGTCAGTGCGGAATCAACCCGCCGAAATAGGCGCCAGCGCCTGCAGCGAGCAGCACGAACACGACCAGCGCAGCGACCATGCCGCCCTTACCCGACTTCGCTTGCGGATACGGCTCCGGCGCTTCGACCGGGCTCGGTGCCGGCGTCGGCGGCTCGACCGCGTGCGACGGCGGAGGCTCGGAGTCATCGGCCGAGGAGGACGGCGGCGACGACGACAGCGGCCGCACTCGTCCGGACAAAGGATCGTCCTCCAGCGCGGCGAGGTTGCCGATCTCGAACGGCTCACCCGCTTGCTCTCGGGGGCCCGGTGACGACAGGCCCAGGTTACCGAGGTCCTCACCCCAGTCGTTGGGCGCGTTGAAGCCGCCGATCTCGAGCGGCAGCGAGCCGACGATCGAGGCGCCGGTCGAAGACTTGCGCTCGCCGCCGCTGTCGATCGAGGTGAACTCGAGCATGGCCTCGTCGATCAGCGTGCCGATGATCGACTGGCGGCGCTGAATGCGCTTCTTGGCTTCGCGCTCCTGGCGGATCGGTTCGACCAGCTTGGCGATATCGAACGACGAAACGCTGCGCCCGAGCTTGAACAGCAGCTCGTTCAGCGCTGCGCCGAAGTCGCGCGCGCGCAGGTAGCGCTGGTTCGGATCTTCGGTGAGCGCCTTCATCATCACCTGCTCGAGCTCGACAGGGACGTTGCGGTTGATCTCGCGAATCGAAGGCACGCGCGCGGATTGGACCATCCGCACGGTCTCGAGATCGCTCTCACCCATGAACAGGCGGCGCCCGGCGAGCAGCTCCCACAAGATGATGCCGACCGCAAAAATATCGGTGCGACCGTCGACGGCCAAGCCCTTGGCGGCTTCGGGCGACAGGTAGCTGAACTTACCCTTGATGATGCCGGGCTCGCTGCGCTCGAGCTGGCTGTTGGCCTTGGCCAGACCGAAGTCCACGATCTTCACCTCGCCGTGGCGGGTGATGAGAACGTTGGGCGGCGACATGTCGCGATGCACGATGTGCAGGTTCTCGCCCTTACCGTCGACGAGCTCGTGCGCGTAGGCCAGGCCCTCGCAGATGCGCACGCAAATCAAGCACGCCTCTTCGACCGGGAAGGGCTGGTTGTGCTTGCGACGATGCTCGATCACTCCCTTGAGATCGGAGCCGTCCACGTACTCCATCACGATGAAGTAGGTGTTGTCGCCGACGCCGATGTCGAACACCTGCACGCAATTGGAGTGCGAGAGGTGCGCACTGACGCGCGCCTCGTCCAAGAACATGCCGATGAACTGCTTCTTCTCGGACAGGTGCGGCAAGACGCGCTTGATAGCGACGATCTTCTTGAAGCCCTCGAGGCCAGCGCTCTCGGCCCGGTAGACCTCCGCCATTCCTCCGGCAGCGATCTTCTCGAGGACCTTGTAGCGCTGTTGCGGAGTAGCCATCAGGAGGCTACGGCGGGTGCCCGGAGACAGCGCCGTACCGGGCTACCCTAAGGCCCCGGCCCGAGAAGGGTCAAGCCACCGATCTCGCTCGTCTGCTCCGCGATCCGTGTGTGTGGAACTACCCGGAATGCAGGCCAGTCGAGAAATCGGCGCTCGAGCCGCTTGACCTCCGGCGGAAAACCGAAAATAAGCGCGGCCATGAGCGGTCACGGCGATCACGACCACGCGCATGCGGACGACGGCCACGAGCACGAGCACGACGATCACCACGAGGCCCCCGCACTCGAGGAGCCGGCGACGCCGCTCTGGGTATCAATCCTCGGTGTGGGCCTGTTCCTCACCGCCGGAATCCTGTTCCTCGCCACCCGCCCCGAAGGCAAGACCACCGCGGAGCTAACTGCAGTGCCGAGCGCCGCGGCCGCAGCCGACGCTCCGGCACCCGCTCCGCGTCCGATGAACGCGCCGCCGAACCCGCCCGGCAGCCCTCAGCCAGCCGTTAGGCCTGTCGCGGCCCCGTGATCTGTTGCTCGCGCTCGAACGCAATCGAGCACGCGACCTACTGAAATCTCTGGCGGGGACCGAGGGACCGTGTTAGCTCCCCGCTCCCCAAAACAAATCCCGGGGCCATAGCTCAGCTGGGAGAGCGCCTGACTGGCAGTCAGGAGGTCAGCAGTTCGATCCTGCTTGGCTCCACGAGAAGAAGGCCCCCTGACCG
>JBEHXA010000662.1:0-4157 GCA_048498935.1 Myxococcota bacterium
CGCTCAGCGCTGCCGCGAGCAGGAGCAGCGCTGAGCGGATGCCGCGACGCCCGCGCCCCCGCCGTCACTACCATCCAACGCTGCCATTACGAGCTCACGCTCGGCCAGAGCGGGCTCGTGCAAGTCGACGCGCAATGCTGGGCCGACGGCGCGGTGGCGTTTCGGGCGCCGGCCGAGAGCGCGCGCGACGTGCAGGGCGCAACGCCGGACAAGGGCGGCCACTTTCGCGCCGAGCAAGGACGACTGCACTACCAACTCGACCTCGCCAAGCTGTCGCGTCGCAGCTCGGACATCGACGGTGCCGCGCAGATCGGGTCGTCGTTCGTAGCGCCGATGTCGACAGTGCTGCTCGTGCCGGAGCCGCTGACCACCGAAATCCCGGTCACGGTGCGGGTCGCACCCTCCGCCAACTTGCAAGTTGGCGTGGGGCTGAAGCGTGATGCAGCGCCCGATACGTACCGGCTGATGGCCCACGAGATCCCGGTCGCGACCTACTTCGCGTTCGGCAAGCTGCAGCAGCGCACGCTAGAAGTGGGGAGCAGCAAGCTCGAGCTGAGTCAGCTCGACGGCGCGCTCGACCAGTCGCTGTCCGATGTCTCGAATTGGGTCGCGACTTCGGCCGCAGCGGTGCGCGATTTCTACGGCACGTTTCCGGTGTCGCGTGCCAGCATCACGCTCGTTCCGATACCGCGGCGCGACTCGGTCGTGTTCGGCAAGGTGCTGCCGGAGAGCGAGCCTGGAGTCTTGCTGCTGATTGGTCAGCATGCTCCGCGCCAAGCCCTGTACTCAGACTGGATCTTGGTGCACGAGCTGTTCCACCTCGGCTTTCCGAGCTTCTTTTCCGAGGGTAAATGGCTGGATGAGGGGCTCGCGACGTACTACGAGCCCATCATCCGCGTGCGAGCCGGCCTGTACACAGAAACAGAGCTCTGGAGCGAGCTGGAAGAGTCCTTGCCACAGGGCTTGCCCGCTTACACCGAGCTCGGCCTCGAGCAAGCGCACGACTTTCGCGGCGTGTACTGGGGCGGAGCGCTCGCGTGCCTGGATGCCGACGTGCGGGCGCGCAAGCGCAAGCTCGACACCGGACTCGAAGTCGGGCTGCGCGCGCTGCGCGACGCGGGCGGTACGGCCCCGGAGGTTTGGTCGCTCGCCGATGCGATCGCGATCATCGACAAGGCGCTGGGCGAGCCCACGCTCGCGCCGATCGCCGAGCGACACGCGCCGAGCGGCAGCGCCTTCGATCTGCCCGGCTTGCTCGCCGAGCTGGGCGTCAAACGCTCCGCAAAGGGCCAAATCGAGCTGTCCGACCAGGCGCCGCTGGCCGCGGTGCGGCGCGCCTTCATCGTCAAGCCATGAACGCCCCGGTGGTCACGACCCTTCGCTCGCACGCGATCGACGCGCTGCGGGGCGCCGCCATCGTCACGATGTTCGCGGCCAACTTGGCGGGCCCTTGCTTGCTGCCCCCGCACCCGATGTGGCTGCGCATTTACGGAAGCTTTGCCGCACCAACGTTCATCTTTCTGGCCGGCATGATGACGAGCATGGCGGGGCGCGAAGCGCCGCTACCGAGGCTGCTGAAGCGTTCGCTGCTGCTATTGGGGCTCGCAACCGGAATCGATTTGCTGTGTTGGGGGATCGATCCTTTTCAGACCTTCGACGTGCTGTACCTGCTCGGGCTGGCGCTGCCGATCGCGGGCCTGTGCCTGCGCCTCGCGCCCGGCCTGCATTTGCTAATCGCGGCGGCGCTGGTGGGGGTCACACCCTGGCTGCACCGCGCGCTCGGCTACGGGCCTCTCCTACCCGATCACCTCGCTTACCCGTGGCCCGCCTGGCGGCGCTTGCTGGTGGACGGCTGGTTCCCGCTCTTTCCGTGGCTCGGCGTCGCGCTGCTGGGCGGCGTGGCAGGTCGACTGAATCCGCTGGCGGAGCCGCATCGGCAAAAACTCGCTCCGGTCGGAGCCGCGCTGGCGCTGGTGGGCGGCATCTGGTGGTGGCTCACACCGCCCACGCTCGTCACCCGCGCTGGTTATAGCGAGCTGTTCTACCCACCCAGCCCGCAATATCTCGCGCTCGCGCTCGGCGCCATCTTGCTGGTGCTGGCGCTCTTCGACTGGCTGGAGCGGCACTACACGCTGTCGTGGTTGGTCGTGCTCGGGCGCTCGTCGCTCTTGCTCTATGTGTCGCACGTCGCGCTGATCGCGTTCGTGCTCGACGAGTGGTTCGAAGGGCAAACGCTGCCCGCCTTTTTGACGCTGTACGCCGTGATGGGGCTCAGCCTGTGGGCGCTGGCTTGGTTGGCTCAGCGCTCACGGCGCTGGCTGAAGCTGAAGCGCGAGCGTCGAGCAGACGTCGCACGCGCGTGAGCAGCGCAGCCGGTCGAAATGGCTTGGGCAAGAGCTCGTCACCGGCGATTGACGCGAGCAGCTGCTCGTCGGCATAGCCGGACACGTACAGCACCGGCAGCTGCGGCAGGCGCGCTCGCAGTGCTTTCACCAGCTCGGGCCCGCTCTGCTGCGGCATCACGATATCGGTGAGCACCAGGTCGATGTGGGCGGCGCCGCTGGCCAGCTCGAGCGCCTCGGCGACCGAGCGCGCCGCCAGCACGCGATACGAGCCGACCGCGAGCGCATCGCAGAGCAGCTTGCGCACCGCCTCATCGTCATCGCACACCAAGATGGTGCCCATGCGACCGCTCGTTGCCACCAGCGGCGGGGGCGTCACCGCGGCTTCGGCAGCCAGCGCGGTCGCGGGCAGGTACACGCTGATGGTCGTACCGACGCCCTCGCGCGTGCGCACGTGGACGTGACCACCACTTTGCCGAACGATGCCCTCGACCGTCGAGAGCCCGAGCCCGGTGCCCTGTCCGACCGCTTTGGTCGTGTAAAACGGCTCGAAAATGTGGGGCAGCACGTCGGCCGGAATACCCGTGCCGGTGTCGGTGACGTCGAGTGCCACGAAGGCGCCGCCTCGAAGCTCTTCAGGCACGTCGCTCGAGCCGACCGCCACGTCGCGCGATGCGAGCGTGAGTCTGCCGCCATCCGGCATGGCGTCGCGCGCGTTGATCACCAGGTTCAAGATCACCTGCTCGAGCTGGCCCGGGTCGCACCACAGCCGCTGCGTTGCGCCGAGCGAGGTGTGCAGTTGCACCTTCTCGCTGAGCCAGCTCTCCAGCATGCGCTGCACGCGCTGCAACGCTTCAGCCACGTCCAGACTCTTCGGCGAGAGTACCTGGCGCCGACTGAACGCCAGCAGCTGATGCGTGAGCTCCGCCGAGCGCTCGGCGCTGGAGACGATCATGTCGACATAGCCGCGCAACCGTGGATCCGCGATGTCCGCGTAGAGCAGCTCCGCGTAGCCCATCACGATCAGCAGGCGGTTGTTGAAGTCGTGCGCGACGCCGCCCGCCATGCGGCCCATCAGCTCGAGCTTTTGAGCGCGCCGCAGCTGCGTCTCGAGCGAGCGGTTCTCCTCTTTCAGCGCGCTGACCTCGCGCAGATCGCGCGTGATCGTCAGCAGCTGGTGTAAGCGACCCGCTGCGTCGCGCGTCGCCGAAAGGTGCAGCTCGCCCGGCACCAGGCCTCCGCCAGGCAGGCGGAAGTTCTTGACCATCTGGTAGCGATCGAGTTCGCCCTCCGCCACGCGCTGAAAGAGCGGGCGCTCGAGCTCGAGCTCTTCCGGCTGCGAGATGTCGAGCCAGACCTGATACGGATCGGTGCTGCGGTAGTACTCGTCCGGGCGCTGAAAGAACTCGCAGTGCGCCCGGTTCACGTAAACGTACTTCGCCTCGCTCACCGAGACGACCGACACGGCGAGCGGCGAGTCGTCGTACAGCAGGCGCAGCAGCGCCTCGCTATCTTGGAGGCGCGCCGCAAGCGCATCACGCTCAGCGCGAAGCGCAGCCAGCTCTCCCGCCGCGGCACTCTCGGTGGGACCTTCAGTCACCAACCGAGTACGCTAACACAGTTAGTCGGCGCCCCAAGTCGCAGATTCGACAGCGATGATGGTCGTACCAGCGCAACCGGGCGAGCCCTGTCCCTGTCCCTGTCCCTGTCCCGCCCCAGAGCCCGCCCCAGAGCCCGAGCCCGGTTCTGGCACGGGCGCTGGGTCAGTAACACACAGGGTTCATCTTTTGTAAATGCCAATACGCTTTTCGATTT
>JBEHXA010000663.1:0-4155 GCA_048498935.1 Myxococcota bacterium
CCGAGCTCCATATCGAGCGAAAAGGGGCCGAATCCGGCACCGAGCGCGCGCTGAAGCTCGAGCCCGGCTCGCCGGTCGCGACATTTGCCATGGCCGAAGCGCTCAAAGAGCTGGGCGACCCGGCCGCTTTGACGTGGCGCGCGCGCGCGGGCCGCTCGGCCGCGCGACAGGTCCGATAGAAAGCCGTATGCTGCCCGCCGCTTGACGAGCCCGGCGGCCACGGCAGAACCAGCGCGAGCGTCTACCTCCCTCGTGCCGCGAGAGCTCCTGCGGCTCAGCGTGCGGGCCCAGCGAGCGCTGTGGGGACTGCGACTCACGCGCGCGTATGGCTTGGGCATCGGCATCAGCTACGCCATCACGCTGTTTGCCGTATCGGCGACGCCGCTCATCGCCACCAAGCTCTGGGCCAGAGCGCTGGCAACCGCGTCTTGGGTGGTCGGGGTCGGTGCGCTCAGCTTGGCGCGCGATTTGGCGAGCCGTGATGCGGAGCAGGGCCTCACGGGGCTGGCACGGCTGCGCGGCTTCGATGAGCTGGGACTCGAGCGCGCGCGCGCCGTAGCCGGCGCCCTACGTTTGAGCGGAGCAGTCGCGGTACCGGGCCTGCTCGTGGCGCTCGCGGCGCTGCTCGAGTTCAGGACACTGGGAGCGGCGGCTCAAGCTGCCTCGCTCGCGCTCCTGACCCTGCCCTACGCGGCGCTGTTGGGGACGGCGCTGGCGCTGCTCGCGCGCCTTTCGCAACGGCTGTTGCCGGGGCGAGGGCGCACCGTGTTCTTGGTGCTGGCGCTCGGCCCATGGCTCTTGGCTGTGGGCAGCGGTGCCTCCATCCCCAACATCCCATCCGCCTTCGCCTGGCTGCTCGACCGCTTCGTGGGGACCGTCACGTGACTCGAGCCCTGCTACAGGGAGCGGCGTTGGGTGCGCTGCGAAGCGCCGATCTGCAGCTCGACCCCGGGCGCTACGTGGTGCTCGCCACCGAGAGCGAGCCGCTACAGGCGCTGGTCGCAATCCTCAGCGGTCGCGAAGCCCCGAGCTCGGGGCGCGTCAAATTGGGCGAGCTGGCGCCGAGCGCAGCGCCGCCAACGCGACGCTCGATTGCGGCGCTGTTCGCCGACGAAGCGTTGCCGCCTGCGAGCAACGTCGAGAGCAGCGTGGCGCTCGCGCTCGAAACGCGCGGCGCTGCGCCCATGAACGCAGCGCAGCTGCTCAGCGCGGCCGGCCTGGACGAGCTCCGCGGGTTGCAGACGGGCGCCCTCGATCAGCGCGCAACGCGCAGTGTGGCGCTGGCGCTGGCGCTGGCGCACGAGCAAGCAGCACTGCTCGCGCTGCACGAACCACTGGCCACGTCGCTCGACTCCGCGTGGGTGCTGCGTGAGCTGGATCGGCACACAGCGCGCGGAGCGATCGTGCTCGCTACGACGACCAGCAGCGCCGACGCGCTACTACTCGGCGGCAGCTGGCTCAGCCTGGAGCTCGGCAGGGTCCGGAGCGATGCGGCTACCACCCCGCGGCTCGGTGCGGGGCCCTTTCAGCGCGTGGTCGTCGAAGCCGACGACGCGAACGCGCTCGCGCGACTGCTGCAGGCATCGCCCTTGCAGTTGACGCTGGTCGCGAGCGCGCCGCGTTCGCTCGAGGTCATCGGCCCCGCGCTCGACGTCACCGTGCACGAGGTAGTCGCCCTGTCGCGCGAGCATGGCATCGAGCTCAGGCGCGTGACCGCCACGGTTGCGCCCGTCGAAGTGTTGATGGCAGCGCGCGCCGGCTTCGCGCGAGGCGCCTACGAGGCAGCCCGCGCGGCGGCCGCGCCTGGAAGCGGAGGCTACCGATGAGCATTGGCCTCGGAGCACGGCTCGCAATGACACGGCTGCGCCAACCCGGCATGCTCACGGCAGCCGCCTTGGGCTTGTCGTTCGAGCTGGGGGTCGCGCTGCTGGAGCGCGCGCAGGGCCGGGTGGGCGCGGTGGATCGCGCGCTGTCGGGCGGGGCCTTCGGGATTGCGATTCCGCTGTTTTGCTACCTGGCGGTAGCGCGGACCTGCGGAGCGAGCAGCTTGCGCGAGGCAGTGCTTCCGCTCTCGCGGCATGGCGCGAATCGCCAGGCGCTCATCGTCGGTTTGGCGCTGCCTCCAGCGTTCCTGGCGGCGCTCTTCGCGTCGCTTTCGAGCGCGTGCGTCGTGCTGGTCACGCGTGGCGCTTCGGATGCGCTGCTGCTGCGAGACGTGGCAACGTGCCTCTGGATAGGCATCTTTTCGGGGCTAGGCTACGCGCTCGCGTTCGTGGGTGCGTCTGCATTCGGCAAGGGTGGTCGCGGCCGCGCTTGGCTGCTCGGGGCAGACTTTTTGCTAGGAGCTGGCAGCTCCGCGATCGCGTTGCCCTGGCCTCGAGGACATGTGCGCAATCTGCTGGGTGGCGCGCCCGTGCTCGAGTTTTCACAGCTAGCTGCGCTCGTCGCATTGCTCGGCATGAGCTTTGCGTTCCTGGCTTTGGGCCTACAAAAAAGCGGCCGCTGACAACTGGCGCGCTTCGAAATCGGCGGCTAGGCTGAACCGCGCTTGCACACGGTCAGCTATCGCTTCGATGATTTCGAAGCACTGGGAACGGCGCTCGACGCCGAAGATACCGATCTCGAGCTCGAAGCCGAGCACGTCGTAGACGGGCAGTGGTTGCTCGCGACATTCTCGGTGGGCGATGAATCGACCGCGATCGCGGGCCGCGTGATCGATCGCGGCGACGCGCTGCGGCTGCGTTTCGAAGAGCACGATCGGCTGCGCCTCCGCCATTTCGCCAACGGCAATAGCCGCGGCTCGTTGCGACCGCCTTCACCGGAGCTCGAGCTACCGGCAGAGAGCAGAGCGCTGGTCGTGAGCGGCAGCGCGCCCGTCGCCGAGATGGTGGGAGAGCTGCTCGTCAATTGGGGCGCTCGGGTGCAAAAGGCGAGCAGCGTGGAAGACGCGCTCGATTGGCTGCGCGACAACGGCGCAGACGTGGTGGTGCTCGACGCCACCTTGCCCGGCCTCGACTACTGCGACTTGTGCCGCGAGCTTTCGCGGAGCGGGGATTCGTCTCGACCCAGCGTGCTGCTCCTGGGACAAGACCCGACCTGCGCGGACGCTCACGCGGCGCTCGCGGCCGGTGCCGACGATTTCGTGCAGAAGCCATTCCGCGCTCAAGAGCTGCGCGCCCGCCTCGTCGGCCTACTCGAGTGCCGCGAACGCGCCTGCGGCTGAGAACGGACGAATCATCGGGGCTGCCACGCCCCTCATTGGTCTGATTTCTCAGCCGCCCGCCCGCTCAGCCTGGTTTCTGGCGAGGCTTTCGCGAGGACCAAGCAAGCGGCCCACCGGTTGCCGCCGCCGGAGCGTACGTGGGTACGTGAGCATCGGACCGCAGCGAAAACGAAGCCAGAAGCCAGGATCAGCGGGCGTGGTCATCAGCTGAAATGAGAACAATGGTGAGCTGCCACGCCGCGGCCGAGACTCGCAGAAGCTGCTGGGGCGGCTTTGGGTCTTGCTGAGAGTGGGCGGGGGCGGGGGCTCAGCGTGCAGGGTTTGGGCGAGCGCGGGGCGCGAGGCGTGTTGGCACGCTGTGCGAGAGCGGAGGGCGGGTTACTTGCCTCGCATTTCGATTGTGCCAGCTCGCGTGTGCTCTAGGGCGTTCGCTGTGGCGGTGCAGCTCGTGTAGTGGCGAGCTGCATCGCCGATACCTAACCGCGAGTCAGCTTCCAAAGCATAGGTAAAATCCGGTTGAGCAAGGCTACTGCGGTCTCGGCCTCCGACCGCGTGAGGATGCCCCAAGCCGTCGCTACCTTCACCGCTGCCAACGTTTCACCCGCGCTGCCCGCGGCGGTGTGGAAGCGCGCGCGACGGTTGCCTGGATCCGAATACGACGCCTCACCCAAGTTGAGCGCGATGCTGCTCGCCGCGCGTTGAATCTGATCAGCCAGATTCCTGTCACGCGCCTTGATGCGCGACATCAGCGGCCGAAGCTTTTCGATCAACTCGATGCTCAAATCAGCGACGACGAATGCCATGGTGTGCTCCTTCTGGCCCGCATCAAGCAGGCCTACCCGCCCCCCCACAGGCGCGCGCAGGAGCTGTCCAGGCTGCCCGCGCTCGAGCACGGCGGCGAGCCGCCACGGCGCGATGTCGGAGAGCGATTT
>JBEHXA010000664.1:0-4154 GCA_048498935.1 Myxococcota bacterium
GCCGATGTACCTGTTATTGCTTATGTATTTCCATTAATAGGCTTCTTTCCGCGCAGCGATCGGCTCGTGCGCCTGGTCGTCAAGATCGCGTGGCGCCGGCGCTTCAACCACAACGAGAACGCGACGGTACCGCCGGGCTTCGGCGCGCAGATCATCGACGGCGCACGCGCGGACATCGCGGCCTGGAACGCCGGCTACGAGACGATGTCCAGCGCGCTGGGCTGAGATCGGTCCTGGAACGGACGCCCGAGCGCGGCTCGCGCTACGCTCGCGGGCATGAAGATCTACACCCGCACCGGCGACCAGGGGCAGACCGGGCTATTCGGGGGAGCGCGCGTGCCCAAGGACGACGTTCGGGTCGAAGCCTACGGCACGATCGACGAAGCCAACGCGGCGCTGGGTCTCTGCATTGCTCACGCCAGCGTGGCTGAGGTGAGGCGCGTGCTGGTCGAGCTGCAGTCGGATCTGTTCACGATCGGGGCGGAGCTCTCGGCCGCGCCCGGTCACGCCGAGCGGCTCGGCATCACGCTCATCTCGGAAGCCGACGCCGTACGGCTCGAGCACGCCATCGACGCGGCCGAAGCGCCGCTCCCGCCGCTCAAGAACTTCGTGCTCCCGAGCGGACCGCCCGATGTGGCGTCGCTGCACCTCGCGCGCACCATCGTACGACGCGCAGAGCGACGCTTACTGACGCTCACTCAGCGTGAACCGGTGCGGAGCGAGCTGCTCGTTTACTTGAACCGTCTCGCCGACCTATTGTTCGTGCTGGCGCGGCGAACCGCGCATGAAAATGGCTGCGAAGAGCAGCCGTGGGCGCCGCGCGGCACCCGCGCGTGAAGCCTGGCTGATTTGGGCTACGATGCCCGCGTGGCTATCCGGAAAATCGCGCAAATGGGCGAGCCCGTGCTCAGGCAAGTGGCGCGCCCGCTCACGCTGGACGAGCTCCGCAGTCCGACCATCCAGCAGCTGATCGACGACATGATCGACACGATGCACGACGCCGACGGCGCCGGCCTCGCGGCGCCGCAGGTGTACGAGTCGGTCCAGCTGTGCGTGATCGAGATCGCCAAGAATCCGCGCTACCCCGACGCGCTCGATATTCCGCTCACGGTGTTGGTCAATCCGGTGGTGACGCCCGCAGTGGATAGCGCGCCGGGCGCGCTCGCGCCTGAAGACAGCATCGCGATGTTCGAGGGTTGCCTGTCGGTGACCGGCCTGCGTGGGCTGGTGGTTCGGCCGCGGCGTGTGCGGGTGCAGGCGCTGGATCGCAAGGGTGTCCAGCTCGACTTCGTTTGGGAGGGCGTGCGGGCCAGCGTGGTGCAGCACGAGACGGACCACTTGAAAGGCACCCTCTACGTCGACCGCGCCGACAGCAGGTCGCTCACGTTTTTGCGCGAATACGAGCGCTACGTGCCGCGCGAAGAGCGCATCGTCGACGGAGGCGCCAGGTGAGCCAGCTGAGCCCAGGCGAGCTGGTCTCCGGCAAGTACCGCGTGGTGCGGCTGATCGGGGACGGCGGCATGGGTGTGGTGTACGAGGCGCGCCACGAGGTGCTGGGGTCGGGCGTGGCGCTCAAGTTCCTGCACGCCGAGCTCGCCAAGCGGCCTGGGCTCACACAGCGCTTTTTGCAGGAGGCGCGGGTATCCGCGACCATCCAGAGCCCGCACGTCACGCACGTTACCGACGTCGACACGGCGCAGGACGGCTCGCCGTACCTGGTCATGGAGCTGTTGTCGGGCCAGCCGCTGCAGCGGCTGCTCGATCAGCAGGGCCGGCTGGCGCACGATCAGTCGCTCGACTTCGCCCTGCAGATTCTGGCCGGGCTCGAAGCGGCGCACGCCATCGGCGTGGTGCACCGCGATCTCAAGCCCGACAACGTGTTCGTGACTCCGAGCGCCGGAGGGCCGCTACTCAAGCTGATCGATTTCGGGATCGCGAAGCTGCGCGCTTCGAGCGAATACACCAAGGGCCTCACGCGCGCGGGCGTGATCATGGGCACGCCCGAATACATGGCTCCCGAGCAGCTCTATTCGGCGCACACCACCGATTTGCGCGCCGACATCTACTCCCTCGGAGTGATGCTATTCGAGATGCTTTCGGGCGTGCGCCCCGCCGACGGTGAGGACGCCGATCACATCATCGCGCTGGTCGAGGCCGGCAAGGCGCGGCGCCTCGTGGACGTCGCGCCCGGCGTACCGTCTGGGCTCGTGCAGCTGATCGAGCGCGCCATGGCGCCGAACCGCGACGCGAGGTTCGCGAGCGCGGCCGAGCTGCGGCTGGCGCTGGCACCGTTCGCGGGTCAGCTGAGCCACGCCGGTCGCCTGGCAGCGATCGCTCCGCCGCTCGAGGTGGTGACGCGCCCGCCTGCGACCGGGCTTTCGTCCTTTCCGGCACCGATGGCTGCTGTGCCCAAGACACTCCCACCGGACGAGCCGTCGCCGCCCCTGAGCGTGAGCCAGCTCGGGGTCGCCGGGACCAGCCTCTCTGAAGGCGGATCGCAAGCGGCGCGACGCACTGCGGCTGCCACCGCTCCTGGTGGAGAGTCGCCGTATGCCGCCAAGCCGTATCCGCAGCTCACTGCCCAAGCTCCCTCCCAGCCCGGCGCGCGCCCGCGCAAGCGACGCTCCGGAGCGCTGCTATTCGGCGCAGTGGTGGTGGTGCTCGGAGGTGGCGGTGCCATTGGCTACGCCGCGTACCGCGCCGCCGACAACCAGCGCATGCGTCCACCACCGCTCCCCGATGTGACGTTGCCGGCGACCGACACGCCCACCGTCGAGACGCTCGATCCGCTCAACCCCGACGTGACTCCCAACGCGCCCGTCGGCGACGGAGCACCTCAGGGCCCACGACCGACACGCCCGACGACGTCGCCACCGAACACCAGCGGCACGAGCGGCACCGGTGGCACTGGCGTTACGATGCCAGGCGGCATCACGCCGGTCGACACCAGCAAGGCTCCACCCTTCCAGATCCCCTTCCCGCTGCCGAGCGGCGTCGCAATCCCGACCGCCTTCCCTTCGGGTATTCAGCTGCCTCCCGGTTTTCCCGGCTTCCCGAGCGCTCCCCAGACGACCGCCACCACGACCCCCACCTCGGCCCCCACGACGCCCGCGCCTGCGCCCGAGCCGGCACCGACGGGCACACGGAAAAGGCCTTCAACCGGCACCAAACCTTGAACGGACCTGGCCGCTCCTGAAAATGAGAGTATGTCACGTCCACGAAACACGACCGAAAGCCGCGAGTGCGGCTCGAGGCCTTAGCGTTCAACCATCGCCGTTGCCCAGAGATTCGAAGTGACCTCAGTTCCCCCCTCCGAGGATTTTCTGCGTTCGTTCGCAGCGTCCCTGCCCGAAAGCTATCGGGGCAATTTCGACGCGAGCGCCATTGCCGCGCACGCGCGCATCGCACGTGAGCGCGAGTCCGCACCGGCCAACATCGGAGCGTTCTTCTCCAACCGCGTCCCTGGCGCGGCCATCTGCGTCGTCGCCGACGATCGCCCCGGCCTGCTCGCCACGATCAGCGCCGCGCTCGTCCTGTGCGGGCTGGACGTCATCGAAGCCGAGGCTTACACCCGCCGCATCCCTGGCAAGCACGACGAGGCAGTCGACATCTTCTGGGTTCGCCACGAGGACAAGGCCGACCATCGCTTGCGCCTGAGCCACGACGAGATCGTGCAGCTCTGCCAAACGCTCATCGGCCTGATCGAGGGCAAACTCGACCGCAAGCGCCTCGACCCCTCGAGCCGCCCGCCGCTCACGCCCGCCGCCAAGGAAACGGTGGTCCGCTTCATCGAGGGGCAGGACGGCACGTTCGCCACTCTCGAGGTCGAAACGTTCGATCGCTCGGGGCTGCTGCTCGCGCTTTCGCAGGCGCTCTTCGCGCAGCGCGTTCAAATCGTCGGCTCGCAGGTAAAGACCCGCGGTAACCGCGTCTTCGATCGCTTTCACATCGTCGAGTTCGACAACAAGCCGATCTCCCCGGCGCGTCGCTTGGAAATCCAAGTGGCCATCCTGTCCGCCATCGATCCCGTCCCGGACGAAGTCGAAGCGGTCAGCGCCCAGGCCTGAGCCGCGCTGCGAGCCCAGCCGCCCCACTGTGGCGGGTGCGGGGTGCGGGGCGAGGCTCGAGCCGGTGCGATCGGCTCACCAATTTCC
>JBEHXA010000665.1:0-4149 GCA_048498935.1 Myxococcota bacterium
GCTTGCCGCTCGGTGCCGACGCGGTGCAGGGCATTCGGGCCAAGCTGGCTCGCGTAGCGAGTGATGTCGATAGCACCGCGGCGGTGGCGGAAGCGACGGCGTACTGAATCGGAGTTCGCGCTGGCGCCGCCGTGGGGCCGCTGCTACGTGACCTCGATGTCGGGTGAGCGCAAGTATTCCGACGCCGAAGTGAAGGCCATCTTGGAGCGCGCGCTTCAGGGTGGTGCTGGCGACACCGGCGCAACGGGAGTCGGGCATGCCGACTTGGTCGCCATCGGCGAACAGGTTGGCATCGCGCCCGCCGACATGACACGAGCGGCGCACGCCGTGCTCGAAGGGCGGCTCGACGACGACGCGCGTCGCGCGATTAAATCACGTCGCCGCCGCTGGCTCGGCGGGCATGCGGCGCTATTTGCGCTGCTCAACGGGCTGCTCTTCACCGTGAACGTTCTGACCACGCCGGGTGAGTGGTGGGTGCTGTTTTCGGTGTTCTTTTGGGGCTTGGCGCTGGCGTTGCATGCCGGGTTGGCGCTCGGGCTCGGAGCGTCTCCGTCCGCCGTCGAGCGCGAGCGTCGGCGTTTGGCCGGCTCGGCGTCGACCAAGGGCGCGCGGCTTCGGGTCGGCACTGCCGGCGGCGGTGAGCCGATGGACGAGAGCGAACCGGCCGAGAACGTGGTCGCTCAAGACCGCAAGAACCTCAATTGATGGGTACGCGGCAAGTCGGCAAAATCGGCCACATATCGACCGCTGTCGTGCCGGCAGGCTGCAGATCCTGAAACGGCGCGTTGCCGGACGTGATGCCGCAAAAGTCGGAGCCGAGCGGAAAGCGATCGCCGGCGCAGTAGTGGCCGGGTACCTGAATCGGTCGCGGCATTTGGGCGAGCACCTGCTGAGCCTGCGCGTGGTTGCCGTACTCGGCGAGCGCGCGGATCGAATAGTAGGCCTCGGCTTGATAGGCGGCGTCGAACGGCTTGGTGATGTCGCCGTACTGCGCCCACGGCCCAGGCGGGCTCGCGCTCGTCGCGGCCGGAAGCATGAAAGCGATGGCTTTGGCGATCGAGCCGCCGGCAGGGTTCGTATAGCTCCACAAGTCGACGTCCACGCGCGACGCCGTGGCGGCCAAGCGACAGAGCGCGGCCGCGTTGTAGTTCACGTAATGCCACGAGGTCGCGCGCGATAGCTCGTCGGGCATGCTGCCGTCGCCCTTTACCTGGGAGTCGATGCGCTTCGATTTTGCAGAGTTGACCAGATTGCGCGCGGCAGTCTCGTCGCCCGTGAACAGGTAGAGCGATGCGAGCAGTGCGTCGTACCAGGTGCCGTGGTTGTTCGTAGCGGCGCCTTCGGCCTTGCCCACGCTGCTGTTCTTCAAGAAGTCGATGTAGTCGAGCATCCACTGCCGCATGTCGGCCTGGTCGGTAGCGCTCCAGCCGCCGTCGCGCGTGTCGAGCGCCAAGATGGCGAGGCCGTCGAGCCCATCGGTGAGGTAGCCGCCGGCTGCCTCGATGATGCCGGTGGCGGTGCCGGAGCCGCAGGGGCCGTGCGATTGAGCCTGCTCCATGCCCGGGTTCATGCGCGTGTCGGCGTTCAAGAACCAGACGCGCGCTACGAGCTCGGCCTGGTCGGCGTAAGCTTGGTTGCCCGTGAAGTACCAAGCTAGCGCGAGCTGCAAGATCGCCTGCGTGGTGGCGTGGAGGCCGTGGCGATCGGTCACCTTGGCGACGTCGGGATTGTGCTGCCCGTCGAAGGACTTGTACGGACACTTGCCGAAGGTGCCCTTGACGTTCGGCGGATTCGCGTCGGCGGGCCACCAATAGGGACCCCAGCTCACGTACTCGTGCGGGTCGCCGCCGACCACGTACTCGCTCGGCTTACGCGTCACGCTCCACGTCCCCGACCCGAGCGCCAGGTCGGCAGCTGCAATCAGGTTGTCGAACGCGGCTTTCTGTTCAGGCGTGCCAGCAGTGCCTGCTTGCAGCTCGAGCTGCGTTTGCTTCAGGCGCGCGCCATCGAGGAGCACGGTTTGCGGCGTGCCGGCCGGTAGTGCGACGCCTCCATCGGTACCACCAGAGCCACCGCCGCCGATCGGGCTCGACCCCGCACTGCTCGACTCTCCCCCGGCACCGCTCGAGCTCAGGGCTCCAGCATTGCCGGCGAGCGAAGTGGCACCGGCCGTCGGGGTGCCGTCCCCCGGCTTCGAGCCTCCCGAAGTACCGCCTGAAACTGGACCCGTGCCGCCGGGGCCCACAGCGGCGCCGCCGGTTCCTGCGGAGCCGCCCGTGACCGGGGACGGCGAGCTTTCGGTGCCACCCGGCCCCCCGCAACCCGCGAGCCCGATGAGCCAAGCCAGGGCGAACCAAGTGCGCGGCAACTTCATCGCGCGGATTCAATGGACCGGGCTTTGGCGCTGCTTCTATCCGCGCCTCTCGAAGTCGGGTCTGCGCATGGCTTGGAGCAAATCGCGCACTGGCGCGACTCCGGGCTAGACTCTCGGGTCGCTTGACCGACCTCTCGCGACGGACCCTACCGGCCTGGATCCGAGCCTGCCTCATCGCGCTCGCCTGCTTCGCAGCGGCGGGCGCGGCAGCTGCCACTCCTCCGCCTTCCGTTGCTGACGCGAAGCGCCTCGAGAGCGAGGCGCCCGTGATGGTGTTCAATCGCCGTATCACCACGCTGCGCGCGCGTGTGCTGGGGTTTCCGGCAGAAGAGCGGGCCAAGCATGCCGCGGCGCGGGTCAGCGACCTGCTCGATCGTCCCGGCGCCGGCAAGGTCGTCGTCTTGAATGAGCCGCAGGGGCGGGTGCTGACCGTCGACGGTGCGCTCGCGTTCATGCTCACTACCGACGACACGGATCGCCTGTCCGGGGAGTCGCTCGACGAAGCCACCCAGGCTGCGCGGGTCGCGCTGCAAAGCGTGGTGGACCAATCACGCGAGGCGCACGATCGACGGCACTTCTTCCAGGCGATTTTGCGGAGCGCCGTGGCGAGCCTGCTCTTCGTCGTCGCGCTCGCGTTGACACTGAGCACTCGGCGCTGGGTCGTGCGCCGTCTGGCAGATTTGCTCGAAGCGCGGACGGCTGGGGTGCAAGTAGCGGGGGCGAAGGTGCTCGACGCGACGCGCCTGTTCGGCTTGTCGCGCTCGTTGGTGCGCCTCTTCTCGTTGGTGCTGCTCGGCCTGCTCACCTACGAGTGGTTGACCTTCGTGTTGCGGCAATTCCCGTACTCGCGGCCTTGGAGCGAGCAGCTCAGCACCTTCTTGTTCGGCGTGTTCGCCCAGCTCGGCAGCAGCGTCGTCGTGGCGCTCCCCGATCTGTTGGTGGCGCTCATCATCTTCTTGCTCGCGCGTGGGCTAATCGGCGCGCTGCATCCGTTCTTCGCGCGCCTCGAGCAGACCAAGCTCGACGCGGGCTGGTTGGATCATGACACCGCGCGCGCGACCCGGCGCATCCTGAACGCCGCCATCTGGATATTTGCCGCGGTGATGGCGTACCCCTACCTGCCCGGTTCGGGTAGCGAAGCCTTCAAGGGAATGAGCGTCCTCATCGGCTTGATGGTCACGCTCGGCGGTTCGAGCCTTTTTGGCCAAGCCGCGAGCGGGATGATCTTGCTCTATTCGCGCACGCTCCGCATTGGTGAGCTCGTGCGCGTCGGCGACCAGGAGGGGACGGTCATCGAGCTCGGCGCTTTCACGACGCGCATTCGTTCGGGCTTGGGCGAAGAGATCACGCTGCCGAACTCGCTGGTGCTGAGCTCGGTCACCAAGAACTACTCGCGCCCGATGCAGGGACGCGGCTTCGTGATGGATACGACGGTTACCATCGGCTACGACGCGCCCTGGCGCCAAGTCGAAGCGATGCTGATCGAGGCGGCGCGGCGCACGCCCGGCGTACTCACGCAGCGCCCGCCTGAAGTGTTCAAGCGAGCCCTCGCCGACTACTACGTCGAGTACCGATTGGTGTGTCAGGCGTCGCAGACCGACGCACGCGAGCGGGCCGAAGCCCTTTCTGCGTTGAACGGCCACGTGATGGACGTGTTCAACGAATACGGCGTGCAGATCATGTCGCCCCACTATTTCGCTGACCCCAGCGCACCCAAGGTGGTGCCGCCGGCGGGATGGTACGCCGCGCCGGCAACAACCGACCGGGAGCGCGAA
>JBEHXA010000666.1:0-4142 GCA_048498935.1 Myxococcota bacterium
GCCGCGATTTCCGCGCGTGCGCCGTCGATGATCTGCGCGCCTAAGCCCGGCGGTACCGTCGCGTTCTCGTTGTGGTTGAAGCGCCGGCGCCACGCGATCTTGACGACCAGGCGCACGAGCCGATCGCTGCGCGGCGGCCGCAGCTCGATCCAGGTCTCGTCGTCGTCCGGCGGTGCCAGCGTGCGCACGTAGAGACCGCCGGTCGACACGTTGTACGTGAAGCCCAGGTCGTCGCGCTCGCGGCCAGCGCCGCGGAAGGCCACCGTCGTGCCGTAAAGCAAGCGCGCGCTCTTGCGGTTGTTGACGCCACCGGCGCGGAGCTCATTGGAGGCGAAGAGCACGTTCTCGGGAGCGGCATAGCCGTCTACCGCGGCCACGCAGGTCAGGCCGGCCAGGCCCTCGCGCACGGCGCGCAGATCGCGCGGCGCGCAGCACAGGATGAAGTTCGCGCTGCTGCCGGCGGCCTGCGCGCGCTCGACGATCGGGCGCAAGTCGGGCATGAGCTCCGAGTTCACGACGGCCAGGCTCAGCTCCGGCTTGGCAGCGAAAGCAGCGGCGTCTTCGGCCGACACCGCGAACATCACCGAGTACCCGGCGTTGCGCAGCACGCGCGCGACCACGGTGCGCCGGGTGCGGTCGGATTCGGCTACCAAGGCGTGACCGCGCCCCGCGCTCGGCGGCTCCGCTTGCTCGCGCGGCAAATTGCGCAGGCGCGTCAGCAGCGGGCGAACTTCACCAAAAGGCAGCACGTCGTCGGCGCCCCAGCTGAAGGCGTCGTTGAAAGCCAGGTCCGAGACCCCGCGTGAAAGGGCCAGCATGGGCAGCCGCACGTGTCGCGCACTGCTGCGCGCCTCGACCGCCAGCCCTTCGGAATGCTCGCTCTCCAACAGCGCTGCGTGCGCGTCGTGGTTCGATAGCCACGTGGAAGCCTCGTCGCTGCTCTCCACCGCGTGCAGCTCGTACGCTGCTTGCTCGGCAGCGAGCGCCAGCGCGGCTCGCTCCTCGCGGCGAAATTTACCCAGAGCCAGTAGCGATCGCGCTTCCATCTTTTGCCCCAGAACGGATCAATCAAGCCTGTCTTTAGATCCCCCAGCCCGGCGTCGTGGCGCCGGGCCACAGCACACCTGAACGTTGGTCGCCCTGAGCGACCGGATCAGGCGCTGAAGATCTGCTGAATCTCGCCTTCCATGGTGGACGGCGGGACTTTTCGCGCCAGTGCCAGCTCCTGAACGAGCAGGCTACGGGCCTGGTCGAGCAAGCGGCGCTCGCCGAACGAGAGATCTTTGTCGAACTTCAAGCGGTACATGTCCCGGAGAACCTTGGCGATCTCCGAGGGGAGCCCGCTCTTGAGCATCTCCGTGTAGGCGCGGAAGCGACGATTCCACGGCTGTAGGTCGACCGCCACCTCGGGCGCTTTGAGGATGTCGAGAATCCGCTGCGCTTCCTTCTTCTTCATGACGGGGCGCAGACCCACGCGCGAGGCTGCCTCGGTGGGCACCATGACCTTGAGGCCGCTATCGCGGATCTTGATCACATAACAGGCCGTCTTGCGGCCTCCGAAATCCTTTTCCTCGATATCTTGAACTTCACCGACACCGTGGGCGGGATGCACCGCCATGTCGCCGGCCTTGAAGTTGATGCGAATGGTTTCAACCGACAAATTGCCCTCCTGACCTGCTTGCGCGGGAACTAAACGTTCGACAAGGGCAGGGGCGGCGGTGACACCTCCGCCGCGTGACTTCGGCTTCACCACGAAGTCACCTCTGACCTCCGACGCTCAAGCGCTGGCTGCCGTTCGTTCATCCCGCTCGCCGCAGTGCAGCACGGGCGAGGTCGTAACATCATCGACGCCTTTTGGTCAATCGAATCCATTCCCGCCTATATCTCATAGATCGTCGAAATCGCTGCAATTTCTAGCGAGAATCTGGAGCAGATGTAGGTGGGAGTGGTGACTCCGACTTTGGTGAAAGTCTCAAGACTTCTTCGAGATCGGCAGAAGTCGCGGCTCGCACGCCGTCGATAACCTGCGTGATCGGCAATGGCACAGTGATGGTCAGCCGATCATTGGTGGAATTGAGGGCAACGCGCGCATCGAGTGCTCCCCCCAAGCCCAGCAGAGTGCCAGTCGAGCTGCTCGCGACCGACATGTAGGTGGACCTGAGACGCTCGATAGCATTGCTGTCCCCAAAATCGCCGTGGAGCACGAGTTGGCAGGTAGCGCGCTCGGGCCCGCTCGGATCGAGGCGTGCCGACACAGAAGTGGTGATCTCGAGCAGACCGGCCGCCGCGCGTTGCCAGCGCTCATCAAACGGACCAGGGACGTGAGCGGCCAGCAGTGCGCCTTCGCTCTCGTCGCTTTGTCCTGCGAGTGCCGCACCTTGGAAGGCGCGTTTAGCGTGCAGCTTGCCGAGGGCATATGCCTCCGCCACCCGCCACAGCGTGGGATCCCCGACGCCGTAAATGACGACGCGCTCGTCGATTGTAAGGAGTCCCACCGGGATGCCCTCGCTCATGCCCGAGAGGAGAATGATGGCCGGATCGCTCGAGCGCTTCGTAGGTGCGTGGATCTGACGCGCGGCAAAGCGCTCGCGCGCGATGAGAGCAGTCGCGGCCGGCAGCTCTGCCAAATACAGCGTGCCCAAATCGAAACCGGCAATGATGCCGCGGGGCAAGGTCTCGAGCGCGAAGCCAGTGGTTTGCGCCACGGCGCGAAGGCGTTCGGTCGAGAAGAGGCGCTGGAGCGCGGGACGAAAGCTTTGGCTTTCCGCGAGCTTTGCTGGTGAGCCGGTGACGAGCCAGCGCAGGCCGGCTGCGGGAACGTAGTCTCGTAGCTGTCCGCTGTAGCGCGCAGGGAGCGGCTTGGGTTGGGGCGGAGCGGCGGGCGCACTCGCGCAAGCTAGCGAAAACGCTCCGGCTAGCGCGGCACGGCGTCCAAGAGTGGAGGGCTCGTCACGAGCGAACGGGCGACGTCTCACTCTTCGCCGTCATCGTCGTCATCGTCGTCGTCGTCGCCCTCGTCGCCACCGGTAATCGGGATGTGGCGGCTGTCGTTCACGAGCTCTTTCAACTCTTTGCCGACTTTGAAGAACGGAAGGCGCTTGGCCGGCACCGGCACGGGTTGACCGGTCCGTGGATTGCGACCCGCGTAGGGCTTGTACGGGCGTACGGTGAAGCTGCCGTAACCGCGAATCTCAATTCCTTCGCCACGTTGGAGCGCTTCGGTCATCGCGTCGAACACGCAGTTGACGACCATCTCGGCGCGCGCCTTCGTGAGCTCGCCGCGTGCTGCGATGGCTTCGATGAGCTCGCTCTTAGTCATTCGCGGGTCGCCTCCCTCTGCCGGTGAACCAACGCTAGCTGAGACGTCGATGCTCCCCCTTAAAGTCTGAATTGTCAACGGGTTACGGGCGCGACGAAGTCGAGGGCACCCTCCCCACGCACCAACTCGACGACGGCCCAGCTGCCAGGGCCGAACAGTTGGCCGGGTACCCGCCACGCGAAGCAGCCGGCGCCCTCGGCCCGGAAGCGGCCCGCCTCGTGTCCGCCTGGCAACTCGACCCGGACCTCGGATCCCGCCGCGCTCGTGCTGGCCCAGCCCAGGTCGAGCCCGACAAACGCGGGGGTCTCTGCAGGCGGCGCCAGTGGCACTTTCACGCGGCCGAGGCCGAGGAGGCGTAGCGCTCGCCCCCCTGAGGCACAGGGGTAGTGAATGGGATACGCGCTCCCTCTCTCTAGAAGAGCAGGCCACTCGGCCTCGGCTTCCAAGCGGGTCGTGGCCGGAGGCTCGAACCGGATGAGCTCGGGCGGGCGTACTCCGCTCACGTCGTAGCTATAGAGAAATGTCGGCGGTCGGCCCGCGGACTCGTAGAGCCACCGATCGTGGCCATCCCGGTGGCGGCGCGCGACCAGCACACCCCGCTCGGGCCCGGCGATCTGGGGATCGTGTCCGAGATTGAAGCCGTGGTCGGTATCGACGAACACCAGAGCGCGGTCCACGCCAGCGGCGGCCACCAAGGCGGGCTCGAACATGGGTCGCCCCCCTTCGCGTTCGCGCAGCTGGTCGTGTCCGCGATGGGCGTGCAAGAGCCAGCCCGCCAGCGTCCAGGGATTGCCGAAGCGCGTCTCGAGATACTCCAGTTGCC
>JBEHXA010000667.1:0-4137 GCA_048498935.1 Myxococcota bacterium
TCGGGTCCTGGCAGCGCGGGTTCCGGCGGGGCAAGCGCCGCCACTGCTGGCTCGGGTGTCGGTGGCAGTGTGAGCAGCAGCGCGGGGCTCGGTGGCATGTCGACGGGCGTCGCAGGGTCGAGCGCTCAGGGAGGCAATGGCACTGGAGGGTCCGCCGGCGCCGGGATGGGTGGCACTCCTCCAGGCGGCGCTGGGGGCACGGCAGGTGGCTCTGGTGGTAGCTCGGGAGCCGGAGGAGGATCGGGCGTTTACGAGATCCCGACCATCGCGTGGCCGAGCGCTGAGTGCGTCACGAAGGTCGACGACCTGATCGCGCAAATGACCAACGCCGAAAAGGCGGCGCAGCTCGTGATGGGCATGAACCCTGCGACAGGCGCCGTCACCAGCTCTGCGCTCGGGACGGTGTTCTCCGGCGGTACCCAGGGCCCGACTGGTGGTAGCGAGGCCAACGATTGGGCGGGCCTGATCGACAGCTACGTCACGGCCGCTGCCTCGTCGCGGCTGAAGCTACCCATTTTCTACGGCATCGACGCGGTGCACGGCGCGAGCAAGACGGTCGGCGCCGTGCTGTTTCCACACAACGCCGGTTTGGGTTCGACGCGCGATCCCGAGCTGATCGAGCAGATTGGACGCGCGACGGCGGTCGAAGCGGCCGCTCAGGGCATGAGCTGGACCTACGCTCCTTCACTCAGCGTGTCGTTCGACGACCGGTGGGGTCGCGTGTTCGAAAGCTTCAGTGAAGATCCGGAGCTGACTGGGCTGCTCGGAGCCGCGATGGTGCTGGGCCTGCAAGGTCGACAGGGCCTCGGGTCCGGTAACCCGGGCATCGTCGCTTGCGGCAAGCATTTCGCCGGTGATGGACAGGCCGCGCCCGGCACGTCGTCGAAGGGTGGCTACATCGATCGCGGTGACGTGCAGATCGACGAAGCGGCGATGCGCAAGTACGGCATCGCGCCCTACCTGCCGGCCATCAAGGCTGGCATCGGGACGATCATGGTGAGCGACGCACGCTGGAATGGCCAGAACATGACGGGTCACAAGCAGCTCATCACCACCATCTTGAAGCAGGAGCTCGGCTTCAAAGGAGCGGTGGCGACCGACTGGGAAGCATCGTCAGCGACTGGCGTGGGAGGGCCAGTTGGCGCCATCAATGCCGGCGTGGACGTGCTGATGCAGCCAAATGACTGGCAAAATGTAGTGAACACCATCTCCGGCGCCATCGGTGGGCAGATCTCGACCGATCGCGCGAACGATGCGGTGCGCCGGGTCTTGTCGGTGAAGTGCCAGGCTGGCCTGTTCGGCAAGACGCGCGACGCTTCGCTGATGTCACAGGTCGGCTCCGCCGAACATCGCACGCTCGGGCGTCGTGCTGTCGCGGAGTCGCTGGTGCTCCTTCAGAATTCGCAAAACGCGCTGCCGCTGAACAAGGGTGGCAAGTTTTGGGTCGCCGGCAGCGGCGCGAACAGCTTGGAAAGACAGTGCGGCGGCTGGTCGGTGTCGTGGCAAGGTGGCGGCGGTGGTACCACCGGAACCACGATCCGCGCGGCCATTGGCAAGCAGGGGACGCTGGTACAAACGCCCGGTGAAGCGGACGCGGCCGTGGTCGTGCTGAGCGAGCCGCCGTATGCGGAGTTTCTCGGTGACAACCAATCGATTGACACCTTGTCGAATGACGACTGGTCGCTCGTGCAGCAGGCGCGAGCCTCCGGCAAGCCGGTGATCGCCATCGTGGTGTCGGGGCGTCCGGTTCTGATCACGTCGCACCTCGCCCAAGCCGACGCTTGGCTCGCCGCGTGGTTGCCGGGTACGGAGGGCGACGGGGTGGCCGACGTGCTGTTCGGCGACCACAAGCCGAGCGGAAAGCTCAGCCACAGCTGGCCGAAGACCCAAGCGCAAGCGAACTCGAATTTCGGCGATTCCGGCTACGATCCGCAGTTTCAGCTCGGCCACGGCCTGACCTTCTGACGGGACGCGCAAAAGGCTTGGCTGCGTCCGGGCCGAGGTAGTATTCCGGCCACATGCGCGTCGTCGTCGGGAATGCGGTGCTGCTCGGCGCCGCGGCGCTGGCTCTGATTGCGGGCTGTGGTGGCGATGACGACGTCGAGGACCCGCAAGGCATGGGCAAACCCGTGACGTGGTGTCAGGCCGAAGCAGTGCTGGAGGCGAAGTGCCAGCGCTGCCACGACAACCCTCCACAGAACGGCGCGCCCTTCCCGCTCGTCACGTACGACGACACGCAGGTGGAGACTGCCGGGACGCCGCGCTGGTTGAAGATGGAGCACGTGCTCGAGAACGACATCATGCCACCGACGTTTCTTCCGGACTTGATGCCGCCGGTGGAGCCGCTGACGCCGAGCGAGAAGCAGGTGCTCCTCGATTGGCTCGATCAGGGGGCGCTGCCGACCGGCGGCACCGACTGCGATTGAGATCAGGTCGACCCGATGCCGCTCAGCGCTCGATGAAGAGGCAGCGGTTCATCACGCAGCGGGGTGCGAGGGGCGGAACACAAGGCGGGATCGGAGGCGGCGGGCATTTGGCGCAAGTTTGTAGCGCGATACTGTCCAGGTTTTGAACCGCGTCGTCGATCAGCTCGATGGGCAGCGGCGTTTGACCGCAGGTGTTCACGCACGCATTGCTTTCGTAGAGCACCCCGCAATCCGCGTCGAACTTGCAGCCGACGCTGCTGTACTTTTCGATCATCAGGTCACGCTGCTGGTCGTACTGAGCGTGGACGGCCGTACAATAGTCGATGGGTACACAGACAGGGCAGCAGCCTGGGCCCGGTTGCAGCCCGTACCCGGGGGCGCATTCAATCGGATCACAAGGGCAGGTGAAGCTACCGCCTGTCGAGCTCGGGCTCGTGCCCCCGGTGACGAAGCCCGTGCCGCCGAACGCGGGCGCGCTACCGCCGGCCGAGTAGGTGCCGCCCGTTCCGGGCGCTGCACCTACGCCGATACCCGAGCCTCCACTCGTGATAGGTGCGCCTGCCGTGCTGGGCGATGCGCTCCCGGCCTTGCCACTGGGCTTGCCCTTGCCGCCGGTGCCGCCAGATCCGTCGGGCTCGTTTCCGTCGTCGATGGCGCGACCGCCGCAGGCCGCCGCCAGCCACGCTCCGAGCACCAAACAGCCGCAGACTTTCCGAACCATCCCTGAGCAGGTTAGCACGCCTATTCGCAGCGTCCCGTCGCGTCGTTGCAGAGCGTGCCGACGGGACAGCCGTCGCAGAGGCCGCACTCGGCGTCTGCCATCTCGACTTCGCAGCCGTTCGAGGCTGCGCCGTCACAGTCGAGATACCCGTCGCGGCAGGTTCCGACTTCACAGCGCCCACCCGCACACTTGGCGCTCGCGGCGTTTCGCATGGTGCGGATCGCGTCATCGCAATTGGTTCCGCAGGCGCCGCAGTTCGCGTAGCTGGTGTCGAGGTTCACCTCGCAGCCGTTGTCCGAGCGCGAGTCGCAATTTTCGAAGCGGGCCTCGCACGTGCCGACCGCGCAGTCGCCGTCGGCGCCGCACACCTCGATGGCTTGCGGCAACGTGCAGGGCACGCACGATTCGCGGCCGCACCCGAATTCGGGGTCCGAGCTGCTCACGCAGTTCAATTCACCCGGAGTCGTCTCACACGCCTTGCTACCCTTTTCGCAGCCGCTCTCGAGCGCGGAGCGATCGACCACCACGGTGCACCCGAACGCGAGCTGCCACACGAGCAGCGCCGCGCACGCGCCTCCCAAGCGCACCCTATTCAAAAGCTTCCTCCCGCGGCGACGCTGAAGCCAGCTCGCCCGAAGCTCATGCCGAGCGACGCGCGCCGAGGCGGCGCCGCGCTGGGGCGCGCGACATACGTGTAAAGGGCTGCTCCGCCCACCAGCGCAGCGACGACGAAGGAAATGTCGGCCGCCAGCGCCAGGTTGCTCATGTGATCGAGCTGGTCGGCCGGGCACACGGGAGAGCAGCTGTCGTCGAGCCGGTTGTGCTCCGAGAGCGCCATGCCTCCGAGCACGCCGCCGGTGATCGCGGCCGCAATCGCGCCGCCTCCGAGCACGTAGGTGATGGTCGGCACCGGCCGATCGAGCTCTTCGGGCGGGGGAGACGTTGGCGGGGGAGCTGGCGCGGGGGCCGGCGCGACCTGGACTGGCGCCG
>JBEHXA010000668.1:0-4126 GCA_048498935.1 Myxococcota bacterium
CAAGGGGTCTTTGATAGCCCGCCCTTCGGGATTGCCATCAAAGTGAAACCCCGCCTACCGGATGGGGGCCGGCAGGCGGGGTTTCGGGGGGTGCGGTGCGTTTGCTAGCTAAATCTTCAGTTGTCGATGCACTTGAGCGCGTTGTCGCAGGTCAAGCCGTTGTCGCAGAACAGCGTATTGCCGACGCGGCAGCACGACTCGTTCAGCGCGCCGCAAGCGGTGCACATGCCTTGGCTGCAGCGCAGGTCTCCGGGGCAACCGTCGTTACCGCCGGGGCCTCCGCCGAATGCCGGGCAGCACACCTGTCCGGCAGCGCCGCAAGCTTCACACATGTTGTCGTCGTTGCAGGTGGACCCGGTGCCGCACTGTCCGCCTTGACCGGGGCAACAAGCCTGGCCAACGCCGCCGCACTCGGTGCGGCAGGTGCCGTTGCCCGCACCGATGCACGCGCCAGCGTCGCAGGTGCGGTCAGCGCAGCAGCGCTCGTTGTCGGCGCCGCATGCCGCGCAGCGTTGTCCTTGCGCCGTTTGAGCGCAGACAGAGCCAGCCGAGCACGAGCCCTGACAGCACGGGTCGCCCACGGCGCCGCAGTTGGCGCAAGCGCCGTCCGCGCACATGCCGCGCGTGTTGCCACAAGAGTCGCCGTCGGCGACGCAGAAGTTGCCGACGCAACAGGCGCCGCCGTTACAGACATCGCCGGCACAGCACGCCTGGTCGGCTGCGCCACAGTCGGCCTGACCGGGCATGCCACCGTTGGACATCATGCCGCCCTGGTTGGTTGCGCCGCCTTCCGGAGTGGTGGGCGAGCCGCCCATCGGATTGGCGGGCGAGCCGCCCATCGTGTCTTGGCCGCCCATGGGGACGGCGTCCGTCCCGCCTTCGCCGTTGGCGGTGCCGCCACCCGGGTTGGAGGTGCCGCCAGTGGGATTGCTGTTGGTGCCGGCGGTCGTACCAGACCCACTCGCTCCGCTCGACCCGCCCGCGCCCGACCCAGACGTGTTGTTGTTATCGCCGTCATCGTCGCCGCCGCAGCCGACGGCCCCAATCAGGCCGATGGCCGCCGCCAAGGCAGCACCGAAAAAGAGGCGATGGGTGTGTGAGCTGACGGTGGGAGGGACTAAGCCGGGCTTCATGCCCATGGCAGTCACCGAATGGCAGTCAGGTCAGGCAGTTTTGATGGAAATCCTTTTAGGCTGAAGGATTCTGCCCACGGGCGATGCGCGTTTGCTCCACGAACCGCGCGTGCAGGTCGAGGAGGCGCTGGCCCCTTTCGGCCGTATCGAGGATGCGCAGGGCGTCGGCGATCGACTCGAGGGTGGAGCGGGCGCCAGGGCGAGGCGGGTTACGCAGCCGGCCGCGGTCGAGAGTTGCCGGATCGTCCTTTAGCCCAAAGCGAGGCAGGCGCGAGAGCTCGGGTAGGCGCCGCAGCATCTTGCGGGTTTGGCGCCAGGTGCCGTCGAGAACGACGAGCGTGCGGGGCGGACCTTGAAGGCGAGCGGGCGCTTCGCTCCCCGGGTAGAGCAGCCAGGCGCCCTCCAGCTCGGAGAGTTGTGCGCGCACCGGCTCCGGCTCCTCGGCTTTCATGTCGAGGATACGCAGGTTGGAGAGCGCGAGCGCGGCGAGCCGCGCGGTGCCGGTGCTCTTCCACGCTTCCCATTGGTGCCTCACGATCACGATCGCGGGGTTGCTCTCTTCCGCGGGGCCGACGCTTTCGCATAGGCAATGGCCCAGCAGCACGAGGCAGCGCGGACAGCGCCCCGGAGCGCCAGGTGGCGTGAAGCTGCGCATGCAGCGCTCAGCGTAGCTTCTTGAGCGACGCCTTGGGAGCGATCAGCCCATAGCTCTCGCGGATCAGCGCGGCGACTTCGTCCCAGCTTTTGCGCTGCGACACGTCCATCGACACCCAACCGTGCTTGCCCACGTAAGGAGCCGGCCAGAACCGCGCATCCGCGATGATGCTGCGGGCGTGGCTCAGCTCGAGCTTCACGCCCATAACCTGCTTGCCCTCCACCGCGTCGAAGCCGCAAAAGATCTTTTCGCCGACTCGAAAGTGGGGGCTTCCCCAGGTCATGGTCAGCTTGGTGTCGGGCAAGGCCAGGCAGAGCGCGCTCACCTTGTCGAAGGCGGCGCGCTCCGCTTTGGGCTTGGCCGCGCCCGCCTGGATTCCGACCTTGCGCTTGGCGGCTGCAGCCTTGGGGGCCTTCTTCGCGAGCTTCTTGGCGGGCTTCTTGGCGGGCATGGGCTCTCGAAGGCTACTTCTTGTTCTTGGCCTTTTCTTCGAGCGAATCGATGAGCGCGTCGAATGCCTTGTCGTAGTCCGCCTTGGCCTTCTTCTCGCGCTCCTCCATTTCGGCCAGCGCCTTCTTGGCCTGCTCGACTTCTCCGTCTAGCGTGGCGCGAGCGGTCGCGGCCGAGGCCCTACGCTTCTCGGCCAACGCGCGCTTGTTCTTCGACGCCTTCTCGTCTTGCAAGACGGCGTCGCTCTCCTTCTGAGTCCGATCGAGGGTGCTGCGCACGTCGCTCGCTTCGTTCAGCTCGCTCTCGAGCTCGCGTCGGTAGAGCTCGAGCCGCACGTGGACGAGGTGGCTCAGCTTGGCGATCGCTTGCGCCTGCTTCTCGGCGTTGTCCAAGTTGGGTTTGCCCAGCTCGTCCTCGTGATCCTCGATGAACCGATGCACCTCGCCGAGGCGCTCCTGCCGCTCCTCGAGCTGCTTTTCTACCGCGCGGTCGCTCGCGCCGGCAGCGACGCCGCCCAGGTCGTCGGAGCACTCCTTGCTGCATTCTTTCTGCTTGCCGGCATAGCTCACCGCGCCGCCGATCTTCTGGTGCAGCGGCTGCTTTTCTTCGTCCCAGAAGCGCGACACCGTCTCGCTCTCGAGCGCCGAGTTTGCGTACGCGCCCGACTTGCCTTCTTCGTCGGCCAGCTCGAACAGCTTGGCGAGCGTGGCGGGGTCGGAGCTATTCAGCTTATCGGCGGCGGGCTGCAACTCGGGCAGCGCTGCTTGGATCTTCGCCTCATCGGCGGCGAAGCCGGTGCGCAGAGTGGCGATGCGCGCCGGGTAGGCTTCGGCGTAAGCCGGGTGGTCGCCGGAGGGGCTCGCTACCGGGGGGGGCGCGCTCGAGCAGCCAGTAAGAGCCAAGCCGAGAACCAAGGAGGACACGCAAGCGAATAGAGAAAATCGCATGGCCGAGACCGTTGTTCCGTCGCGGTCGACGCGTCAATGCTTCAAAGCCGCTTCACCCCCTTTCGTTCGGCAGAGCGCGGCCCTAACCTCCTGCTCACCATGAAGATTGGAGTCCTGGGCACGGGCGGTGTCGGCCAGACGATCGGCAGCAAGCTCGTCTCGCTGGGCCACGAGGTGAAGATGGGCTCGCGCAGCGCGACCCACGAAAAAGGCCTGGCTTGGGCCGCCGCAGCGGGGCCGCTCGCCTCGCTCGGGACCTTTGCCCAAGCCGCGGGGTTCGGTGAGCTGGTGTTCAATTGCACCTCGGGCCGCGCCATCCCCGAGGTTCTGACGACGGCGGCTGCTGCGCTCGACGGCAAAGTCCTGATCGACACTACGAACCCACTCGATTTTTCCAAGGGGTTTCCTCCGACGCTTTTCAGCGGCGGTACGGACTCGCTGGGTGAGCAAGCCCAGCGCTTGCTCCCGGGCGCTCGTGTCGTCAAAGCCCTGAACCACATCACGGCCAGTGTCATGGTGGACCCCGCGAGCGTGAACGGTGGCGATCACCAGGCGCTCATCTGCGGTAACGATGCGCAAGCCAAGCAGGCTGTCACCAACCTGCTCCAAGGTGGGTTCGGCTGGCGCAGCGTGCTCGACTTGGGCGACATCACGGCGTCGCGCGGCATGGAGTGCTACGTCGCGCTGTGGGTCAGGCTGATGGGCCAGCAAGGATCCGCTGCCTTCGCCATCAAGGTCGTGAGCTAAGCTTTCTGAGCATGACGCCTTTGCCCCGCCGCCGCGAGCTCCTCAAGCTGTCGCTGGTGGCCGTGAGCGCCTTGCCGGGCGCTTGTTACAACTCCGGCAACGACGAGTCGGCGCTCTCCGCCGAAGAGAGCGCCGCCTTCTTTCCCCAATCGGTCGCCTCGGCGGGCTGGTTCGCACCCACCGTCAAGATCGGT
>JBEHXA010000669.1:0-4123 GCA_048498935.1 Myxococcota bacterium
CCTCCAACGCGAGCTCGAGCCGATAGTGGGGCCACGGGTAGCCACCCAAAGTCGCCACGCACGCTCGACGCTTGCCAAGCGCCACGCCGAGCGAGCGCAGCACCGTCGCCTGGTGCTTGCCAGCGCCGGCAATGGCGCCCACCACGGGCCGTCCGGCGCAAAACGCTTCGAACGTGAGGTCGCGCGGGGCCACGCGCTGAAACCAGCGCTGGTAGACCCAAATCGCGAAGGCCGTGAGCATCCAGCTCTTGAGGACGAGGAACGGTCCTTCCATCCCCTCACTATCGGTCAGTACCCGCAGAGCGAAATGTCCCGGGGCGTCACAAAGGTTGTTTTGACGCGCCAACGTGCTCGGCCTGGAACTGACCTGGCGTGAGCCCGGTCCAGCGCACGAAGGCTCGATGAAAGGCGCTAACGTCCGAAAAACCCAGTAGAAACGCCGTTTCAGCGACGCTGAGCCGGCGATCCCGAAGGTACCGCTCGCCGAGCTCTCGGCGCACCCGGTCCACGGCCTCGGCGAAGGTCGTCCCTTCGCTCTTGAGCCAACGTTGCAGAGTGCGGGGGGCAGCGCCGAGTCGCTTGGCCACGCTCTCGAGCGACAGCTCGCCGCGGCGCAGCTCTTCGCAGATCGCGCTCTGCAAGCGCGCGCCGAGCGCGTGCTGGTCGGGGAAGCGCTCGAGCAAGCCGCGCGCGTGTGACTCGACGACCTCTTGCAGCGAAGCGTCTGCGGTGAGGAGCGGTAGCTCGAGCGCGGGGCGATCGTAGGCCAGCTCATCGGCATCGTGCTCGAAGACGATGTTGTCTCCGAAATTGGCGCGGTGCTGCGTCAAGTCGGTGGGAGCCGCATGCTGAAAGGTGACGCGGCTGGGCCAGATGTCCCGACCCGTGGCGCGCCGAGCAAACCGCGCGAAGGTGGCGAAACCGAACTCGATGGCGTGGCGCGGCGCACGGGCCGGTGGTGCACCGACCTGGTGCCGGTAAACGGATCCCTCCGCGGACGTGATGAGCTTGCTCTGCGCCTGGTCGTGCAGCAGCCGCTGGTAGCGCACACCCTGGCTCAGCCCGTGACCGAGCGTGGGGCTGCTCCACACCACCCACCAGCCCACGCTGAGCGGAGCGCCGGCGGCCAGCGCCGCGAGCGTCAAGCCGAAGCATTCGTCATTCAACGCTTCGGGCAGGAAGCTCCACAGGCGAACCACGTGCGCGGCTGGCACTCGGCCGTCTGGATCAGCGAGCGTGCTCGGCGTGAGGAGCTCGGTCGGAATGCCGGCGCGCTCGGCCAGAGCCTTGGCGTCGATGCCGCGCGCCGCGGCACCGAAAACCAGCGCCCGCAGCACCAGCACCGAGATCGTGCCCGACGTCGCGCGCATGTCAGTCGTCGCGTAGCATGGGCTCACGCGCCTCGGAATAAGCCTCGAGCAGTGAGCGAGCTTCGGGCGACACCGCGCTGAAGCGGACTCCGAAGCCGGGTGGAGCGTCTTCCCCGAGCTCGTCGCGCACCCAAGCCACGCTGCCGGAAAGCTCACAGCTCGGACCGCTGGGGAACCGGACCGACACGCGCACGTCAGCGCCAAGCGGCGGTGGCTTCTCGTACGTAGCGATGAAGACACCGCCGGACGCGAGCACGTCAGTCCCCGAGAGGGCGCGGTATAGGTTGCTGGGGCCGTTGGGCTGCAGCTCGACGTCGACGCGACGCGCACCCGTGCCGCCGTGCTCGAGCTGCGCGGCCAGCTGCGCCAGCTGCGCCGAGAGCTGGCCGAGCTGCTCTTCGAGCTTGCTTTGGCCGTTCGGCTCGGAGCGCTGGCTCAGCGAGCGCAAGGCCTGTTCGAAAAGCCGGCTCTGCTGGGTGAGCAGCGGCAACAAGCCAGCGTCGCGCTCGTCTTCCAGCCGGACGTCGACGCGCGGTCGCCCGAGCTCGCCCAACCGTTTGGTCAGCTCCCCGAGCGCGCCGTCCATCGCGCGCGCTCCGCTACCGTTCAGCGCGGTCACGATCGCCTCGCGAATGCCTTTGAGCTGCACATCGAGGCCGGAGAGCGTCCCCGTGACGCGCGCAACCGGATCCTGATCGCCGCCGCCCATGCGCTGCACGCGCCCGAAAGCCTCTTTGATTTCAGCCCAACGCGCGCGCTGCTCGGTGGAGAGCCGCCCGCGCAGCTCGCCGAGCTTGAGCAAGTTCTGTTCGGCGCCTCGTGTCAGCGTCTGCGCTTCACCGACGTAGTGATCGTCGAGCAGGCGCTCGAGCTCGTCGTCGTTCATGGCCGCGGCTACCTTCTCGGTGAGCTTGGTCATGTTGCGGTAGCTGCCTTGGAGCTTGAACGGCGGCTCGCTGCGGTAGCGATCGTCCTGCGACGCGGAGGCGATGTACTCCTGGTTGACTCGGAGCAGCACGGACTGCAGCTTGAACAGGCGCTTGAAAAGCTCGCAAATTTCCTGCGCCTCGGCGCTCGAATAGCCGTGTGAAAGCTCGCCGAGCGCCAGCTCTTGGCCGCGCGCCATGGCGATCAACTTGTGCACGTCGCCCGCGTCGCGCGTGGCGAGCGGCGCCAGGAGCGGGTGCGAGGTGAGCGCGTTCTCGAGGTAGCTGAGCTCGAAGACGTCGCGCTTGCCTTCCAGGATGTCGCCCAAGTTGTAGGTATCGGCCCGGTTGGCCAGCATGTCCGGGATCTGAAAGCGCGCGCCGCTCTCCGTGTATGGATTGCCGGCCATCACGATGCAGAACTTTTTTCCGCGCAGGTCGTAGGTGCGCGTCTTGTTGTTCCAAACGCCCTCGATGCGGCGCTGAGCATCGCATAGCGAAATGAACTTTTGGAGCAGCTCGGGGTGCGTGTGCTGGATGTCGTCCAGGTACAGCATCACGTTGTTGCCCATCTCGAGCGCCAGGTTGATCTTCTCGACCTCCTGGCGGGCCGTGGCGTTGGGCGCCTCGCTCGGATCCAGCGAGCGCACCTCGGTGCCGAGCGCGGGGCCGTTCACCTTCATGAAGACGAGGCCGAGCTTGCTGGCCACGTACTCCATCAGCGTCGTCTTGCCGTAGCCGGGCGGTGACACCAGGAGCAGCAAGCCCATCTGGTCGGTGCGCTTGGCGGCGCCGACGGCCCCCAGCTGCTTGGCCAGGTTCGCACCGACGAGCGGCAGGTACACCTCGTCGATCAGCCGATTTCGCACGAAAGACGTGAGCACCCGCGGTAGGTACTCGCTCAGCCGCAGCCGCTCGCGTGCCGTTGCCGCCAGCTCGGTCTTCAGGGCCCGGAAAGCGCGAAAGCGCGGCGCGCGATCTTCGATGAACGCGGTAACGGCTTCGATCAGCTCACTCGGCGCGAAGGTAGAGTTACGCGCGGTGATGCGCGGATGCGTCCCGAGCAGGTTGCTCACGGTCAGGTCGGCACCGCCGCTGCTGGCAGGCTCGAGCTCGAGCTCGCCTTCGCACACCAGCCGGGCCGCCACCTCCAGGCGGTACTGCGCGCCATGTCCCAAGTTCTTGCTCGCGGCATCCACGTACGACAACGCGATGCGCAGTCGCTCTGCCGGGTGCGCTGACAAGACGCGCAAGTCGTCTTCGAAGCCGCGCCACGCTCCGGCCTGCTCCAGCTGCGAGCGCAGCTTCTGTCCCAACTCCACCGCGCCCGAGCTGACGGCGAAGCGCGGCCGCTCTTGCGCGAGCTCGACAGCCAAGTAACGCGCCGCGAAGCGCGCGACGTCGAGCTCCCGCTCGAGTCCCAAAGCCGTGACTGCGTCGCGCACCACCTGCGTGAGCTCGTGCGCCAACGCCGCCTCGGCGCTCGCATCGCCGAGCCGCTCGCGTAACCGGCCCGCGCTTTGCGCGCGCCGCTCGAGCAAGTTGCGGCGATCCGCCGGCATTCCCTGCCAGGTCAGCCAGGCGAGCGCGCGAGCACGCGGTGTGTAGCGCAGGCTGCCAGCGAGCTTCAACCAGCCGAGCAGCTGCTCGAGTAGCGCGGCGGCGTCCTGATCGTGAACACCGCGCTCGTAGCCCTCGTCGAGTCGCTCGGCGGCCAGGCCGCGCACCAGCTCGGCCAACTTGCCCTCGCGCGCCGCGAGCTCGAGCTCGCGCACGCCGCGCCCAGGAGCTCCGGCCTCCGCCTCGAGCAGCAGAATAACGGCTAGG
>JBEHXA010000670.1:0-4116 GCA_048498935.1 Myxococcota bacterium
GCGCATCGATGCGGCGCTCGCGTTCGTGAAGGCCCAGGGGCTCACGTTTCACTGGCGCGAAGGCGACGCGCAGGATTTCGACGAAGCGTCGAGCCGCGAGCAGCTGCGCGACTACCTGGCGGTGCTCGACATGGTGAGCGAGTTCAAGGCCGACTGCATCGGCTGGCAGTACCAGCTCGGGCTCATCCCCCTGCGACCGCCGTCGGATCTGGCCGAAGGGCTCTTCAACTCCGTGTGCCGCCCGGAATCCAACGGCGATAACATCATCTGTTCGACTGAAGCCGACCAGGGCAACGTGGTGCCGATGGAGCTGATGAAGCGCTTGCTCAAGCGCAAGGGGCTGCATCAGGCCGTGATGTTCCACGACGTGCGCTGGGGCGCGGAGCACGAAGGGCGCTTCTTGTGGGTGCTGCTCAATTCAGGGTCGTGCGGCGCCTACGCCTTCAACCACGATCCCAATAGCCTGAGCGGCGCTCATTCCTACCGACAGCCGGCGCTCTATTTCCCGACCCCTGGCGGCACACTGGCGGGAGAGAGCTTGGCCGGCAAGATGACCTGGGCCCGGAGCTACATCCTGAACGATGAGCTTTGGATGGATATCGGACGCGGCGAGGTGGTCAAGCTCCCCGAAAAGGTGCGCGACTCCTGGTGGGAGGGCACCACCCGGCAGTGGCCGTTCATGGCAGCCGATATGGGTATCGGGCGCGATACCCTGATGGCGCACTACCTCTCGAATCACGTCGCCGTCGCCTACGGCGACATTTTCGATGAAATGGTCGCGCTGTCACTCGAGCTCGGCTTCAAGGTGAGGGTACTGGCGGACGGCTGACATGACTCCGCTCTACCTCGGTATCGATGTCGGAACCGGCAGCGCACGCGCCGGTCTCTTCGACGGGTCGGGCCGGCGCCTCGGCATGGCGAGCGAGCCGATCCAGATCTGGAAGCCGCGTCCCGACTTCGTCGAGCAATCTTCCGAGGATATTTGGCGTGCTTGCGCCCGAGCGACGCGACGCGCCCTCGAGGAAGCGGGAGCACCGCCTGAAGCCGTGCAAGGCATCGGCTTCGATGCGACGTGCTCGCTCGTGCTGCTCGACGCCGATGATCAGCCGGTCAGCATTTCCCCGACCGGCAATGCCGAGCAGAACGTGATCGTCTGGATGGATCACCGAGCCATCGGCGAAGCGAACGAGATCAACGCGACCGGCGACGCCGTGCTCGCTTATGTGGGCGGGGCGATCTCCCCGGAGATGGAGACGCCCAAGCTGCTGTGGCTGAAGCGGAACCTCCCCGCGAGCTTCGCCAAAGCCGCACGCTTCCTCGATTTGCCGGATTTTCTGAGCTACCGCGCGACCGGCGCCGACAGTCGCTCGCATTGCACGACCGTCTGCAAGTGGACGTACCTCGGCCACGAGCGCGAAGGCAGGGGGGCTTGGAGCCGCGAGTACTTCGAGCGCATCGGCTTGGGCGAGCTGCTCGACGATGGCGCGCGTCGCATCGGTGCAGAGGTCAAGCCGCTCGGCGAGCGAGTGGGGCTATTGTCGGAGCGAGCGGCAGCTGAGCTGGGCCTCGTCGCCGGCATCGCGGTCGGCGTCAGCATCATCGACGCGCACGCGGGCGGCATTGGGCTGCTCGGCACTTCGATCGCCGGGAGCGCTCCGACCGAGCGCGATCTCGAAACGCGCCTCGCCCTGATCGGAGGGACTTCGAGCTGTCACATGGCGGTTTCGAAGGAGCCGCGCTTCGTGCCCGGCGTCTGGGGACCCTATTTTTCGGCCATGCTGCCGGGGCTTTGGCTGACCGAAGGCGGGCAATCAGCGACTGGTGCGTTGATCGACGCCACGGTCTTCGGTCACGCACGCGGGCCCGAACTCGCGGCCGAAGCCAAGGCCCGCGGCACGAACGTGTACGCACTCCTCAACGAGCACCTGGAACGGCTCCAGCGCGAGGCTGGTGCGCCTTGCGCGGCCGAGCTGACGCGCCACCTGCACGTCGAGCCGGACCACCACGGCAATCGCTCGCCGCGCGCCGACGCCACGCTGCGCGGCATGCTGAGCGGCGTCTCGCTCGACACGGGCGTCGACGCGCTGGCCCGCCTCTACCTGGCGACCATTCAAGCGATCGCGTACGGCACCCGGGACATCATCGAGGCTCTCAACCGCCAGGGTTATCGCATCGATACATTGCTGGCGACCGGCGGTGATGCCAAAAATCCCGTGTTTTTGCGCGAACACGCGGATGCGACCGGGTGCCGCATCGTGCTACCTCGTGAGCCGGAGGCCGTGCTGCTCGGCTCCGCCGTGCTGGGCGCAGTAGCGGCCGGCCATCAGCCAGGCGTGCTCTCAGCCATGAGCGCCATGAGCCAGGCCGGCAGCGTGGTCGAGCCCGGCTCGGCGCCGGTGCGCGAGCTACATGAACGCAAGTACCAAGTCTTTCAAGCCATGTACCGGCACCAGCTCGAGTACCGCCGCACGATGCAGCAATCATGAGTCAGCGAGCTCGAGCTTGATGTTCAGCCGCTGGCAGAGCGTCGCGACATTCAGCGCGCTGATCGCGCTGGCCAGCACGGCCGTTGCCGATCCCAAGAAGGAGGCGCAAGCGCGCAAGCTCGACGAGCAGGCGATGCAAGGCGACTACCTGGCCACGAAGTTCAAAGACGCCGAGAAGAAGCTGCAGAAAGCGCTCAAGCTCTGCGGCAAAAAGCATTGCTCCTCCGCCGTACAGGCAGCTTTGCATCGCGATCTCGCGATCGTGCACTTTGCGACCAAAAAGCCCGACCAGGGCAAGAAGGAGATGCGCGCGGCCGTCGCCGCAGATCAGGCGGTGCGGCTCGACCCCGACTTCAACTCACCCGAGGTCGAGAAAGCGTTCGTGGCGGCAGGCGGAGTGGTCGAGAAAAAGCCCGAGCCGAAGCCAGAACCCGAACCGGAGCCCGAGCCCGAAGCTGAGCCGAAGCCGGCCGAGCCCGCGGACGACGGCGCGGTTCGAAATTGGATCTCAGTCTCCTTCCAGCAGGAATTTCTGGTCTACGGCGCGACCAAGAACGTGTGCGGTGGCAGCGACCAATACCACTGCTTCTCTGGTGGAAAAGAGTACAGCGACGGCATCTACAGCGGCGCCGGCAACGAGATCCAAGGCGGGCTCGGCATCGCCACGCGCCGATTGATGCTCGGCTACGACCGCGTGCTGGGCCAAAACTTCACGCTCGGCGCCAAGCTCGGCTTCATCTTCGCCGGGAGCCCCGAGCCGCGCGACGCGAAGGGGCTGGTCCCGTATCACGCCGAGCTACGCGGCAGCTATTGGTTCGGGCAGGACCCGTTCGCCTCGTCAGGGCTGCGCGGCTATGTTGGTTTGGCCGCCGGCTATGGTGAGGTCGATGGGCGGGTCACGGTCGAGTACTTCGTCGACGAAGCCGGCTACCAGCAGAACGACAAGGGGAAGCTCGATGCTTGGCGGCAAACCGGCCCGCTCTTCGCGGGCTTGCACGGCGGGTTTGCGATCGCGCCGACCCCGCACCATCTGCTGTCGCTCGAGCTACGCTTGCTGCAAATGTTGCCCGACAGCGCATTCGGCGGCGCGCTCGCGGTGAGTTACGCATTCGGGCTCTAAAGCGGCGCGCTCGTGCGCGTTTTTGGCGCCGTGCTGGCTTGCGACTGGAACCGGTCTCACATTCGGTGTATGTAACGAAGCAATGCCGCTCCGCTACAGGTCTTGGTGCGCCCTGGTCGTCGTGCTGTCGTGGTCTGCCGCTTGTGGCAGCAAGCACTCGCCCCAAGGCGTCGACCGCAACGACGACACCCTGGCCGACGACCTGGGCAAGTTCGTCGACGTCGATGGCGACGGACACGCCGACGACATCGACATCGATCACGACGGCAAGCTCGACGGCCCTGGTGTGGACACCGACGGGGACGGTGTCGTCGACGCGCTAGCCCTCGACGGCGACTGCGACGGCCTTTACGACTCGCTCGACACGAGCGGCGACAAGCGCGCCGATTGGGTCACCAGCCTCGTGTCTGTGGCGAACGACAGCGCGTGCCCATCCCCGGTGGGCGGAGGGACGGCTGGTCGCAACGGGGGCGTGGGCGGTGCGAGCCACGGTGGTAGCCCGAATGGCGG
>JBEHXA010000671.1:0-4105 GCA_048498935.1 Myxococcota bacterium
GCGCGGCCTGACCCACCAGGAGGCAGCATGAGCAACGCCCCCGACCAGTCGCCGAGCCCCCTGGCAGAGCTGATCAAGGCGCGTATCCGCGAGTTCTTGCGCGAGCCTGGCTACGTCTTCTGGGTGTTCGGCTTTCCGCTGCTGATGGCGATCGGGCTGGGGCTGGCCTTTCGTTCGAGGACGCCGGAGCCGCCGCGCGTCGCGGTGACCGAGCGCGTCGCCGCACCGACCGTGGAAGCGCTGAACCGGAGCACGCGGCTGCTGGTCTCGAAGCTGCCGCTCGCAGACGCCGAACGCGCGCTGGCCCGCACGAAGGTCGACCTGATCGTCGATCAGCCGGACGCTGCCAAGCCGGTGGTGTTCAAGCTCGACACCGCGCAAGAAAAGAGCCGCCTGGCGCGACTGATGACCGAAGACGTGCTGCAGCGCGCGGCAGGCCGCGCCGACGCGCTCTCGGTCCGAGAAGAGCACGTGAGCGAAAAAGGCTCGCGCTACGTGGACTTTTTGGTGCCCGGCTTGATCGGCCTGAACCTGATGGGCAGCAGCATGTGGGGTATCGGCTTCAACTTGGTGCTCGCTCGCAAGCGCAAGCTGCTCCGCCGCTACGCGGTCACGCCGATGCGGCGCAGCCATTTTCTGCTGTCGTACTTCTTTTCGCGCAGCACCTTTTTGGTGATGGAGCTGGCGGTGCTGATCGGGTTCGGCCGCCTGGTGTTCGGCACGCAGATTCAAGGCAGCATCGCCGCCCTGTTGGTTGCCTCGACGCTAGGAGCGGCCGCGTTCGCCGCGATCGGGCTCTTGATCGGGTCGCGCATCTCGAGCACGGAGGTAGCGGGCGGCTGGATGAACTTCGTGCAGCTGCCGATGTGGCTGCTTTCCGGCTCCTTCTTTTCGTACGAGCGCTTTCCGGAGTGGCTGCAGGGGCCGATCCGGTTGCTGCCCTTGACGGCCGCCAACGACGCCCTGCGCCGCGTCTACAACGAGGCCGGCACGCTTTCGAGCATCGGCTTCGAGCTCTTGGTGCTCGGAGCCTGGAGCGTGATCGGATTCGTGGTCGCGATGCGCGTGTTCCGCTGGCAATAGCGGACGGCAGCGGTCAGTTGCTGCTGGGCGCCGGCAAGTCCGGGACTGGCTGAAGCTGCGGATAGACCGCGCCTCCGGTGTCGGCTGGCGGCGCGGAGGACGGAGCAGGAGGCGCGGGCTCGACCGCGCCGGTTGAAACGGGGGCCGAAGGGGGCGACAAGATCGGCGGCGGAGGGGGTGGAGCGGGAGCCACCAAGAGCGCAGTCGGCGCAACGCGCACCGGTCGGACGGACTTCGGCCGCGCCGCTGCAGAAGCTGCAAGGGGCGGAGGTGCAACCGCTGAGCTGGTCTCAACGGCAACGGGTGGCGGCGCAGCCACGACCGGCGCCGAGCCCGCAGGCTCGATGCTCGGCGCCACCAGCGCGCGACGCCCGGCGTACACCCCGAGCGCGCTCACACCGACCAGCACCGCCGCCACACTCATGCGCAGACCCGCCCCGCGACGCGGCACTCCCGGGATCGCGTCGACCTGTGAGCTCGACGGCTCTTCGCCAGCCTCGTCCAAGTCCGCGGCAAACGCAGCCGAAGGCGGCTCGGTGCGCCCGAAAATCCGCTCCACGCGCGACGCCGTAACGCCGGCGTCGCTCCCACCGAACTCCTTGAGCGCGACGGCGAGCTCGCCGACGTCGCGGTAGCGAAGCTCGCGATCTTTCTCCAAGCAACGCAAAATCACGCGCGCCAAGCCGTCCGGAATGTCTACATGGTGTGCTTGCGGCGGTATGGGCTGCGCAGTCATCACGTTCGCGCAGAGCTGCGGCCCGCTCTCACCACCGAAGGGCAGCTGCCCCGTGAGTAGCTCGTAGAGCGCCACCCCGAGCGACCAGATGTCGGTGCGAAAGTCCACACCGCTCGGGTCGATCATCTGCTCCGGCGACATGTGGAACGGCGAGCCCATGTGCTCGGTCGAGTCAGTGAGCGAGCGCGGCGCGCTGAGCGGCGACAGCTGCTTGGAGATCCCGAAGTCGAGCACCTTGAGCACCGGAGTACCGCCCGGCCCCTCGGCAGCGAACAAGTTCTCCGGCTTGACGTCGCGGTGCACGATACCGTTGATGTGCGCCTCCGCGAGCGCTTCGCAGGCTTGCAAGGCAAACGACACCGCCTCCTCGACCGGCAGCGGCCCTCGCGTCTCGAGCAGCGAGCGCAAGTCGCGCCCGACCAGGTACTCCATCACGATGTAGGGGCTGCCGCTCGGCAGCCGACCGCAGTCGATCACGCGGCAGGCGTGCTGGCTGCGCAGCTGCGCGGCGGCCCGGGCCTCCGTCAGCAGGCGGGCCACGGCGCGGTCGTCGGCGTCGCGCTCCTCGCGCACGAACTTGATGGCCACCGGCGTGCCCAGCTCGAGGTGTGTCGCGTGACACACCACGCCCATACCCCCGAAGCCGATCACTCTGTCCACGCGGTACTTGTCCGCCACCACCGCGCCCAGCTGAATGGGCGGCGTCGGCGTGGGCTCGGCCGTGACCTCACCGCTTCCCAGGCGGACCTCCGCCTCGGGCTCGAGCGGAGGCCACCTCATCGTCATCACCCCCGTCTTAGCGCCACCACACCACGCCGACCAGCCCGCCGACGTAGTGTGGCCTTTTCGCGCGTCAGCGATTCATCATGTGAATCGCCTTACCGACCGAGGCGGCGGCGGCCTCCATCAGCGATTCGCCGAGCGTCGGGTGCGGGTGAATCGTGAGCGCGATGTCCTCGGCGGTGGCGACCGTCTCGAGGGCGAGCGCCGCTTCGCTGATCAGGTCGCTCGCGTTGGGACCCACGATGTGGATGCCGAGCACGCGGCCGCTCTTGGTGTCGGTGACGACTTTCACGAAGCCTTCGGTCTCGCCGATGCTCATCGCGCGGCCCAGCACAGAGAACGGGAACTTACCGACCTTGGGCGTGAAGCCCTGCTCTTTGGCCTGCGTTTCGGTCACGCCGACAGTGGCCACCTCGGGGTCGGTGAACACGATGCCCGGCACCGTGACCCAATCCTTACCCGCGTGATGCCCGGCGATCACCTCGGCGCAAACCTCGCCCTCTTTGCTGGCCTTGTGCGCCAGCATCGGCACGCCGCTCACGTCGCCAATGGCGTAGATGCCCTTGACGTTCGTCTCACAGAACTCGTTCGTCGGCACGAAGCCGCGTTGATCGATGGTGACGCCGACCTCTTCGAGGCCGATACCCTTGGAGCGCGGCTTCATGCCCACCGCGACCAGCACCGCGTCGCACTCGATTTTCTGCGTCTTGCCTTCGATCGACACGTGGACCGCGACGGAGCCGTCCGGCAGCGTCTCGTACTTCTCGGCGCGCGCGCCTTTCAGCACCGTGGCGCCGCGCTTGCTCAGGCTCTTCTCGACCACCTTCACGCAGTCCGGATCGATGCCCGGCAGCAGCGTATTGGTGAGCTCGACCACCGTGAGCTGCGACCCAAAGCTCTGGTAAACCATGCCCAGCTCCAGCCCGATCACGCCGCCGCCGACCACGACCAGGCGCTTGGGAACCTGCTGGAGGCTCACTGCTTCGCGCGCGCCGATGATGCGCTTGCCGTCGAACTCGAAGCCCGGCACCTGAATCGTGGCCGAGCCGGTCGAGATCACGATCGCCTTCTTGGCCTTGATGCGCTGCGTACCGCCGCCCTTGAGCGCGACCTCGACCGTGTCTTTGCCGACCAACTTGCCGCGCCCGTCGATCACGGTCGCGCCGTTCGACTTGAGCAAGCCGCGCACGCCGCCCGTGAGCTTCTTGACGATGCCGTTCTTCCACGTCTGCATCTTGCCGACGTCGACCGACACGCCCGAAACCGCGATGCCGTGGTCCGCGATGTGCTTCGACTTCTCGACGAAGTGAGCGTTCGCGATCAGCGCCTTCGACGGGATACAGCCCCAGTTGAGGCACACGCCGCCGACCTCTTCTTCTTCGACGCAAACCGTCTTCTGGCCCAGCTGCGCGAGTCGGATCGCGCAAACGTAGCCGCCGGGTCCACCGCCCAAAACAATCGCATCGTATTCGGTCTCAGCCATCTGGGTGCTGGGGGCATACC
>JBEHXA010000672.1:0-4089 GCA_048498935.1 Myxococcota bacterium
GAATGCCGCTCGCCGACGTGCCTGGATATCTGCATCGCGGCTCGCGCGACTCGCGGACAGCTCGAGCTGTGCGGACCTGCAAGCGTCGACAAGCTCGGCACGCTCACCGGCATCGATCGCGACACGCTGGTGCTCGCGCTCGCGCGGCTGCAGCACGAAGGCTTCGCGCTGTCGGGGCAATTCGAGCCCGGCGCAGGGGAGCAGCACTGCGCGCGACGCCTGCTCGATCGCATCCACCGCTACACGCGCGATCGCTTGCGGCGCGAGATCGAGCCGGTATCGCCGCAAACCTTCATGCGCTTTCTACTGCGCTGGCAGGGCGTCACTCCGGAGACACGCCGTGAAGGCTCGAAGGGTCTGGCCGGCGTCGTGGAGCAGCTGCAAGGCTTCGAAGCAGCCGTGGCGAGCTGGGAGCACGACGTGCTCGCGGCGCGTGTGATCGGCTATCGGCCGGAGTGGCTCGATGCGCTGTGTTTCTCGGGCCAAGTCGTTTGGGGACGGCTCAGCCGCAGCCAAACCAGCGCCCGAAATGCCACGATTTCTCGAGCAACGCCGGTCACGCTGACCTTCCGCTCCGATCTCGGCTGGCTGCAGCGTGCCACGCGCGGGTCGGCTCCGAGCGACGGAATGGAGCTGGCTCAAAACACGGTGCGTTTGTTGGAGAGCCTAACGCGGCGCGGCGCGCTCTTCGCTTCCGAGCTCGAGGGCGAGCTTGCTCTGCCGCGGCGAGAGCTCGACGAGGCGCTGTGGGATGCGGTGGCGCGCGGCTTGATCGCCTCCGACGGTTTCGGCGCGCTCCGCAGCTTGCTGCGACCGCGCACCGAGGCACCGCGCAGCGGTGGCTGGTTGCGCTTGCGCCAGGGTGCGTCCGCCGATCTGCGACGCGAAGGGCGCTGGGCGCTGTTGCCTGCGCCCAGCGAGCTCGACCCCGACGCGGTTGCTGAAGCAGTAGCCGAACAGCTGCTCGCGCGCTGGGGCGTGGTCTTCCCCGACGTGCTGGCGCGCGAGAGCCTGGCACTACCGTACCGCGAGCTCGCCTGGGCGCTGCGCAGGCTCGAGGCGCGGGGCGTGGTGCGCGGCGGGCGCTTCGTGAGCGGCTTCGTCGGTGAGCAATATGCCTTGCCGGAGGCGGTCGAGCAGCTGCGTGCGGTGCGCCGGCAGGCACCGGGCGGCGAGCGGGTCACGCTCTCGGCCTGCGATCCGCTCAACCTGGTCGGTATCATCCTGCCGGGCGCGCGCGTCCCCGCGCATCGCGGCAAGGTGCTGACGCTGGTCGACGGCGCGCTCGAAGCCCCGTGCTAGGTGCCTGGGCGCCAAAAAAGGCGCCGTTTCTTGGTAGCACGAAACATTCGCGATCCTTTCAGCTCGGCAAACTGCTCAAGTGCCCGTAGTGCGCCGTCCGCCCAAAGCCACGCCCGACGCCGAAGCCAAAGCACCCGGACCTTCCTCGAGCTGGCGGCTGCAGCCGCCGAGCATCTTTTCGTACCTCGACGCAGTCGCGCATCACGGCTCCATCCGCAAGGCCGCGGAAGCGCTGCATATCGCGTCGTCCGCCCTGAACCGACGCATCCTCGATCTCGAAGAGGACGTCGGCTCTCCGCTTTTCGAGCGTTTGCCACGCGGGGTGCGGGCTACTGCCGCCGGTGAGCTGTTCCTGGCGTATGTGCGTAAATCGCTGAAAGAGCTGCGTCTGGTCGAGGCGCAAATCGACGGCCTGCGCGGGCTCGTACACGGCCGGGTGCGCATTGCAGTAGCCGAGTCGGTCACGGGCCGAATGCTGCCCGATGCGATCTCGGACTATCACCATCGCCATCCGGGCGTCGGTTTCTCGGTCACGGTGGGCGGCCCGCGCGAGCTCGCGTCCGCGCTGGCGCGCGACAAAGTCGATCTGATTCTGACTCACGACAACACCGACGACGCTCACGCGGTCGTGCTGGCCGAAGTACCGCAGCCGCTCTGCGCGCTGGTCGCACCCGAACATCCGCTCGCGGGGCGTACATCGCTACGGCTCCGCGAATGCGTCGCCTACCCGGTCGCGATGCCGGACGAGACGTTGGCAGCGCGAGCGCTGCTCGATGCGGTTTTGCATCGCGGCACGTTTCGCCTGGAGCCCGCGCTGGTTTCGAATTCGATCGAGACCACCAAAATGTTCGCGCGCATGAGCCACGGCGTCTGCTTCTCGTTCAAGATCGGGAAGAAGCCGGAGGTGTCCGGCATGGTCGCGATCCCGCTCAGCGATCCGGAGCTCTCCGAAGCGCAGCTGCGCCTGGCGAGCCGCCGTGGACGCGTGCTGCCAGTGGCTGCCGCCTCATTCGCAGAGCAGCTCACAGCGACGTTCGAACAGCTCTAACTCTACGCGCTCGAACGTACCGAGCTGATTTGGAGAGCACCGTGGTGCCGTATTGGCGCTAGTCAGCGGCGACGCCGACACGTAAACAAGTAGCGTAGTGATTTTTGCGCCCCTCGCGCGAATCACGATGTGACCAGCCGAAAACGCTTCGAAACAAACGCGAAGCGAGGTGCGCCCGCGCGCGCTCTTAGCGGAGGACTAGCGATGACTGAAAGCACGAAACCGAAGCTTTGGACCCCAGGAGATTGGAATGCCTACTTCGGGTTTGGCACCAACATCTTGGTCAATTTGCTGGTTTTGACCGGCCTTTTGCGGTTCGTCCTAAAAATGCCGGACGACATCGTGTTCGGACGCATCTTGCCGGCGACCGGCTTGATGTTGTGCTTGAGCACCATCTACTACGCCTGGCTAGCCTACAAGCTGGCGCAGAAGACGGGCCGAACCGACGTGTGCGCGCTGCCTTCGGGCATCAGCGTGCCGCACATGTTCGTGGTGGTGTTCGTGATCATGCTGCCGATCGCGCTCAAGACGGGCGACCCGATCAAGGGCTGGGAAGCCGGCCTCACCTGGGTGTTCATTCAAAGCTTCGTGCTGATGGCGGGCGGCTTCATCGCCCCGATCATCCGCAAGATTACGCCGCGCGCTGCGCTGCTCGGCACGCTCGCGGGCGTGTCGATCTCGTTCATCTCGATGCGCCCGGCGCTCGAGATGTTCATGACGCCGGTGATTGGCCTGGTGTGCTTCACCATCATCTTGGCCAGTTGGTTCGGTGGGGTACGCTACTTCAAGGGCATTCCGGCCGGTTTGATCGCTATTGCGGCAGGCTCGCTGATCGCTTGGGGTTCGACGGCGCTCGGCCTCAACTACGGCGGGATGTCGGCAAGCAACTTGAGCGCGTCGTTCGCCAACTTCGGCTTTTCGGTGCCGCTGCCGGCGTTCGGCCACGTGTTCTCCGGCTTCCAATTCCTGGGCGTGATCTTGGTCACCGCGATCCCATTCGGCATCTACGACCTGGTCGAAGCGCTCGACAACGTGGAGAGCGCCGAAGTGGCCGGCGACAGCTTCCCGACCACGCGCGTGCTCACCGCTGATGGCGTGGTCAGCTTGATCGGCTGCCTCATGGGCAATCCGTTCATCAACGCCGTGTACATCGGTCACCCGGGTTGGAAGGCGATGGGCGGCCGTATCGGCTACTCGGCTGCGACCGGCATCACCGTCATCATCTTGGCCTGGCTCGGCATCATCAGCGTGATGGTGTCGCTGATCCCGGTCGTCGCCATCTCACCGATTTTGCTCTACATCGGCATGCTGATCGGCTCGCAAGCCTTCCAGGAGAGCCCGAAGGCACACGCGCCCGCGATCGTGCTGGCGCTCACGCCGCACTTGGCCGCCTGGGGCAAGCTGCTGATCGACAACTCACTCGGCGCGGCGGGCACCAGCGCTCATGCGCTGGGCCTCGACAAGCTGGGTCAGGTGGGCGTGCTCTATCACGGCTTGGAAGTGATGGGCGGCGGCTCGATTCTGGGCGGCTTGATGCTCGGCGCGATCGGCGCCTTCATCATCGACCGCGCCTTCGCGAAAGCGGCGGGTTTTGCCGCCGTATCTGCGGGGCTCACGTTCTTCGGCTTCATGCACGGCGAGGCGATCGGGATCGGCCAATCGCCGGTCGTGACCGCCGCCTACGCCATGGTGGCGTTGGTGCTCGCCGGTTGCGCCAAGTTCGCGACCGCAACCGGACC
>JBEHXA010000673.1:0-4088 GCA_048498935.1 Myxococcota bacterium
CTTGGCCACGATCATGTCGTTGCCGTCGCTGTAGTCGTTGATGATGATCGAGACGCTCTTGCCACCGGTGGCGCCGGTTACCAGAGCATCACCGTTGGTCATGCAAACGGCGTCGACCTTGCCGGCCGAGAAGGCCTCCATCGACGGCACGTACTCGAACCACTTGAACTCGACGTCGACGCCCGCTTCCTTGAACCACCCCTTCTGGATGGCGATTTCCCAGGCGACCCAACCCGGCCAGTCGCTGTACGCGATTTTCAGCCCACCGCCCGCAGCGGGCGTGGGAGCGGCCGAAGCTGGCGCCGCCGCGGGCGGGGCTTCCGCCGCGGAGGCAGCTGGTGCGGGCTTTTCTTCCGCAGCCGGCTTGGGGGCCTCTGATTTGCTACATGCCGTCGCTACGAGCGACAGCGCCGCTATACCGATGAGCCGAACGATCGGGTTCATTGCGAGACCTTTCGCCCGGTGAGCCTACGAAGCGAGGACGAGCATCCACGGCCTCACGTTTCCGGAACTTTTCGGACCCGTGTCTCGCGAACTCTCGCGTTCGTCTGCTGCGAACTGTTGCCAACCTCAGGGCCGGCAGCAGTCCCACTTGTCCTGCAGGTAACCCTCAATCTGCAGGAGCTCTTCGTCGTTCACCTGGCGGCTATAGAGGAGGATCTCGCCGATGGTGCCTTTGAGGATGCCACAGTCGGCGTAAAGCGTTTTGCCGATGAAGACTTGCTCACGGATCGTCTCGAGCGGGATTTCTGCGGCGCCCTCGCCCGCTCCGTTGCCGTTGCTGCGCAGGTGGACGAGTGAAGCCGTGTCGAGCAGTCCGACGGCAACCTGAGGCGCATCGACCAGCAACGGGTAGTTGACGTCGTTGACGTACGGCGACGACACCTCGAACAGCAGGGCGTTTCGGTAGGTGCCGAAATGGAGATCGTCGATCTCCGGACCGTTCGAGGCTTCGAAGTAGCTCTGGCAAGTGTCGACGGCGGCCTGCTGAATCGCCACGAAGATCGAGACGCCGGCAGAGAAGTCGACCGAGAGCGCTTCGAGCTTCAGGAAATCGTCCTCCCCGTCGAACACCACGGCGGGTTTGCCGCCGAGGGCGCCTTCGACCAGGCGCGGCCGATAATTGCTGGCTGTTTGGGAGGCATCTCGACCGTGGCTCGAGCTGTCGCGCCAAGTCGTCACGCGCCCGCCGTCGCCTTCGATACCCTTATCGGCTCGCAGCCAGAGCTCGAGCCCGTCTTTCGGGATGTCCGGCTCGACCGGGCCATCACCGCCCGCGCCTGCGCTGCCGGCCGTGGCCGCGCTACCGGCTGAACCACCGGTGCCGGAGGCGGTACCGCCGCTCGCTCCATGCCCAGCTGCACCACCGCTGCCCGATCCGCTAGAGCCGGCAGTGGACGATCCACCCGCGTTCGAGCTGCCGCCCTTATTGGTGCCGCCCGAGCCCGCGCTTCCACCGCCTTTGCCCGCAGTCGCCAAAGCGCCTGCGCTACCGGACGAGCCCCCGCCCGCATCGTCGCCGGCCTTGAACTCCTCACCGCACGAGAGGAGCAGGGTCGCCGCCGCGCTCCACACCAAAAACCTAGTACCCAACCTCGACTTCAACACGCTGCTAGTAGCACCGCGCGGCGTCAGCGCGGACCGAAATCGGGCGTGGGTGACGCGGGACTATCGGGCGCTGTCGGAGCAGGTGCGACCTCGCTGGACGCCGGCGCGCTTGGAGCGGGCGCGCTCGCGCTCTGAGTGGGCGCGCCCGGTGTCATGGATTCCGGCTTGGGCAAACCTGCCAGGTCACTGAAAATCAGGTTGGGCTTGAACTCCGGGCTGCCCAAGTCACCTTGGTGACAATCCTTGCACTTCAAGGGCTGGCCTCGCTGGGTGTCGAGGTCCTCGACGAGGTGCGTCGTCATCCAGTCGACAGCGAGCGAGCGTTGGCGCGGGCTACCGAGGGGCTTCGGCTTACCGGCGTGACAGTCTTGGCACCACACCTCACCGCTTTCGCCGAGCGCGAAGTTGCGTTGTCGCAGCGCGGGGACGAGCTCGCGCGCCATCCAATTGGCCACGCGCTTGTTGTGGGTGTCAGCGGCATAGTCGGGCTCGATGTGACAGTACGCGCACTTCACGCCCAAGAAGTGCGTGATGCCGCCCATGATCGTGTACACCTCGCGATCGCAGCGCGCGGCTCGCGCCACACCAGTGTACTGAGTGCGAAGCGGTGCCGGCGGCGGCTGGCCTGGGCGCTCTTCGCAGTCGTCAGGCAGCTGCGCCCGCCGAGCACGGGGCGCTGACGCTGAGCTGGCCGATGTGGCCCGAGTGCTTTCCGCCGGCAGCGGAGGCGGCACACACGCCGTCAGCAGCAATGCGAGCGAGGCAGCTCGGAGAGAACGATGACCGGACACGCCACCACTCTACATGAAGCCGCGTTTGCGGCTCAGGTCACGAGACGCGCCTAATACCGCAAACGCCACGAGGCGGGAGCTATCGGCATTTTGCCTCAATCGGTCTGCAAGGTATGCCGCTTTGACCAGGCTGGGGTAGCTTCACCAGCGTGACGACGGATCCCCTGCCGTCCTCGGTGCGGCCAGGTAGCGTGTTACTCGTAGACGACGAACCCGAGGCGCTCCGTGCCTTGGAACGCACGCTGCGGGGAGCCGGCTACGAGGTAGAAGCGACGAGCTCTGCGCTAGCGGCGGTCGAGCGCGTATCGACCGGCGGCGTGCAGGTCGTGGTCAGCGACATCTCCATGCCGGAAATGACGGGCGTGGAACTGCTGCGCACGATCCGCGAGCACGATCCCGACTTGCCGGTCGTGCTGGTGACGGGCCTGCCAGCCATCGACAGCGCGACGGACGCGGTGGAGTACGGCGCGTTCAAATACATCGTGAAGCCGTTCGAGCCGGAGGTGCTACGGAGCGCGGTCGAGCGCGCGCGCAAGCTCTACCGGCTGGCGCGCATGAAGCGCGAGGCCCTCGCGCTCCTCGGCACCAACGCAGTCTCCTCTGATCGCGCGGGGTTGGAGGCGAGCTTCGACGCGGCCCTTTCGTCGCTGTGGATGGCGTTCCAACCCATCTTGCGCGCGAGCGACGCCAGCGTCTTCGGTTACGAGGCGCTGCTGCGCACCAAAGAGCCCAGCCTGAGCCGCCCGGATCTCGTGGTCGACGCCGCCGAACGCCTGGCGGCCCTGCCACGACTGGGCCGCAAGGTGCGCGCCGTGAGCGCCGCTGCCATGGCGAAGGCTCCGCCCGAGGCGACGCTCTTCTTGAATCTCCACCCGCTCGACCTGGCCGACGAAGACCTGTTCGATTCGGAAGCTCCGCTGTCCCGGATTGCCCAGCGCGTCGTGCTCGAGGTCACCGAGCGCGCCGCGATCGAAGAGGTCGACAGCGTGGAGCGCCGGGTCGGTCGCCTCCGCTCCCTGGGCTTCCGGGTCGCGGTGGACGACCTCGGCGCGGGCTACGCCGGATTGTCGAGTTTTGCCCTGCTCGAGCCAGAGATCGTCAAGCTCGACGTCTCGCTGCTGCGCGACATCGAACAGAGCCCGATGAAACAAAAGCTCGTCGCGTCGATGACCGCGCTGTGCAAGGACATGGGGTTTCTGGTGGTGGCCGAAGGCATCGAAACCACCGCCGAGCGCGACTGCGTGATCAGCCTGGGCTGCGACCTGCTGCAGGGTTTCCTGTTCGCGCGCCCGGGCAGGCCCTTTCCCGGCACGACCTGGGGACCGGGCGCAGCCCCCACGCCGTAGCCAAAATCGCCCGCACCATCTGTGCTGGTTTCAGCGCAGTTGCGGGCGCATTGACGCTGGTCTACGCCCCTTTTCCCTAAAAATTTCGGCGTCGGAGAAGAGAACCATGGCGAGAAAGAAAATCGGTCTGATTGGCGCAGGCAACATTGGCGGCGAGCTGGCGAACCTCTGTCTCGCCAAGCAGCTCGGCGACGTCGTGCTCTTCGACATCCCGGCCAAGGAGAACTTCGCAAAGGGCAAGGCGCTCGACCTCGAGCAGTCTTCGGCCTGCTCCGGCGCCGATGCGCGCGTCACCGGCTCCTCCAACTGGGAAGACCTGGCTGGCAGCGACGTGCTGATCATC
>JBEHXA010000674.1:0-4086 GCA_048498935.1 Myxococcota bacterium
AGCGCAGCGGGGCCACCCCCGCCGGAGCGGGCGCGCGCGGGCTCGAAGACTTGGAGGTCGGCAACCTGCTCGCGGGCTTCTTGCCGAACAAGTTCGACTACCGAGTGGAGGCCGCGCCCGAGACCGACAGCGTTCGCATCACGGCTGTCCCGGCAGATCCAGGCGCCGAAGTCGTCGTAACCGACGCGCTCGACGAGGTCGTCGATGTGTCGCGAGCCGTCGATCTCGAAGCAGGTGACAATCGCTTCACCCTGCACGTGCTCGCGACCAGCGGCGAGTACGTGACTTACACCGTAAATGTGCGGCGACCCATGCCGGTTGCCGACGCTGTCGGAGACCTTCCCCTCGACATCACGCATGGCTTGGTCTGGCCCGACGGTACGACAATCTCATTCACGGTCGACATTTCCGGCGACACCATGGTGGTCGGCATGCCGTACGACGACCTCGCGGCGGATGGCATCACCTTCAACGACCAGAGCACTACAGACAGCGGCGCTGCTTACGTGTTCGTGCGCACTGAAAGTGGTTGGCAGGAGGAGGCGTACCTCAAGGCCTCCAATGCCGGGCTATTTCATCACTTCGGTGCCTCCGTTGCGATTGACGGGGACACCCTAGTGGTCGGAGCTCCCGGTGAGTCGGGCCTCTCGCAGGGGATCAACGGTGATCAGACGGTGGACAACCAGGCCGGACAAGACGGCGGGGCCGCTTATGTCTTCGTGCGCGGGAGTGATGGTGATTGGACGCAACAGGCGTACATCAAGTCGTTCAACGCTCGAACCGGCCACTATTTTGGTACGTCAGTCGCGATCGAAGGCGACCGCATCTTGGTGGGCGCTCCCGGTGAGAGCAGCGACGCCGTGAACGTGGACGGAGAGATCGTCGGAAACGAAGCGTACGCGAGTGGCGCTGCGTACCTCTTCCTCCGATCCGATCAGACTTGGACGCCCGAGGCGCACCTGAAGCCCAGCAACACGCGGGAGGGGCAACGCTTTGGCACGCGGGTAGCTCTGTTCGGTCACACCATCGCGGTCTCGGCGCCGGACGAGAATGGTGGCTCGAGCATGATCAACGGCCAACAGGACCTCCCATCGGAGACCTGGGCATCGGGCGCCGTTTACACGTTCGTTCAATACAACGTCAAATGGCACCCGGACGCCTACATCAAGGCTCCCAATTACCATTTCGACATCGACTTTGGCCGTAGCCTCGCGCTCGGTGAAAATATCTTGGTCGTGGGAGCGCCGGGGGATCGTGGTCGGTCACGCCTCGTCAACGGAGACGAGTACGACTCGAGCGCGGCCAGCGAGTGGTTCTCGTACGACCTCGACAACTCGCTCGCGGTGCACGGCTCTGTTTACGTTTTCGAGCGCGACAGCATCCTCCAGCCGTGGCGCGAGGCCGCATACCTCAAGGCTTCGAACGGCGACGGGAAAGATGCGTTCGGAAAGAGCGTGAGCCTGGTCGGCGACTACCTCGCCATCGGCGCGTTCGGCGAGAGCAGCGCGACGCCCAACGACCCCGACGACAATTCGGCCACCTCGAGCGGCGCGGCCTACCTCTTTCACCGTTCGCGGCTGGGCTGGTCGGAAACGAGTTACATCAAAGCGCAGGTGCCCACGGCCGAGTTCGGCTTTGGCTGCCACGTCGTGCTGGATGAGCTCGCCTCGACCCTCGTCGTCGGGTCGTGCCGGCAGCAAAACACGGTGAGCTTCGATCCGATCGCGTTCGGGAAGGTGCCGGTGTTCCAATTCTGACGTTCATTCGCTTCCGGTTGCTGCTCGCGTGCTGGCGTGCTGCAGCGCAGGTGGCGCTCGCCGTGGCGCTGCTGGCGCGGGTCACGCCAGCCCTCGCCGACGAGCCTGACGAGCGCCCAGTGCAGGGCGCGGCCGCCGAGGCCTTGTTCCTCGAAGGGCGCAAGCTCATGGCCGCCGAGCAATTCGAAGAAGCGTGTCGCCGCTTCGAGGAGAGTAGGAGTATCGAGCCTGCCATCGGCACGACCATGAACCTGGCGCGCTGCTACTTGAAGCTCGGTCGCACCGCGAGCGCGTGGTTGCTTTACCGCGACGCCGCCGCCAACGCCCGGGCGCTGGGACAGTTCGATCGCGAAGCGCACGCGCGGCGCGAGCTGGCGTTGATCGTGCCCGAGCTCGCCAGGCTGGTGATCCAGGCGGAGGAGGCGCTCGTCAGCGATCAGCTCGTCGTGATCACGCTCGACGGCGACCCCGTCCCGATCAGCATGGTGGGCTCCGCGGTTCCGGTGGACCCCGGGCGGCACGAAGTGGTCGTGCGCACGCGCGATCAGGAGCTTTGGACCGGGAAGGTGGAAGTCGAAGCGCGCAAGACCGAGCGGCTCGTCATCCCGCGCCTCGAGTTGCCGGTCGAGCTCGAGCAGCAAGAGCCTGCCGCCACCGTCGTCAGCTCGGCCGAAGCCGATCGGGCACCGGCGAAGAGCCGCTGGTTGACGCCGCGCCGCAAGGTCGCGCTCGGCTTCGGTGCGGCTGCTACCGTGGGTGCGGCGTACGCTATCGTCGAGTCGGTTCGCGCCGCGAATGCCAATGCCGATTCGGATCCAGACACGTGCGTGGCGGGAACAATCTGTACGCAGGCCGCTGTCGACAAGCGCTTGCAAGCTCAAGACCGCGCGCGGCGCGCGACCGTCGTTGCCGGCATCTCGGCCGCTTGCGCGATAAGTGCCGGTATTCTTTGGGTATTAGGGGCGCCGCCAGACGCGCCCGTCTCGGCGGACCGCGTCGGCTCCGCTTGGGTCGTCAGCTACCACTCGAGCTGGTGAAGGCATGCCGCAGCCGCTCGAAGTCGGAACCGTGATCGACGGCAAGTATCGGGTGGAGGGGCCGATCGGTGCCGGCGGCATGGGCATGGTGTTCTCGGCGCGGCATCTGCAGCTTCGGGAGCGAGTAGCGATCAAGGTTTTGAAGCCGGATCGGATCGGTCGCCCTGCGCTAGTGGAGCGCCTGCTGCGCGAAGCGCGCGCGGCGGCGAGCATTCGGAATCGCCATGTCGTGCGTGTGCTCGACGTCGGCACCTTGCCCGATGCGCAGCCGTTCATCGTGATGGAATTTTTGGAGGGGGAAGATCTGGCGACGCTGCTGGCGCGCCGTGGTCCGCTTTCGATCTCCGACGCGGTGGACCACGTGCTCGAAGCCTGCGAGGCGCTGGCCGAGGCGCACGCGCTCGGCATCGTTCATCGCGATCTCAAGCCCGCCAACCTCTTCCTCGAGCGACGAGCCAGCGGTGCGGTTTCGGTGAAGGTGGTCGACTTTGGGGTGGCGCGGTTTTTGGCGGGCCACGCGGACGCAGTCACGACGACGGACTCCGGCTTGACCAGCAGCCATGCGTTCGTCGGTTCGCCCGCGTACATCTCACCCGAACAACTAACGACCCCCGACGAGGTCGACACCCGCGCCGATATTTGGGCGCTGGGCGTGATTCTGCACGAGATGCTAACCGGCTCGCAGCCCTTCACGGCGCCGACGCTCGCGCTCACGTGCACCAAAATCCTGCAAGATGCGCCGCCGGTACTGACTCGCACCGACGTTGCACCGGAGCTCGCGGCCGCGCTGAAGCGCGCGCTAGAAAAGGACCCTGAGCGTCGCTTTGCGACGATGCGTGAGCTCGGCGCAGCGCTCGCGCCTTTCGGCTCTGCGCTGGCTCGGGCCTCGCTCGCCGAGATCGAAGCCGTGGCGCGCCGTGAGCCCTTTTCGGTCCAAGCCGCGTTGCCCAGTCGGCACAGCGATCCAGCCTCCCCGACGCTCACCGGCTCTGTGCTCAAGGCGCGCCGCCCCATGCCCAAAGTGCGCGCGCGCTGGGCCTTCGTCGCGCTCGGCGTCGGCGTGCTTGCCGCATTGCTCGTCGCTGCTTCGCGACGCGCGCCACGCGAAAACCTTCCAAGCGAACCGCGCGTCACCTTGGCCGCTTCAGCAGCGGTGGCTCGAGTGGTGCTCGAACCTCCGCCCGTCGCGATAGCCTCGGCGCCGAGCAACGCTCCCGACGCTACTGCCGCAGCGTCGTCGGCCGCTCTGCTACCGGCAACGAAGCCGCTCAAGCGCGCGGTGCGGGCTTGAG
>JBEHXA010000675.1:0-4083 GCA_048498935.1 Myxococcota bacterium
ACGAGGACTTGATCGAGGTGCGCGTGCTCGGGCGTGTTGCCGCCGGTCTCCCGCTCTACGCGGAAGAGAACGTGATCGACACGGTGCGCGTCGATCGCATGCTGGTGCGCGGCGGCCGCGAGGTGTTCGGCCTGCGCGTTACCGGCGATTCCATGATCGACGCCGGCATCCTCAGCGGTGACTACATCTTCGTGAAGAAGCAGTCGACTGCCGATCGCGGTGACATCGTAGTCGCGCTGATCGGCGACGAAGCGACGGTAAAGTACTTCTATCCCGAGCGCGACTACGTGCGCTTCCAGCCTGCCAACGGGCAGATGGCTCCGATCCTCGTCCGCGCGAGCGACTTCAAGTCGACGATGCTGCTCGGCAAGGTCGTGGGCGTTTATCGCCGTCTCTGAGTCTGAGCGGGGGACTCGCGGCTTCCGGTAAACATGAACGCTTTACCGGACGTCGCGGCGCGTCGTACGACTGCTGAGCCCGCCTTCGCGTCAGTCCGAAGGGGGCGCGCAGCGCCCGCATGCGGGGAAATGTAGGTAAAATCGAGCGATAAAGCGGGTGGGGAAATGCGAGACGCTTGTTGACGGGTTTAGCCCCCAATTGCTAGCGTTCGCGGGCAAATAGCCGTGTGGCGCGAGGCCATTTTCGGCGAAGCAGGCAAACGGTGGCAAGCCCCGAACGTTTCGAAAAGTTTCGCTCCTTGGCGCTCGCCGCGTGCCTCGCACTATTGGGCTCGGGCTGCGGTCACACCTTGTACGCCGCCGCCGCCAACTCGGCGTCATCGAAGGTCGAAGAGGCTCGCGAGCTCGGCGCGGAACAATACGCCACCTACGATTTTTACCTGGCGACGCAGCACCTCGAGAAGGCGCAAAGCGAAGCGTCAGAAGCCGACTACAGCGACGCGGTCGAGCTCGCCGAAGAGGCTGAAGAGCACGCCGACAAGGCGATTCGTCTCGCGCGCGAAGCGCACCGAGGTGCAGGTCGATGAAGGGGCTGCTCGCCTGCCTGGTCGCAACGTCGCTGGTCGTCGGTTGCTCGCGCGCGCCGACCATGCGCGGCAAGATCGCGGGGCTGACGGAGATCATCGAGCAAGCCGAGCGCAACGGCGCCGTACGCTGTGCTCCTCGCGAGTTGGCGGTAGCGCGTAGCCAGCTGGAGTTCGCGACGCTCGAGCTCGATCAGGGCTTCATATCCAAGGCGCAGACGCATCTGTCCAAGGCCGAGCCCAACGCTCACGCTGCCTACCAGCTCTCCCCGCCCGAATACTGCGCGGAGCGCGGGTTCGTGTCCGCCCCCGGTGACCGTGACGGCGACGGTTACCCCGACCCGAGCGACAAGTGCCCGGATCAGCCCGAGGTGTACCAGGGCTTCGAGGACCAAGACGGCTGCCCCGACGATCCGGATCAGGACGGCGACGGCATCACCGACTCGAAGGACAGCTGCCTGCTCGAGCCTGAAGACAAAGACGGGTACCTCGACCAGGACGGTTGTCCCGACATCGACAACGACCTCGACACGCTGCTCGACGCCGCCGACAAGTGCCCGCTCGAGGCCGAAGATCCCGACGGCTACGAGGACGAAGACGGCTGCCCCGATGTCGACAACGACAAGGACACCGTGCTCGACGTTCAGGACCAGTGCCCTAACGAGCCAGGTTCGACGACGCAGCAGCCGCTCGGTTGCCCTGCCAATCGCCTGGTGATCGTCACCGACTGCGAAGTAAAGATCACGCAGCAGATTCACTTCGAGTTCAACAAGGACAAGATCCGTCCCGAGAGCTTCCCGGTGCTCGACGCTGTGGTCGACGCACTGCAAAAGAACCCTGCGATCAAAATCGAAGTGCAGGGTCACACGGACAACAAGGGCGCTGCCGCCTACAACAAGAGCCTGTCCGATCGCCGCGCTGCCGCGGTCAAAAAGTACCTGACTTCTCACGGCGTCGATTCGCAGCGACTCACGTCTCACGGTTACGGTTTCGAGCGACCGCTGGTCGACAACTCCACCGAGCAGAACCGCGCGCTCAATCGGCGCGTGCAGTTCGTCCGCACCGAGGGAGTGAAGGAAGGCTGCCCGAAGCCAGCCGGCGGCTGATAACGCAACGCGCCGTAGACTCGATACGATCCCTCCCGCGACTGCGCGGGTCCTGATTCACCCAGCACTGCCCCCAAGAGGAACTCACGTGTACCGCCGCCTGTCGCTTCGCCTGCTCTGTCTGCTTCTCACGTTGGCCCTGCCGGCTTCGGCCCAGTTCACGCGCGACAACGCGGCGAACAAGAAGATCGACGAGGCCATCAACGAGCACTACCTGGCCACCGACTTCGACAAGGCCGAGGGGGTGCTGACCGGCACCGTGACCGCCTGCGGTGACAAGTGCAGCCCGCAGGTGATCGCCCGCGCCTGGATGTACGTCGGCATCGTGCGCGGCAGCGGCAAGAACGATCAGGCAGGCGCCAAGGAGGCCTTCGAAAAGGCCATCGCCACCGATCCCCAGGTGAAGCTCGACTCGGCGCTCGCCACACCCGAGACGCAGAAGACGTTCGACGGGCTCGGCGGAAGCGGCGCTGCGGCGGCGGCCCCAGTAGCGGTGGCGGCGGCAGCCGGCGGCGAAGAAGAGGGTCCGGGCGGCATGAAGTGCACGCCAGACGCGATGGAGATCGAGACCCGGCGCGTGGTCCCGGTGGAGTGCCATTCCGACGAGGACGCGGCCTCGGTCGAGCTCCGTTACAAGCCCTTCGGCGGCGACTGGAAGACGGTCAAGATGACCAAGAAAGACGCCGTCTTCCGCGGAGAGATCCCGTGCGCAGACACCAAGAGCGCCGGCGACTTGAAGGTGTACGCGCGCGCCAAGGACGCGGCCGGCGAGACCATCGACAACTGGGGCTCGAAGAACAAGCCGATCAACTACTCGCTCGGCGAGACCGTCACCGGTGAACCGCCCGCGTACCCGGGCGAGAAAGCTCCCGATCGCTGCACCGACTCCGCCGAGTGTCCGCCCGACTTTCCGGGCTGCGGCAATCAGAGCAACCGCGGCAACGTCGACTGGGGTGGCGCCTGCCAGAACTCGACCGAGTGCAAGAGCGGCTTGCTCTGCGAGGGCGGCGTTTGCGAGACCGCGCCCAGCTGCGAGTCGGACTCCGACTGCAGCAGCGGTAAGTGCACCGCGGGCAAGTGCGACGTGGGCGACGAGTCACCGAGCCAGTCCGGTCCGTTCAAGAAGAACTGGCTCGGCGTGCATTTCGGCATGGACATCGCTTTCATCGGCGGCACCAACGTGTGCGGCTCGGGCGGCGGCTACGAGTGCTACATGGCCGGCTCGAGCAGCGAGCCCTTCACCGGCCCCCCCTACCCCGGCACTGGCATCAAGGACGGCACTGCCATGGGCACCATGCGCGTGATGGCGAGCTACGACCGCGCGCTCATGCGGCTGTTCAGCTTGGGCGCCCGCGTGGGCTTCGCGTTCAACGGCGGGCCTCCTGCGGTCACCGATAACAAGGGCGACAACGATCCGTCCAACGACGAGACGATCGCGTTCTTGCCCATTCACCTCGAAGCTCGCGCCACCCTGTGGCCGGCCCCCGGCGGCATCGGCGCCAAGCTGTTCCGCCCGTACGTGTTCGCGGCCGGCGGCATGGCTCAGGTCGACGCGAAGGTGCCCGTAACGGTGTTCGACTGCAGCGGCGAAGCCGACCCGGCCGCGTGCGGCGCCGGCGAGACCAACCCACCTGCAGATGCCGGCGCACAGAAGAAGCTCGACGCTTGGAAGAAGCTCGGTCAGGGCTTCGTCGGCGGCGGTCTCGGTATCGTGTTCGCCGTGAAGGACAACATCGGCATCCAGGTCAACGGCAACGTGATGTACATGTTCAGCTCGTCGGGTCTGGTGATCGAGCCGTCGCTGGGCGTCGTCTACGGTCTCTAAGTGGAGGCTCTTGGGTTTCCCTTCGGCGGCCCACGCGCCCCGCGTACTTGGCGAGTTTAACCACGGATTTTGCCGCCGCGCTGGCCGCCGTGCGGGCCCTGCCGGAGCTGGACTTCGTCCTGGACCACGCCGGCAAGCCGCCGATCCGGCAGGGCGCCCGCCGGCCGTGG
>JBEHXA010000676.1:0-4083 GCA_048498935.1 Myxococcota bacterium
ACCGCGTGCAGGCGATCGCGCGCCGGGTCTTTGGCGGTAATGTCTACCACGCCGCCCACCGCGCGCCCGTAGCGCGCCGAAAAATTGCCCGGGTACACGTCGACGCGCTCGACCAGCCGCGAGCTCATGAAGCTGGTGAGGCCGCCGAAGTGATACATGAACGGGACCGGGATCCCGTCCAAGAACACCTGGCTCTCGCCCTGCGCAGCTCCGCGCAAGATCGGATCGCCTTGGCCGAGCGACGTGCGCGCGACACCGGGCATCACTTCGATCGCGCGCAGCGCATCGCCGCGCGTACCGGGCATGTGCAGCACCACTTGCTCGTCGACGCTGTGCTTGGTCACATCGCGAGGCGGCGCTTCGACCTCGGCAGTGCCTTCGAACTCGAGCTCGTCGTCGCCCGGCTCGACGGCTTCTGAGCCCGCCTTCGGCGTGGCTGGCGCAGGCGCGGCCGGCGCGGGCGCGACGGCTTCTTCCGCCGCCGCCGGCGAGACCAACAGCACCAAGCTGCAAACTGACGTGACACACGTAAATGGAACCCTTCGCACGCACCGCTCCCTGCCCGGCCGCCGGTCAAGTTGGGACTAACGCCCCAACGAGCAACGAAACCGAACGCTTCGACCTTGCGTGCCCTGGTGCCCCACGAGTGTTCAACGGTGCGCGTTGATTTCATGAGCCTCGCGGGGGCCGCGCCAAATGGGCCGGGGCGACGCGTGCTAGGCTGCCCGGCCCGTGAAGTGGTCGCTCGCCCTCGCCACGCTCGTCGCTGCTGGCGGTTGTGTGCCGGCGGAGCGGCCGCCCGAGAAGCGGCACGTGGCCAGCAGTCGGCCGTCACCACTGACGGACGCCCCACTCCTCGAACCAGCCGCGGCCGGAGCCGGGGCGGTCGCGCCGAGCGACGAGGCCGGCCAGGCGCTCCCGGTCTTGCAAGTACCGTTCATCGACCATTTCGAGCGCGCCAGCGTGGGGGACGACTACTTTGCGACCGGGAGCCAATACCGGCTGGATCGCGGCCGGCTGTGCGTGAAGGGCGCGAAGAACCACCCGCTTTGGCTGCGCCATCGGCTCCCCAAGAACGCTCGCATCGAGGTCGAGGCAGAAACGCCCAGCCCCGACGGTGACATCAAGCTCGAGGCCTGGGGCGATGGCCGAGCCGCAGCGAGCACCGCGACCTACACCAACGCCACGAGCTACCTAGCTATCTTCGGCGGCTGGAAGAACCGCTACCATGTGCTGGCGCGCATGGACGAGCATGAGAGCGGACGCCCCGAGATCGTGATCGAGCCAGGTAGCGACGATCCTCGCCAGCTGCCGGTCATCCCCGACCGTCGCTATCGTTTGAAGCTGGAGCGAACCGACGGTCGCACGGTACGCTTCTGGGTCGACGACGTGGAGATGCTGAGCTTCACCGATCCCAAGCCGCTCACGGGAAGCGGGCACGACCACTTCGCGTTCAACAACTGGCTCACGCCGGTTTGCTTCGACAACCTGCGCGTGGAGCCCCTGCCGGGCTGAAAGGAAGCGGTGGACAACGCCGAGCTCGACGTTGCGCTGGAAGAGCTGGAAACCCGGCTCGAACGCCTGCGCGCGCTGTACGAGCAGTACTTCCTCGGCCTCGAAAAGATCGAGCCAACGGTGGCTCGCAAGGACGTCGACCGCCGCATCTACGTGCTGCGCCGCGAGAAGGTTCGCAACACCGCGAAGCGCTTCAAGCTGCAGACCATCATCCAGCGCTACAACACGTTTCAGCAGTATTGGCAGCGCATCTGCCGCGAGATCGAGAACGGCACGTACAAGCGCCACCTGCTGAAGGCGCAAAAGGCGAACGGCGAGCTGCTCACGATCGCCGCGCGCAAACGACTCGGTCGCCAAGCGCGCAAAAGCGACGCACCGGAAGCGACCGAAGCCGCGCCCGAAGCAACGCCCGCTGAGGCCGCCCCCGCACCCCTTCCCGAGCGCGAGCCCACGCCCGTACCGGCGCCCGCGCCTGCAGCGGCAGCTGCACCCGTGAAAGCGCAGACACCAGCTACGCCCGCTCGACCCGCCGGTAGCCCTCCGGTTCCGCGCCGCCTGATCCCGGCAGCTGCGATCGCGGCAGCCGCGCCTGCCCCCGCACCAAGTCCCGCCCCGCCGCCACCTGCCGCGGCGGCCCCAGCTGCGGTGAGCGCTCCGAAGGCGGCTCCGCCACCCAAGCCAGCCGCGAAGCTCGAGAGCCTCGATCTCGACATGGATTTCATGAGCGATTGGGATCCGGCGGCAGCACGCGGTCCCGCCAAGCCGTTCTCGCCCCCGGCAAAGCCGCTCGGTGCAAGCCGAGTCGCGGCCGCCCCCGCACCGGCCCCTGCAAAACCCGCTGTTCCCCCGACCGCTCCGCCACCCATCGCTTCTCCACCCGCTGCTGCTCCTCCGCCGGCCGCACCAGCCGCCCCCGCGCGCCCCGTGTCGATCCCCCCGCGGCCGGTGAGCGTTCCCCCTCGCCCCAACCCTTCACGCCCGCCGGTCCCGCGCGCGCCTGGCGCGGCAGTACCGCCTCCAAAACCTGCAGCTGCAGCCAGTGCTGGCATCGCCCCGGCCAAGCCGCTCGGTGCCGCGCCCCTTCCCCGACCCGCGGCCGCAGTCTCCCGAGCCCCCGCACCCGCCGCGGCCAAACCCCCGACAGGCTCGGCCGGCGTCGACGAACAGCGCCTTCGCGACCTGCACTCGCGCCTCCAGCAGGCCAAGCAGCAGACCAAAGAAGCGAACGTCAGCTACGAAGGCCTGGCCAAATCGATCCGCGCCACCGAGGCCAAGCTGCGCGAACAGCACAAAAACCGCAAAATCGACTTCGACGTCGTCATCAAAGACGGCAAAGCCGTGGTCAAACCCATCGTCCGTTGACCCGCAGGGCCAACGACCCCGTTCCCACCCCGGCACGAACGCCGCCCCTCATCTGCTTCGAGCCGGACGCGCGAGAGCGAGAAAACAGGGAGGCGGAGAGGCGGGGAATACCGAGGCAGAGCGAGCATTTTGGGGTTCGAGACGCGCGAAACCGCGCGTCGCCGTAACGACGCGTACCGCGACGCTGACCAATGATGAGCCGCCTCCCTGTTGCACGAAACACAAAACGACGACGCCCAGCGCCGAGAAGCACTGGGCATCGTCGAAATCGGCCCTAAGTGGGGTTTACGAGACGGCGCGGCGGTCGGCCGTGGGCCGGCTGGAGCTCGCGGGCTCGGACACGTAGACGGCACTTTCGCAGAAAACGATGGTACACGACGAGCGGCCGGCCTCGCGCATGCGGGCGCACAGCTCGGACAGCTCTTCATCGGAGTCGACCACGTCGCCCTCGACGGGCTGACGGGTGGAGTGGTCGTAGCGACAGTTGTCGATTGCTACCCAAAGGCCCTTGTACCGCTCGGAGCGACAGAGGTCGGGCCAGGTCATTCGGCTAGTCATGCGGGGGGATAACCTCAGAGAAGGTGGCGCGACCGCTGCAGAACTCCCCTCTGCGCACAACGCCAGAAGTTCGCTGATTCTGCGAGACTTCTTCAATAACTGGTGGACGGCAGGTGGCCATGTCCGGGTTGAGGCCCCGAGTTAAGACCCATTCCCCGGGTCCGTCAAGGGAACGACCAGGAACCGCCTTTATAGTGGGACTGCAATCGCAGTTTTCGACGCAACTACGCCGAGTTACTATGCCGACCTAGCGGCCGGCACTACTTGCAGCTTGAACCAGCTAGGCCCTTTTCGGCGCCTTTGACCCCGGCTGCCGCCGCCGCCGCGACGAGCTGCTTGGCCTTGTCGCACTGGCCTTGGAGAGCCGCCGCCCGCACGGCACTGCCCGCGCTTCGTTGCAGAATCGACTTACACTCCGCCTTCTTCCCCTCGTCCGTGCAGCGGTTGAGAGCGGAAGCGGCGGCGCTCGCGTTGCCGCTCGCGGCAGCGGCCTTGCAGGCATCGCAGGGGTCGCCCTTGGGGGGCGGCGCAGTCGTGGAGCCCGAGCCGCCGGTGCCGGCGGGCTTGGTGCCGCCCCCAGTCGTGGGTTTGCTCGTGGACGTCGTCGCGGCCGTACCCCCGGTGCCGGTGGCCGGCGGGGGAGTGGTC
>JBEHXA010000677.1:0-4075 GCA_048498935.1 Myxococcota bacterium
CCTCAAGGAGGACGTGCAATTGTGCGACCAGCTGAACAGGGTCGTCGGCACTCTAGTCCGACTGGTGCGGGCCTAGTGCGGCCAATGCCGTGCAGCTCGCGCCATTGCGAGCTGCACGGCACCAGCGCCTAGCCGCGGGTCAGCTTCCAAAGCATGGGGAGAATGCGGTTGAGCAGCGCAGTAGCGACCTCACCATCTGACCGTGCGACTACGCCCCACGCCACAGCCACTTTCACCGCAGCCAGCGTCTCGCCCGCGCTGCCCGCCGCCGTATGAAAGCGCGCGCGGCGATTGCCCGGATCCGAATAAGCAGCCTCCCCCAGGTTCACGCAATGCTGCTAGCCGCGCGTTGAATTTGGTCGGCCAGACTCTTGTCGCGCGCTCTGATGCGCGACATCAACGGCCGAAGTTTCTCGATCAATTCGATACTCAAGTCAGCGACGACGAATGCCATGGCTTACTCCTTCTCAGCCCGCACCAAAGCAGGCCTAACCGCCCCTCAACAGGCACGCGCAGGGGTTGTCCAGGCTGCCCGCGTCCCGCGGGCACCGGCGCAGCCGGCGCGAAGCGGCCTGGACTACCCCGAGCATGCCGGTACGCTCAAAAGGCCTGCGACGGAAACAACCCACCTTGCGGCGACGGCGTCACGACCACGGCCACCATCACGATCACGAGCCCGGCGCAGCCGGCGTCACGGCCACTGCCACCATCACGATCTCGATCACGAGCCCGGCGCAGCCGGCGTCACGGCCACTGCCACCATCACGATCTCGATCGGACAGCGAGGATGACCGTCTAGAGGGACCTGGAGACGAACAGCAGCTTCTGCAATTCGAGCTGCAAAGTGGCAGCCCAGTCCCACCGTGGCTCAGTCACCCGTCCAGGGCTTGCCGGCCTTTTCCAAGTAGGCTTTTGCTTCGGCGCGGTAGGGTGAGTCGCGCGGGCCGAGGCGCAGGAATTGTTCCCAATTCTTGACGGCTTCTGGTGCGGGGCCGAGCGCGCGCGCCAGGGCGTGATGCGCTTCCCAGCGCCAGCGCGGCGGCGGGTTGGTATCCGCAACCAGGCTGAGCGCCTTGGTAAGCTGCTCGACCGCGGCGTCGTTCTGCCGATTGGCGCCCAGCAGCTTGCCGTAGCGGAAGCGCCAGGTGGCGTTGTCGGGCTGGGCCTGGATCGCCAGCTGCCACTCTTTCATGGCCTCTGCCTCGCGTCCGAGGTCGTAGTAGGCTTCGGCCAGCGCCGCGTGCGCTTCGTGGCGGCTCGGTCGCAGGGCGAGCGCGCGGGTCAGGTCGGCGATGGCGTCGCGCACCGCGCCCTGGCGCTGGCGGAGCACGCCGCGTTGCCAGTACGCATCCGCCAGGCCCTGATCCAAGCGCAACGCATCTGCGAGGGCTTTTTCGGCCTTCGGCACGTTGCCCGCTTCGTTGGCTGCCCAGCCTACGTACAAGTAGTACTCCGCGCGGTTCGCATCGAGCTCCACGGCGCGCTCGAGGGTGCGGAGCGCATCGGCCAGGCGTGTTCCCTGCACGAGCAGCGCCCGGCCCAAGCAGTGATGCGTTTCCGCCGAGCTCGGGCGCTGACTGAGCACCTTGCGCAGCAGCTCTTCGGCCTGGTCGGCGCGCCCTGCCGCGACCTTGCCACAACCGACGCGCAGCATCAGGTCCGGATCGGTGGGAGCCTTGGAGAGCGCGTCCTCATACTGTTTGAGCGCTTCTTCGGTGCGGCCGGAGGCCTCGAACAGCAGACCGCGCTCCAGCGCCAGGCCCGGGTAGTCCTTGTCGATGCCAGCGACGATGTCGAAAGCCTTGGTGGCTTCCTCGAACTGATTGTCACGACGAAGCGCGGTGCCGATGCGGAACTTCGCGCCGAGGTCGTCGGGATCGAGCTCGCTGGCGTGCTGAAAGTCGCCGAGCGCTTCTTTGTAGCGACCCTGCGAAAGAGCCACGTCGCCGAGCGCACACCACACGCCGGCCACTTTGGGCATCAGCTGCTTGGCGCTATCGAGCGTCTTTTGCGCCTGCTCGGCGTGACCGAGCTGGTTTTGCAGCAGCGCCAGCGCAATGTACACGTCGGCTGAAGCCGGGTCACTCGGCGCTACTTTGAGCACTTCTTTGTAGGCGGCAGCCGCGGCATCGCGAGCGCCGAGCGCCTCTTGCACGCGTCCGAACCAGTAACCGACGAGCGGATTGTTCGGCTGGGTCTCGCGGAGCTTTTTGAGCAGGGCGCTCGCCTCTTGCACGCGCTCGAGCGCGAGCTTGCTCTTGGCCACACCGATACTGGCTACGATGTCGTCCGGATCTGCCTGCGCGCCCGCTTCGAAGCGAGCTTGCGCCTCCGAATAGCGACCAGCGCGGTAGAGCGCGTCGCCGAGGCCGACTAGAGCGCGCGCCGCTTTCGGGTTGATCTTGAGGGCGTCCGAAAACGCGCGTTCGGCAGAGCTGATCCGCGAACGACCGAGGTGCAGACCGCCGAGCAACGTGTACGCGCCGACCAGCTCTTCGGCGCTCGCGCGACGGGAGTCCTTGATTACGCCTTCCAGCAGCGTCACGGCGCGCGCCTCGTTTTCACGAGAGTGCGACGAGAGCCGCGCCAAGAGGACCTTTGCGCCCGCGTGATCCGGGCTCTTCGCGAGCACCGCTTCGGCCTCTTGCTGGGCGCCTGCCTCGTCGCCCGCCGCGAGCTTGGCACGCGCCAGGCCGTAGTGCGCGCGCGGCGTGTCGCCGTATCCGAGCGTCGCCTGCCAGGCCAGCAGCGCGGCCTTCGCATCCTTGGCACGCAGCTCGAGCTCGGCGCGCAAGAACGCCGACTGCGCACTCTTGCCTTTGGCCTCGCCGGCACCGAGCAGTTGTCGAGCCTTGGCGATTTGACCGTCGGCGGCAGCGCGGGCGGCACGGGCCAGATCGAGCATGTCCACGTCGGTCTCTTCGGCGAGCTCGTCGAGCAGCACCGCGGACTTGGCGTGCGCGGCCGAATCGGTGCCAAAGCGCAGCTCGCCGATGAAGCCGACGTACGCGGCGAGCGCCGCCAGACCCTTGGCGCGCCGAGACTTCGCCTGCTCGTCGGCCACGCCGCGCATCGCGCGCACGACGTCGGGATAGGTATCGAGCGCGAGCACGGCGTCGGCGCCCTTGGCCGTCGACAGGACGAGCGCGTGGTATTCGCCCGCGTTGACGCGATCCATGATGAAGAACGCGCCGAACGGACCGACCGAAGGCACGAGCGCGAGCGCAGCGCCGCCCAGGCCGACCACGAACACACCGACCAAAATACGGAGCCCCAGCCGACTCTTCGGCTTTTGGGCGGCCAGCTTGGCCACCGGGACCTGCATCACCTGCGATGACGAGCCGAGGGCGGGCTCTTGCGGCACCGCTCCGAACTCCATGTCCTCGTCGCGCGCCCCTGCCGGTGCTGGCTCGGGTGCGCCGTCGAGCGCCACCTCGGCACCGCCGCCGCCGTAACCGCCGCCGTCGAGGCTGACCTCGCCGTAGTCGGTTCCGCCACCGCCCGTCTGTCGTTGCAAGGCGGCGGCTGCCATACCGGTCTGGGCTTCCGCAAAGCTGCTCGGGGGCTGAGCCGCTCGGCTGGACATCGGTCCTGGGAGCGGCGCTTCACCGAATGGATCGGCCTCGAGTGGATCGGCCGCAGCGCTCGGTGCGCGTCCACCGAACGAGTCGCTCGGTGCTAGCCCGCCGAGCAGATCGACTTCACCGAAGCCGCCGCCGCCGAAGGGTTGAGGCGGTGGCAGGCTCTCGCTGGGCGGCAGATCGATGACCGCCGGCCCACCGGGTACCGACACGGGTGGCGGAGGTGCCTGCAGCTCGAGCGGCGCTTGCGCCGGAATGCGCGGCGACGAAAAACCGGTGCCGAGCGCGGGCGGAAGGCTGGGGCTCGCCGGGAGAGCACCAGCAGGAGTGGGCAAACTGCCGCCCAGCGCAGGCAGGCCGCCGGCGGGCGAAGGCAGGTGGCCGCCGAGCGCGGGGAGTTGCCCGCCCAGCGCAGGCAAGCCGCCGGCGGGCGAAGGCAGGTGGCCGCCGAGAGCGGGCAGCTGAGCGCTGGAAGAGCCGCGCGCCGGAAGATC
>JBEHXA010000678.1:0-4072 GCA_048498935.1 Myxococcota bacterium
TCACGAACTGGAGCGGTACCTGCAGCATTACCGTGCCACCCGACGACAGCAGGCACCTGCCAAGCCGCGGTTTAGTGCACATCGCCAATGAGCTCGCCTGTCGAGGCTTGTGCGACCCCATGCTGCCCTCGACCAGCAACAGCGAAGACATCCTTCGCGCCTTCCGCGTGCGCCTGGAGCAGGCCGTCGCGACCTTGCGCCGCGTCTCGGCGGACCGGCAACTGGTCCTGCTGCTCGACGCGATCGACAATTCCAGCGAAATCGCTCGCGATCGCAATCAGGATTCGTTCCCGCGCCTGTTGCTGCAGAGCTTGGAGCACGGCGCAGCGATCGCCGGTCTGCAGGTGGTTGTCAGTGCCCGAACGCACCGGCGGCTCGCCGCAACCGGCGAGATCTCCGCCGAGGAGCTCGAACTGGCACCGTTCGTCGAGCGAGAGACACGTGCGTTCCTGCGCACCCGCGTAAGCAAGCTGACCGAGACGATGGTCCAGGTGGGCCAGGCGCGGTCAAAGGGCAATGCTCGTGTGCTGGAACACTTGGCCGCGGAACCTGGCCTGCTTGCGCCGAGCGAAATCGACAAGCCGATCGAGCTGGACGATCTGATCCGGCACCGCATTGAGCAGGCCTTGGTTGAGGCACGCAAGCTGGGCAACGCCGATCGCAGCATCCGCTCTTTCCTGGCGGGTCTGGCCACCTTGCCGCCGCCCGTGCCGCTCAGGGAGTTCGCGCAAGTCAACGGCATGGCCGAGGGTGCGGTCGTCAGCTTCGCGGCAGACCTATCGCCGCTGCTGGAGCAGACCAAGCATGGCCTGATGTTCCGCGACGAGCCCACCGAAACCCTGATCCGACGCGCATACGCCGGCGACGCGGCGCCGCTGCGTGAGCTGGCAACGAACCTGTTCGCCATGCAGGGCGAGTCGGTCTATGCCGCCACGACGCTTCCAGACTTACTGCTGCAGTTGGAGGATGGCGAGAAGCTCTTCCAACTGGCCTTCGACGAGCGGCTGCCTGCGAGCATCACCGGCACCGTGGGCCAGCAGACAATTCGCCATGCGCGACTTCGCGCCGCCGTGGCGCACGCCGTTCGCGTCAACGACTTCGACCACCTCGTGCCCTTGCTGGTCGAGTTGTCGACCCTCGCCGCGATGGACCAGCGGGGAACGGCGTATCTGCTGGACTACCCCGATCTCGTGGTCGCCTCGGCCGATCCGGATTCGCTTCGGCGCATTTTCGAGGCACGAACCCCGTGGCCCGGCTCCCGCCACGCCCGCCTGGCGATTGCGCATGGGCTGATGGGCGAGACCGCCGAGGCAATCTGGCACGCCCGGTGGGTAGCTGAATGGCTGCAGCACTACTTCGACCAGACGAGCGACGCGCATGACCGCGCGCACCCCACGGTGCTGGACTTGGCGGCGCTCCCGTTCTGCTACCTGCTCAAGGGCGACGGCAAGGCGGCGGCTCGAGACCTATCGGGTTGGGTCAGCGCCGAGCACGGTTACGACACCTCCAAAGCGATGTTCCAGCTGGCGCACCGTCCCGAGGCGGCGTCCTTGCTTTCACCCGAGGTGATCCGGGCCTGTGTCGATGCGTTGGCGTCGATCGGACCGATCGCCGCGGCGATTCGTTACGCCGCCGGCAGCCCGGAGCAGCAACGCGCTCAGCTCGAGTCGCTCGCGGCGGCATGCATGGCGGACGGCCCGGTGAAGCTTCGAGATCACTACCGACCCGACGAACGCCCGTTGGTACAGGGCATGGTGGAGGCCGCGGCGAAGGCGGTGCGGTTGGGGATGCCCGCCCAGGCTACCGCGATCCTCGCGGCACTGCCCTTGGTGCCGCCGAACCTGCACGTGTTCATGGACTCGTCGTATTGGGTCGGTGAGGTCGCCACGTACATTGCCCGGCAGGTCATCGCTTGCTGCGCGTCCGGCACCCTGATTGGTCCGCGCGACCTTCTGCCGCGCGAACTGGCCGAGCTCGCTGCGACCTTGACTCCGAATCTGAAGGAAGCGGAGTTCCTCACTGTGCTCAAGGAGGCCCTGGATGCGGACTACGAGGCGAAGGCCAAGGCCGCCCGAGACGCAAAGAAAGATGCGCGCCACGACTACAGCCACCACGCATCGGCTGTGCGATTCCTCAAGGAGCGAATGCCGCGCTGGCTCGATATCGCGCGTAACTTCGCACAGGCCGTTGTCGGTTCCGGTTCCGCTGCGCCTAGCTTGGCGCCACTGACGGCCCGCTGGATCACGCTGCGCAACACCGACGATTACGACTCTGGCGGCCGCTCGGCGCAACGGCAGCACAACACGGTTGTCGAGCGCTTGCTGGCGTTGGCTCTTGCGGCGAACGACTCATTTCCTGCGGGCGAAGTCGCGGCACACATCGAAGTGGCCAGCGAACCGGACGCTACGCCCTTGTCGAACCTGATCGGGCTCGTCGCATTGCTGGCGTCTCGTCCGGCGTTCCATGCCATGGCCGGCACGCTCGCGATCAGGGCGAGCGCGGCCACCGAGAAGGAGCACGATGTCACCGATCGTGCCGCACATTTCGCGCGCCTCGGGCAGGCGATCGCGTTGGCCAGCCCTGCCGAAGCGGTCGCGTATTTCCGGAAAGGGCTCGAGCAGATGGACGCGATCGGCTCGGGCGACTATCACTTCGTCGAGGGGCTAATGCACTTCGCCGGCGCGCTGACCGGCGAAGCTCTAAGCCAGCGCGAGAGCCACACCTTGTCCAACATCTGCGAGCTCAACTTGGGCGAGGAACAGAAGTTCGGCTGGGGTTCCTACGGCGCCGCGATGAGCCGGGTATCCGGCGTGGCCGGGCTTGCAAGGCTGGCGCGGTGGCAGGACCGCGGGCGAATCTCGTTGGACTTCACGCTGTTGCCGTATGTGCGGGCCTTGCTGGAGGACGACAAGCTCGATGCCGAGCTCGCCCTGACGCTCTTGCGACTGTCGAATCCAGCCGAGCTCTACGTGTGCGGGACCACGCAGCTGGTCGCCACTCTCGAATCCAAGCCGTCCGCACGCGTAGCAGCCGTGGCCACCGAGCTCGTCGCGCAATACCTGCAGAACAACCCAGGTTCACTGGGCTCGGAAACGCCCCGCGCGCTCGCCCGCTTCGCCAGCTTGGTGATGGGCAAGGACGCATGGCAGCGGGAGTACCTTGAAGCGGCGGCGGATCGGATCGACGTCAAGCGCGATGACCACAACCGGCGCACCAACTGGCGTGCGTCCGGAGGCGACGCCGCGCCTCGAACCTGGGAAGACGAGCAGAACAAGGCGAAGGCGCACGTCCTGCAGATCGCCGCGGGCACCGATCCGCTCGATGAGGTCGCGGTGGGGCGCGTCCTCGATGCGGCCCGCACGCAGCTCCGGAACATGCGCTTCTCGGACGATGTCCTCAACGCATTGCGAGCGAAGGTGGCGTTCAAGCAATGGCCTGACTATCTCGCGCTGATCGCGCGACTCGAGGTGTTGGATCTGTACGAGAAAGAACGTGAGCTGCGCACCTGCAAGGAGCAATGGATCGGCTCCTCGCTTGCCGTAGTCGACGCGCTAAAGGCCTGCGCACCGGTCATCGCACGGGTGAATGCAGGCGAATACATTTCCTTCGATTACCTGTCGGGCTCACACGTCCGCGCCCTCGAGGACATCTGTGGTCTGCCGCGCCGCGACGTGCTGATGCTCCTCATCCGCGAGTTCACCCGTCCCAAGATGCCGGTACCGGCCTCGGTGTGGCTCAACTTCGCTGCGGAGTTCAACGAAAAGGCTTCGCCCGGCGTGGGCGAGGCGGCGCTGACGCGCCTGCTGCAGAGCGGGCCGGCGAAGCTCGCGTCCAACACGGAGGACGGGGCGTGGCAGGATGCGATGACCTTTACCGGAGATGCGGTCGAGGCCATCTCGGCAATCACCTGGTTCCAGCTCGGCTCGCCCGTGACCCGGCAGCGGTGGTTCGCTGCCCATAGCCTGCGCACGGCGGTCCGACTCGGACGTGCCGAGGTGCTGGATGGCGTCGTTGCAAAGTATCAGCGCCGCGACGCGGTCCCCTTCCAGGCGCCGGAGTTGCCGTTCTTCTA
>JBEHXA010000679.1:0-4068 GCA_048498935.1 Myxococcota bacterium
CGCGAACAAGGTCTGCTACCTGCTCGGGATCGCCGGGCTCGACATGCCGACGATGGCGCACATCCACAAGGGCGCGCCGGGCGTCGCCGGCGACGTCGCGGTGACGCTGCAGACCCCGGTCAACATGAAGAGCCAGGGTTGCGCCGACGTCACGCACGATCTGGCGGACGATCTCCACGATCATCCGGAGAACTATTACGTCAACGTCCACGACGCGGCGCATCCGGCCGGCGCGATCCGCGGGCAACTGAAGAAGGCGGGGTAGGGGGACGGCTTGCCGGGGGTGGTCGTGGACGTGTACGCCGGCTTCGCGGTGCTGGTCAGCTACGCGCCCGGTCTGCGCCAGATCGTCGCCTGGGTAGCGGCGGCGCTGGCCAAGCGCCCCGAACTCGTGGGCGTGGTCGAGCGCGTGACGCGCCGCAAGGAGCGGACCTCGGAGCTTCGTCACTTGAGCGGTCAGACGCCGCCGGCGCTGTTGATGGTTCGCGAGTGCGGCTTGAACTACGAGGTGGACCTGGAGGCGGGGCAAAAGACCGGGCTGTTTCTCGACCACCGCGATAACCGCAGCTACTTGCGCTCGCTCGCGGCCGGCAAGAGCGTGCTCAATCTGTTCGCCTACACCGGTGCGTTCTCGGTTTCGTGCGCGGCGGGTGGAGCGAGCCGAGTCACCAGCGTCGACGTCGCAGCTCCGGCCATCGAGGCTGCCGGCAGGAACTTCGCGCACAACGGCTTTGCTGCCGAGCGACACGAGGGCGTTGCCTCGGACGTGTTCGAGTTTCTCGAGTCGGCCAAGCGCGCTGGGCGTCGCTTTTCGCTCGTGATCGCCGACCCGCCCAGCTTCGCCAGCTCGCGTGCGGAGCTGTTCGGTGCGCTGCGCGCTTACAAAAAGCTGCACGCCGCTGCGCTGGCGGTGCTCGAGCCGGGCGGCTTGTACGCGGCGGCCAGCTGCACTTCGCAGGTCTCGCCCGATGCGTTTCGCCAGACGCTGGCGGAGGGCGGAGCGCGCGCCGGCCAGCGCCTCACGGTCGTTCACGAGGCCGCGCACGCCGTCGACCATCCTTATGCTGCGGGCCACCTCGAAGGTCGCTACCTCAAGTTCGTGCTGGCTCGCGCGCTACCTCACGCCTAGGGCCAACGACATTGGGCGCGAAACGGCACGAACGATCGTCCGCGCCGGTGACCGTCAGACCTTCTTGTACTCTTCGACGAATTCCCAGTCGGCGATGACGTGCTTCTTCAAGAGTAGCGACAACAGCGCTGAAAATAAGGCTTCCCAGCGCACGTTCTCGCCCAAGATTTCGGTGGCGTCGGCGCCGTGAGACAGGGCGCGCAGTGCGGCTACCAGATCGCGGGCGGTGAGGCCTTCTGCAGCGGGGGCTGCGGGCTCGGGAGCGGGCGGGTCGGTAGGCGCGCGTTTCTTGGCGGGTGCCGAAGACTTCGCGGGCAAGTTCACCTTGGTGCCGTCGAGCAACGTGAGGGTCACCATGCGCGGACCCTTGCCACGACGGGGCAGTGGGATCTCGTGGGCCTCGATCTGCGGGTAACTGTCGGGGCCCTCGTCGGCGCTGGGCGAGGCGCCTGCCGGCGGCGACGAGGCGCGGCGCGCCGGAGCAGCGATGGGTGGCGGTTCGGCTACGGCGGGGGGCGGCTGCAGGCGGGCCGCCTCGGCGTTGATTTCGGCCACAGCCTCGGAGAGCGAAGACGTCTCCATGCCCGCTCCGTAGTAGGCGCGGATTGCCGATCGGATGTCGCTCGGCGGGGCGATCATGGCTCGCACGGGCAGACCGGAAAACTGCGAAAGCTCGCTCAGCGCTCGCTCGTCGCTCGGGTCGTCCATGGCCACGTACAAGGCCTGCCCCAGGCCGCGCACGCGCCGCACGAAGATTGGCACCAGGCAAAAGCGCTCGGCGAGCTCTTGGCTCACCAGGTTGAGGAGCTGGCGAGAAAATTCGATGTGGTAGAGCGAAACCCAGGGGACGCTCAGCTGCTGGCTGAGGATTTGCGTGACTTGGGTCTCGTTGACCAGTCCCGCCTCCACCAGCAAGGTGCCGATGCGCCGGCCGTCCTTTTTTTGGATCCCGAGCGTCTCCTCCAGCTGCTCGCGCGTGATGATCTGGGCCTCGACGAGGAGCTCTCCGAGCCTGATGCGGGCCGTGGCCATTACCTGCGATCTTAGCCCCCCGCCCGGAATCCGGCCAATTCGCTGGGGCAGACCGCGACCAAGCGACGATGTAGGCGAAAGGGTGAAGGGGGTCCTGGAGGGCGTGACGGCGAAGGCGTGACGGCGCAACGGGCGCGACAGGGCCCAACGGGCCCCAACGAGCCAGGGCCCAACGGGCCCCAACGAGCCAGGGCCCAACGGGCCCCAACGCGACAGCCGGCGACTCGGCCGAGGCGCAAATGACGAGACGGCTGGCGGAATGCGCGGCCTCCGCCCTACAATGAGTCCCCTCCGGATTGGTCTTGGTGCCGGCACTTGCTAAGCACCCTCGGAGCCCTTGGTGAACGCTCAAGCACAGCCATCCCTACGAACCTGCCCCCACTGCGGAGCCGGCTGCGCGAGTGAGCATCAGTACTGCCCCGCCTGCGGTTTCCCGATTGGCACCATGGGCTCGACCACCGACGACAAGTTCGTCGGCAAGACGCTGCCGGGCGGCTACCACATTCTCGACCTGATCAGCGTGGGCGGTATGGGCCGCGTCTACCGCGCCGAGCAGTCGGCGTTGGGCCGCACCGTCGCAGTCAAGATCATCCACCCGCACCTGCTCTCCGACGAGAACTCGGCGCTCCGCTTCATCACCGAAGCGCGCGCAGCCAGCCAGCTCAATCACCCCAACTCGATCGCGGTGTTCGACTTCGGTCGCACCGACGACGGCCAGCCCTACCTGGTGATGGAGTTTCTGCGCGGGAAAGACCTGGCGCGCGTCGCGTACGAGGAAGGGCCACTGGGCTTCTCACGCATCGTGGACGTGCTGCGCCAGGCGCTCGCCGCACTCAGCGAAGCGCACGACCTCGGCATCGTGCACCGCGACCTCAAGCCCGAGAACATCATCCTCGAGCCGCTTCGCCGCGGCGGCGACTTCGTCAAGGTCGTCGACTTCGGCCTGGCCAAGCTGCGCGCCGATGCACAGGCGCCGAGCGTGACCAGCCCGGGCATCGTGTGCGGTACGCCCGACTACATGGCGCCGGAGCAGGGGCGCGGCGACCCGATCGACGGGCGCAGCGATCTCTACGCCGTCGGCGTCATCTTGTTCCAGCTCTTGACCGGGCGCCTGCCGTTCGAAGCCGATAGCCCGACTCAAGTGGTCATGATGCACATGACCATCCCGGTGCCGGATCCGCGCCAGGTCGCGCCCGAGCGCAGCATCCCCGAGCCGCTCGTGCAGGTCGTGAATAAGGCGCTCGCGAAGGACGCCAAGAAGCGGTACCAGGACGCGATCGAATTCGCCGACGCGCTGAAGAGCGCGCTGGCGCTGGCCGAGAGCGTCCCGCCCGACCAGCGCTTCTCCCTACCGCCGATGTCGGGGGCGGGGACCGGGTTTACCTGTCCGAGCTGCGGGCACCAAGTGCCGCTCGCGAAGTTCTGCCTCGAGTGCGGCGTGCGGCTGCCACAGCGCAGCGTGCTGCCCGAGAACCACACGCATCCGGCTTTGCCGCTTCCGCTGGTCGCGCGCGACGACGACGTGGCATGGCTCGAGGACCGCCGCCAGCAGGTGCGGGGCGCCCTGATGGGCGCGCGGCTCGTGGGCGAGCAGGGAGCGGGCAAGAGCCGGCTCCTCAACGACCTGCTCGCTCGCGCCGCCGCGGATGGCGACTTGGTCGCTGTCGTCGGTCCCGATCCGTACCACGCGGAGGTTGCCGGCTACACGTTGCGCACGGCGGTCGAGGCGCTGGCGGGTCTGTCCGAGATGGAGATCACGGAGCTTGCCTTCGAGGACGCCAGTCCCGATGCCGAGGCAGGCCTGGCAGAGCTCTTCGACACAGCGCCGAAGCGCCACGACATCCGTTCGCCGCAGGAGCGACGGCTCGCGCGGCGTGAGCGCCCAGCGCAGGCCCTCACCCAGCGCG
>JBEHXA010000680.1:0-4052 GCA_048498935.1 Myxococcota bacterium
CGCAGTTTCCCGGCTCGAAGCTGACGGGCGATGCGCGCCTGCTGCTGGGTGACGACGCTGCCCTCGCTGAGCTCGAAGCTCGCGAGCAGGCCTTCGTCGGTCGCTACCTTGAGCCGCCCGCTGTGACGCTCGATTTCCAGCATTGCCAGCACGGTCGATAGCGACATTTCGGAGAGCTGACCGTTGATGCCCGGTGAGTCGTTGGCGTCACTGTCATCGAGCTCGCCCGGCCGGACCGACGGACTACGGGGGGCCGCCTGAGACTCGGGGAACTGGGAGCCTGGGCGTTGCGGGGGATGCGAGTCGCGCCGATTGCGATCGCCTACGGTTCGCTCGACCCGCGAGAGGCCATGCTCGAGGCGCGACAGAGCGTGCTCAAGGCGGGCCACCGTGCCCAGCAAGCCTTCGAGCACCGCAGCCTGGCGCTCGGCCGCGACGGCGAGCGTGTCGATGAGCTCCACTTGCTGTTGCTCCGCGCGGCGCTCGGACTTGTCGCGCTGGCTCGAGCGGCGCAGCAGCGCGCCGAGTCCATCTTCTACCGCGAGCAAACGATCCGAGAGAGCCTCGAAGCGCGCGCGCAGCTCGCCGCGTCGAGCCGAGCGATCCTGCTGGGAATCAGGGGCATCCAGCTGATCCGGTGTGCAGCGACCGGTCAGGTGTTCTCGGTCGTCCTGGTTCGCTGGCGCGCTGTTGACTCGCTGGTCGACGTTGGCAGGTGGCGCTGCGCTGCGCGATGGAGCCGTGCTCGCGGGCATGGGCGGATCTACCGGCGGCTCGAAGACGTGTGCGAGCCAGTGCTTCCAGACGGCGCGGCTCCAGTCGTTGTTGAGGAGATGAAGCGCGGCTCGGCGTGCTTGGCTCATGCGGCCGGCGATTATTCTCGACGAGCGTCAGTATGAGAAGCTTCGAGCGAGCCTTCTGTGAATTCTAGTCTCGCTGATCATGCGCTGAGTGGCGCGTGTACAAGACGTCTCAGATTCCGTACCGATCTGCTTCGCTCGTCGGCGCAGCTTTCGGCTTCGGAGCGGGCGGAGGAGGCGGCGGTGGCTCTTCGGGAGGCGGTGTGGCGGCCTTCGGTTCGACCAGCGCGGGCTGAGGAGCCGGCGGCGGCTCGACGTGAGGCGTAACGCGACGTTCCGCCAGGGGCGGACTCGGAGCGCGCGTCGGCTCGTGCTGAATCACCTCTTGTTGCTCGCGACGCTGAAGCCTTGGTCGAGGCCCGTCGCGATCGGTCGGAGAAGGAGGAGTGGGGGAGATGCCGACCGGCGGCTCGCTCGGAGCTGCTTCCGCTTCGGCCGACGGGAGCGTGGCTCGCGGCGCTTCGTGCTCGGATGGCGCTGGCTGCTCGTAGCTCGGCGCGGGATTGTCGACGGCGTTGGATGCTGCAGCCACTTGGCGCGCGAGCCAAGGTCGAGCGGCGAATGCGGAGACCGCGACGACGGCCCCCACTGCTATCCAAGCGCCCGAGCGTCGCTTGCGCGGCGTCACCAGCTGGAAGCTCGGCTCGGCCGTGAATTCCTGCGGCGGTCGCGGCGCCACCATCGGCGAGAGCGTGGGGGGCTCCGACGCATGCGCGGGAGGTGCCGACCCGCGCGGCGAGATCACCGGTAAGGGCGTGCCCACCGGCCTGGTGACGTTCATGCTCGGCGGTGTCGCGCGGGGGATGAAAGGCGGCGCGACGCCCACCAACGTGCTGCCATGATTGCCGATGCGACGCGGCGGCGTGGAGGATGAAGTCTCGGCGGGCGCTTGGCTGGGAGCCGATGTTGCTGCTGGCGGTGGCGCGGTCGGATGCGTCGTGCGCTCGTCTTCGAGATCGATGGACGAAAAGCTCGAACGCGAGAGCCGCTCGGCGGCCGCTTCGAGCTGGTCGTCGTTCGGAGGGGCGGCTTCGCGCGCGGGCGGTACGGTGATGCGCTGACTCTCTGGGGGCAGCGACTCGCGCACGTAGCTCCGGGTGCGCAGTTCGGGGTTCACGAACAGCTCCGCCATGCCGGGCGCGCTCGCCAAGTAGCGGGAACAGGCGGCTTGGAGCGCTTCCTTCATTTCGGCGGCGGTCGCGAAGCGGCGCTCCGGATCGACCGAGAGTGCGCGAGCCGCGATGTCGGCGAGCGGTAGCGTCCAGGCCTCACCCTCCGGCGGTTGCGCGCGCGGGATGCCGCCGCCCATCAGCCGCGCGATGATGTCGTCGACGCTCTCGACTTCGAGCAAGCGCTGGCCTGCGAGCGCCTCCCACAACATCACGCCGACGCTGAAGACGTCGGAGCGCACGTCGAGCCGATCGCCGAGCAGCTTTTCAGGCGCGAGGTAGTAGAGCCGGTCCGCTGCCCGCTCTTCGCCGCGTACCCAGTGGGCACGCACCACGGGTACCAGTCGCCCCACGCCGTCCTCACCGAGCACCAGATGCTCTGGTTGTAGCTCGCCGTGCACGAAGCTGAACGTGCGATGCAGAACGCCCAGCCCGGTGAGCAGATCGAGCAACCAGCGCAGCGCATAAGGCAGCGACAGCCGCCCCGGACCGCCGAGCAGTTCTTCGATTTCAGCCAGGCTCTTCTGGTTCGAGCCCGCAGACTCGAAGCCGAGCCCGATGCGCGCCGGACGCACCAGCGCCAGATGCGGACTGCGGAGCGCTGCGATCGCTCGCAGGCTCGCCAACGAGGGCAGCGGAAGCTCTTTCAACGACAAGGGCACGCCAATGCGGTTGTGGCCCCGGCCCTTTCCCGACCGAGGCCACCTAGCTTGCCATGGCTGCCGCGCTCCGACTCACTTCTTTTCGTGGTGACCGCCGAACTCGAAGCGCATGGCCGAGAGCAGCCGGTTCTGGAAGTCGGCCGCGCCGCGTGAGCTAAAACGCTGAAAGAGGGCGGCCGAGAGCACGTGCGCCGGAACCCCTTCTTCATTGGCGGCTTCCAGAGTCCAGCGGCCCTCGCCGGAGTCGGACACGTTGCCCGCGAATGCGCCCAGCCCTTCGTCGCGCGCAAATGCGCGTGCCGTGAGGTCCAACAGCCACGACGAGATCACGCTGCCACGTCGCCAGACCTCGGCAATCTCCGACAAATCGAACTGGTATTTGAAGAACTCGGCGTTCCTGAGCGGGGTCGTTTCGGCGTCGTTCTTGCCGTCGTGGCGGAGCCCGATGTCGGCGTGGCGCAGGATGTTGAAGCCTTCTGCGTACGCCGCCATCAGGCCGTACTCGATGCCGTTGTGCACCATTTTAACGAAGTGCCCAGCGCCGTTTGGCCCACAGTGTAGGTAACCCTGTTGCGCGGTGCTGCCTTGGGCCGCCCCCGCCGTCGGTGGAATATCTCCCATGCCGGGCGCCAGCGTTTTGAAGATGGGATCGAGGTGTTTGACCGTCTCGGCCTCGCCGCCGATCATCAAGCAGTAGCCGCGCTCGAGCCCGAATACGCCGCCGCTCGTACCGCAGTCGACGTAGTGCAGGCCGCGTTCGGCGAGCTTGCGAGCGCGCAGGATGTCATCGCGATAGTAGGAATTACCGCCGTCGATCACGATGTCGCCAGGCGAAAGTAGCGCCGCGACTTGCTCGAGCGTGGTGTCGACGTTGGCGGCCGGAACCATCATCCAAACGACCCGGGGCGTCTGGAGCTTCTGCACGAGCTCAGCTAGCGACGCGGCACCGGTGGCGCCTTCGCCGGCGAGCTTTTGCACGGACTCTGGAAACACGTCGTACGCGACGCACGTATGTCCACCGTTCATCAAGCGGCGCACCATGTTGGCGCCCATGCGACCTAGCCCAATCATTCCAAACTGCATGTCCTCGTCCTTTTTCTCGGCTTGCCGCGCTGCTGCTCGGCCCGTGAAGTATCGTTAGGAATAGCCGGGGCCGGTAGCGAATTGGTGGCAGGTGCCCAAGGTCATGCAGCGATGTCGATAGCCAGGTTCGCGCTTTTTCTCGTGCTCATGCTGGGCGCCCTGGGTGGGCTGAACGTTTACGTGTTCCGCTGGGCGCGGAAAGCCTTTGGTTTGCAGCGACGCGGCCAGGCTGCGCTCAAATGGGTGCTGGTGGGCTCGGTGGTCGGCATGGTCGTTGG
>JBEHXA010000681.1:0-4049 GCA_048498935.1 Myxococcota bacterium
CGTTTGGATTAACGCTCTCGTCGCGCACCTCAGCCTCACCCTACTTACCGGAACCCGCATCTTGGTCACCGGCACGGACGAGGCCCGGCGCGCGCTCTTTCGCGCGACGGCTCTAGCTCGCGATCTGCGGCAAGGACGCATCACCCGCCCGGATCCCGACCAGATCTCGTTCTTACCGGAGCGTCCGCACGTTCCGCCAGGCACACTGCGAGAACTGCTGGCGCGCAGCAGCCGAAATCACGATCCGGCCGAGCAACAACTCGAGCGGGTGCTGGCCGAGCTCGGTCTCGGTTCGGCGCTGGCGCGGGTCGGCGGCTTGGACGTCGAGGGTGACTGGGGCCATAGCCTCTCGCTCGGAGAGCAACAGCTGTTCGGGCTGGCGCGCATTTACTTGGCGCGTCCGGCCTTCGCGGTGCTGCAAAGCCCCGCCACCACGCTCGCTCCGGAACAGCTGGCGCATGCGCTCTCGCTGCTCTCCGAGGCGGACATCACCTATTTGGTTTTCGGCGGCAACGCCGTGCCGGCGGCGTACGACGCCATTTTGGAGCTTCACGCCGGCGGCAAGTGGAGCTTGCAGCGCAGCTGAAGAGCGCCGCGCGCACGCGCTACTTCGACGACAGCAGCCCGGCCTCGCCCATTTCTTGAACGGTCTTGGCGGCGAGCTGAGTCACGAACGGATCCAGCTTTTCGGCGTCGGTGGTTTCGCTGCGGCCGGCCCAAACCAGGCGGTTTTGCTTGAGCGAGTAGACCAACACCTCGACCTCCACGATCTCGGTGGTGGTCGTGACGGTCTCTTTGGTGGGGCCTTCGGCCACGTAGATGGTCTGCTGGTTGGCGTTGACGTCATGCGGGTTGCTGGCGATCGCGTACGAGGCCGGCGCCATGTACGGCGAGCCCCAGCCGTAGCCGTAGTAGCCGCCCCAGTAGCCGCCGTAGTACGGCTGCGAGTACACCTCTTCGGTTTCGACCTTCTGGCGCCTGCCCATCGGCCTCATCACCACGATGCCCTTGATGCCCGCGCCCTCGATCGCCGCCTTGGCCGCCGCTTCGTTGTCGAGCGGCGGCTTCGACATCAACGTGTACATCTGCACGCCGAACGCGCCGTAGTGCGTGATCTCGCGCGCCAACACATCCTCGGCGTGACGGCGAGCGATCTCGTCCTTCATCATCACGACGGCCGCGACCTTCTCGCCGCGCATCTGGAGTGGCTCGGCTTGCGGCGGCCTCCAGGAGGTGACGAACGTGGTCTGGCTGCCTCCGCAGGCCGCCGAACCGAGCGCTGCCAGCACCGCGACCAGCACTCCCGCGCGCCTTCCGAAGCCCGTTCCTTGAAGCATGGGGCCCGGTTCCCACCGCGCCTTGCGCCTGTCAATGCCGGTTCGGGCGGCTGAGCAGCCGGTGCAGGATCCTGCACTAGCGAGCTGTGCTGGCCAACGGTACCAACCCTCTATGGTGCGGAGGTTGACGTTCGGCTGGGCAGCGATCGGGCTCGTGGGGCTCGGCGCGTGCGGGCGGACGAATCACGAACCGAAGGGGCACATGGGTGGGAGTGGCGGCCACGGCGGTGAAGAGCCGGCGGCCGAGGGCGGAGCCGGCGCGGAGGCGCCCATGCCCGCCTCGGGGGGAACAGCGGGAGGAGCGGGGGCTGCTGGTTCGTCGCCGGGGTTCGTGGTCGAAGGTGGCAGAGACGGTGAGGGGGGGGCCGGCGGGACCGTAGTGCAAGGGCCCATCGAGCCTCCGCTGAACTACGCCATTACTGGCAGCTGGCCAGGACGCAAGGTGGCGATTGAAACGCGACCCGGCAAACTCGAGTACACGAAGGTCCTGATCCACGATCGGTTTCTGGCGCAGAGCTGCGCCATCGGTGACTACAACGGCGACGGCAATCCCGATATTTCTTCGGGAAGGCGCTGGTACGCGGGACCGTTCGCCCCCGACCTTCCCGTCATCGAGCATGTGTTTCGCGGCGGACACGACGACTTGCCGCGAAACGGAGACGGACCAGAGATCAATACGGGCGTTTCGGACGATTGGGCCGACTACGTGGTCGACATGGATCTCGACGGCGACCCCGACATCATCAACGTGTCGAACCCGGACGTCGACGAAGCGCAGAACCCGAGCGCCGCTCCGGCGCCCCAGCCTCACTCGAGCGCGTACTGGTACGAAAATCCCGGATTCTCGCAGGTCGAGACCTACGCGAACTGGGACTCGCACGTTCTCCATAAGGATGTGCGCATGGAGCAGCACGGGATCGGCGACATCGACGGCGACGGCTGGCCGGAGCTGCTCGGCGCGTGCAAAGGCTGCGACCCCCAGCAGAGGATCGGCTACTACCACGCGAACCTCGAGAACCTGCGTGGTCCTTGGAAGTTCCACGCGGTAACGCGCCAGTTCGAATTTCCATTCAACGGGACCGGCTTTCTGCACGGCGTCGGAATGGGCGACGTGAACGGCGACGGCCAACCCGACTTGCTCACTCGCGCTGGAGTTTGGATCGATCCTCTGAGCGCGGTACCCAACGAGGTGCCATGTCCGGCTCCGGATTGCGGCTTCGTGCCGACGCAGCTGTACGGAGGAGGGGCTGGAGGTGAGCTCGGCGGCGCCCAGATGTTCGCGGCCGACTTCGACGGTGATGGCGATGGTGACATCGTGTCGGCGGACTTTGCCCACAACTACGGCATCTCTTGGTACGAGCAGACGGCGCCGCTCACTTTCGTGAAGCATCAGTTCGTCGGTGGGCCACAAGAAGTCGCCAAATACGGCGTCTCGTTCTCCGAAGCCCATGCGCTCGAGGTCGCGGACATGGACGGCGATGGCATTCCGGATCTCATTACGGGCAAGACTCGCTTCGCCCACCCCAATGGCTACGGCGATCCCGACCTGCTCGGTGACCCCGTAGTCTATGTGTTCCGTACCGTGCGCACCCCCGATCCCGCGAACGGCGGTCCCGTCACTTTCGAGCCTCATTTGGTGGACAAGCAACTCGGCGTCGGCTGGCAAATCGCCGTCGGTCATTTGAACGACGACGGCATCCCAGACTTCTGCCTCGCCACCAAAGTTGGGCTAGCGGTGTTTCTCGGTCAGTGAGCAGCACCAGCCAGCGCAAGATCCCGCACTAGCGAGCTCCCCTGCCAATCGGTACGGTTAGAGTCATGCTGTGGCGGTCGAAAAGGGTGCTGGGTGCGCTTACCCTGACGTGCGGGCTCATCGCGTGTGGCCACTCCCGAGTCGGGCCCCAGCAAGAGGCCGGCGGAAAACCAGGCGGAACCTCGGGCCAGCCCGGCGCAGTACCGACAGTGGGTGGCGCCGACAAGGTCGAGCCCCCTGCCCCCGGCGACGCTGGTGAGTCCACGGGCGGCTTCGTGATAGGCGGAGGAGGCGCGGGCGGCAATGCAGGCAGCGGAGGCGTAGGTGGCAGCGGAGGCGTAGGTGGCAGCGGAGGAAGGGCCGTCGTCGCGCCGCCGACCTTCGCCAACTATGCGATCACCGGCGCTTGGCCAGAGCGGCCCGTAGCGATCGAGAGACGCCCCGGCAAGCTGGCTTACACCAAAGTGCTGCTGCACGAGCGCTTCCTCGCCGAAAGCTGCGCGATCGGCGACTACGACGGTGACGGAGTGGTCGATGTTTCAGCAGGCCGCCGCTGGTATTCAGGCCCGTTTGCGCCCGGCTTACCGGTCGTCGAGCACATCTTTCGCGACGGTCACGAAGACCTACCACGCAACGGTGACGGGCCCGAGATCGAGACCGGCGTCTCCGATGACCAGGCCGACTATGCCTACGACGTGGATCGGGATGGTGACGTCGACATCATCAACATCGCCAGCCCCGATGTGAACGACGCCCTGAACGCGAACCCAGCACCGGCACCGCAGCCGCACGCCACCGCGTATTGGTATGAAAACCCAGGCCCCGAGCTGGCCAAGAGCGACGCGCCTTGGCCGCCACACCTGATGCACGCCGATGTCAGGCTCGAGCAGCACGTGATCGGCGACGTGTAAGGGGACGGTCGCACCGAGGTCGTGGGCGCGTGTAAAAACTGCAACTAC
>JBEHXA010000682.1:0-4045 GCA_048498935.1 Myxococcota bacterium
GCGCGCCGCGATGGCCATCACCGATGGGCTCCTGCAAATCACCTCGCAGCTCGCGCGATTTCGCGCCGCCGATGAAATCGGTGGCACGAACAAGGTGGGAGAATACATCGGGATCATCGCGCGCGGCGCGCGGGCCAAGCAGCCGCTGCCCGAAGCGCCTCCCGGCTTCGTCGATCCGCGCATCGACTTGGACCCCCGTAAGGTTGCGCGCCAGTATCAAATCCTCGACGAAGAGGTCGCGTTCGTCATGGGGCACGAGCTCGGACACCACTACCTCGGTCACCTGCCCTGCACCGCGGGAGGCGCGCTCACGCTGTCCGAAATCGGCGCAGTGCTCGCAAACGCGGTGCCGGCGTTCAACCAGCCGAACGAGCTCGCAGCGGACGTGGTGGGCATCAACAACACGCTCACGATGGGCGCGCGGCGCAGCGACTACCACCTGACCGAGGGCGGCGCGCTGCTCACCATGCAGTTCTTTGCCGGGCTGGATCAGCTCACCCCAGTGGACGTACTGTTCGGCTTCGAGCGCAGCCACCCGGCCCCGCAGGTGCGCACCCCCGTGATTCAACAGACGGCAGCGGCATGGCGCGCAACTGGCGGTCGAGGCCTGCCGATACTGTTCTGAGCCATGGATCAAAAGACCGAACAGCCCACACCGCGGCGCCTGCAGAAGGCGCGGCGCGAAGGTGATAGCGCTGTCTCGGCGGCGCTCGGACAGGGGGTCGGCTTGCTCGTGGTGCTGGCCCTCCTGCCAGCACTCGGGGGCGCCCTCACGGCGGCGCTCGGCTCGGCGCTCCGCGAGGCGATCGCGACGGGCGAAGCCGATTGGGTTGGGGCGGCCTGGCTGTGCTTGGGGCTGAGCGCGCCGGTGCTGGGTGCGGCCGCGCTCGTTTCGTTGGCGGTCGGTTTGCTGCAAACGGGAGGAGCCTTCACTGCCTCACGCTTCGCTCCCGATCTCGGTCGGCTCGACCCGTTCCAGGGCTTGAAGGGTCTCTTCACTGCCGAGCGCTTCTTTTCGTTGACCCGCTCACTGCTCGCAGCGCTCGCCGTTGGCTACCTCACGTGGAGCCTGCTGCGAGGCCACGTTGGTGACGTAGCGGGTACGCTGGGTCGGCCCGAAGCGGTCGGCACCACGATGTGGCTGCTCGGTCGGCGGCTGCTCTGGGCCGCTGCCCTGGTAGGGCTCGTGCTGGGCGCGGTGGACTACTTTTTCGTGCGCCGCGCCTGGCTCGCCCGCCACCGCATGAGCAAAGACGAGGTGAAGCGCGAAGCGCGCGAGTCCGAAGGCGATCCAGAAGTGAAAGCCGCTCGCCGGCGCGCTCATCAAGAAGCGCTCGCTGGCTCGATGATCGCAGCCGTCAAGGACGCCACCGTCCTGATCGTCAACCCGACTCATTTGGCGACCGCCCTCCACTACCAAGAAGGCGAAGACGAAGCCCCCACCGTGATCGCCCACGGCGAAGGCGACCTCGCCCAACGCCTGATCGAAGCCGCGCACGCCTACGGAGTACCGGAGCGATCGGAGCGGTCGGGCCGGTCGGCGCGGTCCGGCGCCGAGCGTGGCTCCGAGATCCCCGAAGCCTTGTACGAAGCTGTAGCCGAAGTGCTGCGTGAGCTCCTCGCAGGCGAGGCAGCACCCGAGCCAACTGTCAAAAGCTCCTGAGCCGTCACCAGATCGAAGCGCCGCGCTGGTTCGAACACGGGCGGCCGAAGCGCCCCTTTTCGCTCCGCGACGCATGTCGCGTTTTTGACTCAGATTCCCCAATGATTTCGTGAGCCACTCAGCGAAATGACGCCATGTCGCAATTGCGACTCAGAGCACGGCGCCAGCGCGCCGATGCGAGCTGACGCCGTGTCCCCGCTCAACCGGTAAGGCGCCAGAGCATGTCGACGATGCGCTCGATGAGAGCGTGCGCAGCACTTCGGGATCGAATTCGAAATTCCGACCGACGAGACCTAATGCCGCCTACGGGGATGTGCGCTTGGTCTCAGCAGCGCCGCGCCGGCGCTGAGGATCCCCGCAAAGTCGGAGCGCGCCGCAGGCCACTGATGCGTTCCGAAGATCACTACGTGCACGTATCCAATAAGCCGCCGCGGATCCACCAAAAGTGCGAGTCATTCACGCCCTGTTGGATACGTGCACGTAGTCATCGAGGCGTCGCTCGAACCTCATCGGCACCACCTGACGCCGATGAGCTTCGAGACCTCTAAGTGACGGTAGCGAGCACGTTTCGTGCCCCGGCAGCCCCAAGTCGGGAAGTCAGGTTTCGATGCGGACGCGGCGTTTGATGGCTTGGAGCTCTTCGTCGACTTCGCTGTTCTTCAGTTTTTCTGCGACGGGGCCGACTCCGGCTTCGAGGGCGCGGAACTTGGCTTCGACCTCATCGCGCGTGAGGCCACCGGGGCCAGGCTCGTTGAGCACCGAGTCGAGCTCACGCTGGGCTTGCACGGTGGTCTCGACGGCTTCGATCTGATCTTCCATGCGACGAAACTCGGCGAAGGCGCTGCCGCCCACGCGCCGGGTGCCGTCGCCGGTGGGGCCGGCTTTGGCTTGGGCTGCTTGTGCGACCAGTGTGCCCTTGCGCTGTTCGAGCTCGGTCACCTTTTGTTCCATACGCTCGAGCTCCGCCTTCATTTCATGAGCTGCCGCGCGTTGCTCGCCGCGCAGCGCTTCGGCGCGATCGCGTTCGCCGGTGACGCGCTTCTTTTGGAGGAGCGCTTCGCGCGCGAGCTGATCGTCGCCGCTCTTGACCGCCAGCTCGGCACGGCTGGCCCATTTCTGAGCTTGCTGATCCAGCTCGTCGAGCTTGCCTCGCAGCTGTTTCTCGGCCGCCACCGCGCTCACCACTTCGCGCCGCGCCGCGCGGATCTGCTCCTGCATGTCGAGCAGCGTCTGGTCGACGGACTTTCGAGGGTCCTGCAGGCCGTCGACCAGCGAGTTGAAGTTCGCGGAGATGGCCTTACCCATGCGGTCGAAAATGCCCATGGCCAAAATCTGCCACGACTTTCGCGGCTCGCCTACTGCTAGGCTGCCGCCGCCCATGGCTGCGCCCGCGATTCTGTGCCAATCCCTGGTCAAGCGTTACGGCGACAAGCTCGCTGTGGCCGGTATCGACCTGAGCGTCGAGGTCGGCGAATGTTTCGGCCTACTGGGTCCGAACGGCGCAGGCAAGACGACCACGGTCGAAATGCTCGAGGGGCTCACGAAGCCGGACTCGGGCAAGGTGGAGTTATTCGGAATCCCGTGGCGTTCGGGACGAGACCGCGAGCTCCAGGAACGGCTGGGAGTGCAGCTACAAGACACTCAGCTCGCAGACAAGCTGATGGTCGAAGAGGTGCTGCGCCTGTTTCGCTCCTTTTATCGGCAGGGCAAGAGCGTAGACCAGCTGGTCGAGGAGCTGGACCTCGCCGAGGAGCGCAAGCAGCAGTACCACAAGCTTTCGGGGGGCCAGAAGCAGCGCGTGGCGCTGGGCACTGCGCTCGCTGGCGATCCGGAGTTGCTGTTTTTGGACGAGCCCACCACCGGGCTGGATCCGCGCGCGCGCCAAACGCTGTGGGGCATCGTCAAACGCTTTCAAGAGCGGGGCCGCAGCGTCCTCATCACGACTCACTACATGGAGGAGGCTGCCGCGCTGTGTGATCGTATCGCGATCATGGATCACGGCAAGCTCATCGCGCTCGGCACGCCGCGCTCGTTGGTCGACGGCTTGGGCCTGGTGCAATTCGTCGAATTCGAGGCCAAGCAGCAGCTCGACGAGGTAGCCATGGCCGCGCTCGGAGCGGTCGAAGCGGTCGACCGGCGCGGCGAGGGTTATCGCCTGCGCATCGATCGCAGCCTGAGCGCTTTGGGCTCCGTGCTGGCCGAGCTCGAGCGGCAACAGGTCACGCCGATCGGGCTGAGCACGCACCAGGCAACCCTCGACGACGTCTTCTTGCACCTGACCGGGCGCGGCCTGACCCACCAGGAGGCAGCATGAGCAACGCCCCCGACCAGTCGCCGAGCCCCCTGGCAGAGCTGATCAAGGCGCGTATCCGCGAGTTCTTC
>JBEHXA010000683.1:0-4042 GCA_048498935.1 Myxococcota bacterium
CGCAAAGCACCCAAGGCTGCCCGGCACTCGTCGGCGTATGGCGGCAACCTGGTGAAGAACCCCGAGACCTACCCGGAGTTTCAAGCTCCGAGCTTCCGGGCGTCGCTCCAGGGTCAAGCCGCCGCTTTCTTCGACGACGTGCTGAACGTCCAAGGCGGCAAGTTGAGCGCGCTGTTCACCTCGCCCACCGTTTTTTACAACAAGGACACCGCGAGCTACTACGGCATGACCGGCGGCGACGCCTTCCAGTCCGCGCAGCGCATGGACGGCACCGCTTTCGGCATGCTCTCGCTGCCCGCGTTCTTGGCCGTGCAAGGCAAGCCGAACGAGAGCTCGCCGATTTATCGCGGTCGCTTCGTGCGCGAGGCGCTGCTCTGCCAGCAGCTGCCGTCGCCGCCGGCCAATATTCCGGCAGCTCCCGAGGTGACGCCCGGTAGCTCCACCCGTGAGCGCCTCGCGCAGCACGAGGTCAACGCCACCTGCAAGGGCTGTCACCAGCTGCTGGACCCCATCGGCTTCGGCTTCGAAAACTACGACACGCTCGGCCACTACCGAACCGAGGATGGCGGCAAGGCGGTCGACGCCAGCGGTGAGCTCGTGAGCACCCGCGACATCGACGGCAAGTTCAACGGCCTCGGAGAGCTCGCCGCCAAGCTCGCGCAAAGCTCGGAAGTCGAGGAGTGCGTGGCGCGGCAGTGGTTCCGCTTCGCGACCGACCGTTTCGAGCGCGACACCGACGCCTGCTCGATGAAGAACCTGCTCGGCAGCTTCCAGGCTGCGAGCCAAAACCTGAACGCTTTGCCGAAGGCCATCGTCGAGACCGACGCCTTCCTCTACCGCCGTCCGCTCGACGCCCAGGTGATGCCATGAGCCGCAACCAGCCGATCGACCTTCGCACCATCATCAGCCGTCGCAAGTTGCTCGGCGGCATGAGTGCGCTCACGGTCGCACTAACGAGCCCGATTTGGCGAAACGCGACCGCGTTCGGTCAAGACACGAAAGCCAAGGCCGCCAAGCGCTTCATCGGCGTTTTCAGCGCGAATGGCACGATCCAGAAGCAGTTCTTCATGCCTGGCACCGCGTCGGAAGTTCCGCTCACGAGCCTGTCGACGATCCTGGCGCCGCTCGACGCATACAAGGACAAGCTCACCGTCTTGAACGGCGTGCACATGTACTCGACCGTCGAGAACGAGCTCGGCGCGACCAACGGCCTGGAAGGCGAGAACTTCGCGCCCGGCAAGCCGGGTGGCCCGCACATGAAGGGCCCGGGAGCCATGCTCACGGGCGGCTCGCTCCTCGCCGGTAGCTTCACCGGCTCCGGTGGTCCCGCCGGCTGGGCCGATCGCCAATCGGTCGATCAGTTCATCGCGGATCGCATCGGCACCACCACCAAGTTTCCGTCGCTCGAGTTCGGTGTGCGCATCGAGGGACAGGAGCCGCTGCGCGTCATCTCGTACCGCGGCCCGAACCAACCCAACACCGCGGTCGACGACCCGTTCCAGATGTACACGCGCATCTTCGAGAACGCGGATCTATCCGACGAGGAGCTCAAGAAGGTGCTCGCCGAGCGCCAGAGCGTGCTCGACTTCCTCAAGGACGACATCGCGCGCCTCGAAAGCCGCGTCAGCGCGGAAGACAAGGCCAAGCTGGAGGCTCACCTCGGCGGCATTCGCAAGATCGAGCAGGGCCTCCAGGCCTCGGCCAACTCTTGCAAGCCGCTCACGATGCCGACCAAGTACGACTCGCGGGCCATGGACAAGTTCCCGGACGTGGCCAAGCTGCAGATGGACCTGATGCTCCTGGCGCAGACTTGCGGCATGACGCGCGTGTCAACGTTCATGTTCGCGAACGCCGACAGCTGGCAATACTTCCCCTGGATCGGCGTGAACGAAGAACACCACGAGCTGTCTCACGCTGGCGACGCCGACACCGCCACGACCGAAAAGCTCGTGAAGATCAACGTCTGGCACTCCGAGCAGTTCCTGTACATCCTCGACGCACTCTCCAAGGCAACCGAAGTGGACGGCTCTTCGATGCTCGACAACAGCTTGGTGCTGTGGGGCAACGAGCTCGGGGCCGGCAACACGCACTCGTACAAGAACATCCCTTGGGTGCTAGCGGGCTCGGCCGGCGGCTATTTCAAGACCGGGCGACAGATCAACTACAAGGATGCGCCGCACAACGACCTCTTGGTCTCGGTGTGCAACGCGATGGGCTTCGACGACGTCACCACGTTCGGCATCCCGGGCGTGTGTCGCGGCCCGCTCCAAGGCCTCACCGCGTAACCTTCGCTGGGGCTGCCACTCTGCAGCCCCCTTGCAGAAGCTTCTGTAGCGTCTCAAGGCCAAGCCGAGCGGCTGCTCACGCCGCTGCGCCGAAGTCGTACGCTGAAATGTCCAGGCCCAGTAGTGAGCCGCGGTAGGCGACGCGACCGCGATCGCTGCCGGCGGCTCCGGCAACCACCATCAGCGGCAGCAGGTGCTCTTCGCGCGGGTGCGCCGCGCGCGCTGCGGGAGCCTTCTGCCAATCCGCCAGGCGGGCGTCGCGCTCGCGCGCCTCGAGTGGCACCGACTCACGGAGCCAGGCGTCGAAAGCGCTCGCGGCAGGGCGACCCTGTGCGCCGAACGCGCGCAGGTTGTGGTAGCTCATGCCGCTCCCGACGATGAACACGCCTTCATCGCGGAGTGGAGCGAGTGCGCGCCCCATCGCGAGGTGCTCGCGCGGGTCGAGACCCTTCTTGAGTGAGAGCTGCACGGTCGGGACGTCGGCGTTCGGGTAGGTGAGCTTCAACGGCACGAAAGTGCCGTGGTCGTAGCCGCGCTCGGCGTTGGCCGCGGTCTCGAAGCCTCCTTTGCCGAGCAGCTCACGCACGCGGCTGGCAAGCCCTGGGTCGCCCGGAGCGGGCCAGGTGAGCTGATACGATTCCGGCGGGAAGCCGTAGTAATCGAACAAGAGCGGCGGCGCGGCGCCGTTCATGACCGTGGGGTTCGGCTCTTCCCAGTGGGCCGAGATCACGAGCAGGGCGCTCGGGGGAGTGGGCGGCAAGCCGCGCACGTTTCGCAGGTATTGCGCCAAGCTGGCTTGCTCCGCCTCGTCGCCGATGCCGATCTTGACGAAGGGCCAGGGACCACCGCCGTGGGGCAGGTAAACGACCGGTAGACGCTTGGTTTGGCTCATGCGCTCAAGATAGACGGCCCAGCTGCTGCCACAAGGCTTCGGCTCACGCTGGAATTGTTGTCGCGCCGGCAACAATATCGACGTGCTTGGCGCGCGGGCGCTGCTACAACGCGCGGCGCGCCCAGCGCCCGTTGTCCCCGACGCTTTGTCGGTGCTCCGCTTGCGTCGCTGCCGCTGCCGATCCGCATGTCAGAGCCCGCGCCATCATCCACCGCCGCTACCGATTTTTCCGAGCTGCTCGGCCCCGAGCTGGCTTCGGCTCTCGACAAGAAGGGCTACACGACGCTCACGCCGGTGCAGCGCGCCGTGCTCGAGCCCGCCCTGGCAGATCGCGATCTGCGCATCAGCTCGCAGACCGGCTCCGGCAAGACGCTCGCCATCGGGTTCGTGCTCAGGAACGCGGTGACGCCCACGCCGCTGCGCACCTTGCCCGCCGCGCGCCCGCAGGCGCTGGTGATCGTGCCGACGCGCGAGCTCGCCAAGCAAGTGACGGAGGAGCTCGGTTGGCTCTACGCGCCGCTCAAGGTGCGCATCGCCTCGGTGACGGGCGGCGCTTCTTACCGCGACGAGCATCGCTCGCTCGGTGCGGCGCCCTCAATCGTGGTCGGCACGCCGGGTCGGCTCTTGGATCACCTGAACCGCGGCGGCATCGAAGGGTCCGACATCGCGGCGGTGGTGCTCGACGAGGCCGATCGCATGCTCGACCTGGGCTTCCGCGACGAGCTCGAGGCCTTATACTCCCCCTTCCGGCCCTCGTCAATCAGCAAGTCGCAACCGCGCGCGGTCAACGCCATCATAGTTAAAGTCGGATGTTTGTCCCCCGTGGTTACAAAACAGCCTCCGCCAAAAACAAATAAATTGCGGA